>JBEBFV010000143.1:0-12930 GCA_040081795.1 Limisphaerales bacterium | reverse complement strand
GGTGGCAACAAATTCCAGCCCGGCAGCGCGAGAAAAATCAGCGCGACCGGCAGCGGCGGCAGCGCGGCCTTCACCCAGTCCACCGGCGCAGTGAAGTCCACGGCCGCGAACTCCATCGCCTTGACCTTCTCCGTCGGCGCGCGTCGCGAGAGGACCATGAACACCGCCACCGCCGCGATGAACCCGACCACGAGCGGCGCGAACATCGCATTCAGGATGCTCGTCATCGGCGCACCGGAGGCTTGCTGTATCGCCACGAGGTCCGCATCGCCGGGGTTGAACAAGTTCCCTCCGCCGGAGCAGCCCAGCACGAGCGTCGCCGCCGCGATAATCGGATGAAACCCCGCCGCCTGCATGAGCGGCACGAGGATGGGGCCGACCGTGGCCGCGACCGCCGTCTGGCTCGTGATGGCCGTGTTCGTCACGAAGCCCACGAGGCAGCCGCCGGGGATGAGCAGCCACTTCGCGCGCTGGAGCGGACGCAGGAGCACGCGCACCATCTCGCGGTCGCAGCCCGTTGCCTTGAGCACGTAGGCGTAGCCCAGCGACGCGCAGATGGGCCCGATGGTCTTGAGATTGATGGCCTCGTTGCCCAGCGCGACCACGAACTTCTCTGGCACGCCCGCCACCAGTGCGAGCAGCAACCCCGCCGCGCCCAGCGCCACCCGCACATCCACGCCGCGCAGCATCACGCCAATCGCCGTCGCGACGATGAGGAAGGAGAGGAGAGTTTCCATGCGGTGCGTGAGGTTGAGTGTGTCGGGACGCGAGCCGAAGCGCGACGGAGTTCTTTCAACCACCACAGCCGCCGCAACCGCCGCCGCAGCCACCACCACCACAGCCGCCTCCGCCGCCGCTGCAACCGCCGCTTGCGTTGCCTGCCTGCGGAGTCAGCGGTTTCTCCAGTGACGCCAGCGCGGTGTTGGCTAGCACACCTACTCCGAATAGTCCGACTGCAAGTGCTCCCAACGAAGGTTCTGCGGCAAGCAGGCTGGGGGTGAGGTGCTCTAGGGCACGGTGCTCTTCCTTCAGCTTTGCAACCGCGTGGTCACCGGCGAGTGACCGGCGAGGGCGGCGCAGGAAGCTCACGGCGAACAGGATGGCCGCAATCACGGCCATGGTGACCAGCATCGCGATTGGCCGGTGTCGCCAGAGTCCAACGACCGATTTCGCTGCACCGAGCGCGAGGACCACCGCTGCGATACTGAATGGCACCAGCATCGCACGCCGCGCCTGGCTCTCGGCGAGCAACCAACCACGCGCCTCAAGTCCGGTGCCGATGCGCTTCAACTGCAACGCCAGTTTCTCCCGCAACTGGACAACACCCACGCCGTCCTCCGCCGGCGCAAGCGTGTGGATGGCGCTCTCCAGCGGATGCGCGTCCGCCGGTAGCGGCGAGAGCACGCGCACGCGGGCTTCGTCGCCAGTGACGGACACAATGTCGCGCTGCACGAGGCTCGTGAGGGCAGCGTTGACGGCCGCCGCCTCGCCGCCGACCAGATGGGCCACGGCATAAGGGTCGAGTTCTTTTGCTGCACTCGGTGCTTCGCCGTCAACATTGCGCAGCCGACGGCGCACCAGCGCCCCGGCCACCAGCCCGACAAGGATGCAACCGAGGTAGAACCAGAGGAATTCCGGCCCGAACAGTTCGAAGGGCGAGTGGATTTGCGGACTCACCCACAACGCCGCGCCCCCGGCGAACACCACGGCAATGCATGTGGCGAGTCGCGGCTTTGGCACGACCCAGTTGCGCAGCGGGTTCACAGCACAGTGTTGTTCCTCCCCGGTCTTACGGGTTGCTGCGGACGGCCAGATGTCGGCGGGCGGCTCTTCGCCGAAAAAATTCCGGTAGCTCGCCAGTGTTTGCGCATACCACTTGGCGAACTTCTCACTCTCGTCCGCCCCGCCACGAGTCGGGTGGTGGTGCAGGGGCTTGCCCAGCACATCGCCGCAGAAGTCCTTCCAATACGACTCGGTGTAAATCAGGTGCTCGTGCCAGACCTGGTCCACCGCGTCGGGCGGCGAGACCGGGTGGCCCGCCGCGACGGAGAGGAAGGCGAACCGCTTGTATTCCTGGATGGCGCGCTCTGCGAAGCGTGCCGTCCAGCCGTTGTCGCGCGCCAGCCGCTCGCTGAAGGTCAGCGCGGCGGCAGGGTCATCGAGTTGATAGGCTCCGAGGCGGTGGGCGAGTTCGAGGTGTTCGGGCTTCATGAGGTGTGTGGGTTTTGGGTTCTTGTGCATGTGCTTCACCTCCTACAAACGGAACTGCCGGCAAGGATTACCGGAAAAGAAACCTCCTTGTAGCCTCCGAGGTAAGGAGGCGGACGGGTTGGATGCTCGAACGAGTTCGCCTCCTGACCTCGGCGGCTACGTCGGCACGGTCAACCCGCCTCGCCACGTTGCCCGAAACGACGCCACAGGAGCACGAGCAACAACGGCAACGCCACGACTGTTGCCAGCCCAACTCCAGCCCCTTTCCAAAACCGCTCGTCACGCGCGAGCGCGCGGTCCTCGGCGGAGGGCGCGAGCGGGCGCACTTGATTGACCAGCAGCAACCCCGTGTTCCCCACCGCCGCCAGTCCTGCCAGCCACTCGCCAGCGTAGGCGGCATCGCGTGACGCAACCGGGTCGCGGTAGGCGGCTGCCGTGAGAAGCGAAGTCTTCATTGCCGGCTCGGCCAGTTCCCGGCCCACACTCGGCCGCGGGAAATACTCGAACTTGTCGGCTGAGAGCACGACTGCCGAGACCTTGGCCGAGTAGGCTGGGTGGAGGAGCACGACGAGTTGGTTAGCGGCGGTGTCTCCCGGCTCCGGGTCGAGGCGCGCGAACAACGCGGTCTTGCGCGCGTCATCGTTGAGCGGCGCGGTGCCGGCGGTGCTCAGACTCGCCATCACCACGCCGAGGACGCGCCCGCCCTCGGTGACAGCGACGCTCAGGCCGACTTTGTGCAACCCATCCACGCGGCTCCGAAACACACGGGACACATGAACCGCGCCGAGGCCGGGCGTGCCGGCGTTCGTGAGCGCACCGTGCAGATAATCGCGGTCGGCGAAGCTGGCGGGGGCGAGCATCGCGGGCCAGCGGGCGAGCAGCACACCGTTCGTGCCCAACAAGAACCAGCTTTCAAACGGCGCGGCCCGGTTCACCCAGCGCGCGTCGGACTCGGCTGCATTCACCGCCGCGGCGGCGCGGTGCAACTGCGCCGAGACACCCGAGATGTTCCCTTCGCGCAGAGCCGCGACGAGGCTGGCATCCCGCGCGAGTTCGAGCACGGGGCGGCTGAGTTCACGCAACTCAAAACGCATCCGCTCGGCTTGACGCGCCGCGTCCGCAGCGCAGGCGCTGAGGGCAGCGGCGTTGCGTTCGGCGAGACGGGTGGCGGCGGATTGCGCGTCGGCCAGGCGGAGCGTGGCCGCCGTGGCGAGCACGAGCGCCAGCAGCACGGAGAAGAACGTGAGGGCGGCGAGCGCGGGGTTGCGCCGACTCCATCGCCACACGCGGTCCAACTGACTGGCGCGGCGCGCGAGAATGGGCTGGCTTTCGAGGAAGCGGCGCAGGTCATCCGCCAACGCCTGCGCGGAGGCGTAGCGTTGCGCCGGTTCCTTGCGCAGGCACTTGAGCGCGATGGTTTCGAGGTCGGCGGGGATGTTGCGGTTGAGCACCCGCGGGCGCGCGGGCGCTTCGTTCACCACTTGCCGGAGCGTTTCCAACGGCGTGTCGGCTTGGAAGGGCGGACGCCCGGTGAGCAGCGCATAAAGTGTCGCGCCCAAGGAATACACGTCCGCCGCCGGACCCTGGCGCGAGCGATGCCCCGACGCCTGCTCGGGCGACATGTAGCCCGGCGTGCCCAGCACCGCGCCGCTGGCCGTGGCCTCCGCTCCGGCTTCGAGGCAGCATGCGACGCCAAAGTCCGTCACGCGCACGCGGTCGTCTTGGTCAATGAGCAGGTTCGACGGCTTCACGTCGCGGTGGATGATGTCGTGCCGGTGCGCGTGCTCGATGGCCTCGGAGGCGTCGCGGACGTAGCGGGCCGCGCGGCGCGCGGGCAACGGCGCGGTGCGGCTCATCTCCGCGAGGCTCCGTCCGTCCACGAAATCCATCGAGAAGTAATGCGTGCCGGCGATTTCACCTACCTCGTGTGCGGCGACGATGCCTGGGTGCTGCAAACGCGCGACCGCGCTGGCCTCGGCACGGAAGCGCTTCACCGCCGCGTCGCCGCTGAGTTGTCCGGCGAGAATCATCTTCACGGCGACGGTGCGGTTGAGGCTGATTTGCCGGGCACGGAACACCACGCCCATGCCGCCACGCGCGGCCTCGGCGAGCAGTTCGTAATCGCCGAACTGGCGCGGCAATTCGTTCGTGTCGCCGTCCATCTCCGGCGGCGGAGCGGGCGGCTGCAGAAGCGCGGCGGCAAGGCAGGCGGGACACTGGCCGCCAAGCGCCTGCGCGGGCAGCAGCCGGCCACAGCGAGGGCAGCTTGCGCCGGGCGGACTGATAATGGTCTCGGCGGACATGCGTTGGAGTCGGGCGAAGCTTACGGCTTCCCTCCCAATGGTAAAGCAACCGCGCGCGGCGATTACAGCACGCCGAGCAAATAGCCCAGTTCCGCGTCCACGTCATCGCCCGGTGCGACGGTCTGTGCGACTTCGGCGCGCACCAAGTCACGATAGCGCTGGCGCAGCCGATACACGGCGACGGACACAGTGCCGGGCTTGAGGCCGAGGTCCACAGCCGCGCGGTCATAGCCTTCATCGGCGGCGTTGCTGAGGAACTCGCGGAGCCGCGCGAACTGCGCGGACTTGCCCGCAGCGGCTTGCTCCTGCACCAGCCGCTTCATCGCGCGGTCCAGCACGGTGAGCGCCCATTGCCGGTCGAAGGACTGCTCCGGCGTGGCGTCGCGCGTGTCGGCGACATCGAAGTAGCCACGCTCCGCCTGCTCGGCTTCGATGGAGATGACGGCCGCACCTCCGCCGCGCTTTGCTGCGTGCGCGTGGTCGCGGGCGTTCGCGAGGAAGTTGCGCAGTGAGGCGACGAGGAAGGAGCGGAAGCGGCCCTTCTCCCGGTCCACATGCTGAAGCGATTGCTTCCCGACGAGGTGGACGAAGAAATCCTGAGCAAGATCCTGAGCGTCGTGCGGCGCGTGGCCTTGGCGACGAATGAAAGCGTAAACCGCCGGCCAGTAAATGCGGCAGAGCCGCTCCATCGCCGCGAGCGCCGACTCGCCTGAATCAGCAGCGGCACCCAGCACGACCGTCCACTCCGTGGCCTCGAATCGCGCACCGGTGTGGCTCTTGGAGATTGGAGACGGCGAGGCCACGTCAGTTCAACTCCCCGTCGTGCAGCTCGGCGAGGCGGCGGGCGATTGCGGCGTTGCAGGTCTGCGCCGCGAGTTCGGCCTCGTCGCGGCGGATGTAGAGCTGGGCGCGCTCGAAGGTCTGCACGCGGCCCGCGATGGTGACTTCGTAGCTCGTCTCGCGGGTGTCGCGGACTTCGCCGGCAAGAAGGACGTAGCCCGGATGGTTGATGGCGTTCTCCAAGGTGACGGGTTCGAGGAAGAGCATCCAAACTGTCTGGCCCGCGCAGATGGGGCGGTCACGGAGCTGGGCCTCCTGATTGACGCGATGGAAATTGGCGACCCGCGCCTCCTCCGCGTCCCGATAGACACCGGACATTTCGGCGACAAGCTCGCGTGCGTCTTTGCTCATGGCGGACTTCTTAGCCGCTTTTCCCGAGCCGGTCTATCTCTTCAACCGCCGCAGACTAGGGAAGATATTTCTTCAGCAAGGGCGCGAGTTCCCTCCGGGTCTTCGCGGGCCAGAGCTTGGGGTCGGTCATGATGGCGTTTCGCAGGGCGTCGTGGCAGGGCCAGCACGGCTCCGTCGGAATGAGCGGCAGGACGTGACGGATGGTGCGCTGCGCGGTGGCGGCGTTGCGTCTGAGGTTCTCGATGACCATCGCGACGGTCACATGCGCCTCGTCCACTTTCCAACAGTCGTAGTCGGTAATCATCGCCATGGTGGCGTAGGCGATCTCGGCTTCGCGGGCGCACTTGGCCTCGCCGAGGTTCGTCATGCCGATGACGTCGTGGCCCTGCCGGTGGTTCAGGAGGGATTCGGCGCGCGTGCTGAAGGCCGGGCCTTCCATGTTCACGTAGGTGCCGCCGTCGTGGACGCGTGCTTTCTGGGCCTTGGCGGACTTGAGCAGAAGCTGGCGCAACTCCTCGCAGATCGGGTCGGCGAAGGCGATGTGCGCGACGATGCCACGCCCGAAGAAGGTGTGCTCGAAGTCGCGCTTGGTGCGGTCGAGGAACTGGTCGGGCAGGACGATGTCGCAGGGTTTGTATTTCGCCTGAAGCGAGCCGACGGCGCTGACGCTGATGACCCAGTGAACACCGAGGGATTTCATGGCCCACATGTTGGCGCGATGGTTCAGTTCGCTTGGCAGGATGCGATGGCCGCGCGCGTGGCGCGGGAGGAACACGACTTCACGGCCGGCAAGCTGACCAGTGAGGAGTTCGTCGGAGGGATCGCCGAAGGGGGTATTGACCTTCACCCATTTCTGGTTGGTGAAGCCCTCGATGTGGTAAAGCCCGCTGCCGCCGATGATGCCGATGCGATTGGTTGCCATGCGGCGGGAGGATAGACATCGCATCCGCTGGTGCGCCAGCCGGCAAATGCGGGAATGTGGTTGAAAACCGCGCAGCCTCTCCCCACATTCGCGCCCGATGAAAAGCCAGTTCACCGGCCCGGTCTATGTCGTGCGCGACAACATTGACACCGACCAGATCATTCCCGCGCAGTATCTCACGCTCGTGCCGACCATCCCGGCGGAATACGAGAAGCTCGGCAGCTACGCGCTCATCGGATTGCCGGACGCGCTTTACCCCGCGCGCTTCGTGCAGGCTGGCCAGCTCGACAGCGAGTTCCCCATCATCGTCGCGGGCCGGAACTTCGGCTGCGGCAGCTCGCGCGAGCACGCGCCCATCGCGCTCGGTTCCGCCGGCTGCCATGTCGTGCTGGCCGAGAGCTTCGCGCGCATCTTCTTCCGCAACAGCGTCGCCACCGGCGAGCTGTATCCCTGTGAACTCACCGAGCGCCTGTGCGACGTGCTCAAGACCGGCGACGTGGTGGCGGTGGACCTCGACGCGCAAACCGTGACGGTCCAGGCGACGGGCAAGGTGCATTCCTTCAAGCCGCTCGGCGATGTGCGCCCGGTGGTGGACGCCGGCGGCCTCTTCAACTACGCGCGCCAAACTGGGATGATGCCAGCCGCTGTGTAGTCGCGGGCTTCAGCCTGCGCCTGTAGCGGCGCTCTGTGAGCGCCGTGGGCCCTTGAGGACGAGATTCAAGTCACCGCCCGCGAACGGCGGTCACAGACCGCCGCTACAGGTTTATCATGAGCAAAGCCTTCACCCGCGAAGATGATCAGCCTGAGATGCCCGTGGTGTCGCGGCGCGTGTCTTCGATTCCCCCGGGCACGCAGAACTTGATGACGCCCGACGGCGAGCGGCGGCTGCGCCAGGAACTGGCCGGCCTCCAAGCCGCGCGCGAACAACTCCTGACGGGCAAGGGCAACCCGGACAAGGCGCAGCAACTCGCCGCGATCGAACAGCGCGCATTGATCCTCGACGACTGCCTCCGCACCGCGTCCGTCGTGCAGCCGCCGGCCACGCCCGACGGTCGCGTGCGTTTCGGTGCGACCGTCACCGTGCGAGGCGCGGGCGGCGTCGAGGCGTGCCACCGCATCGTGGGCGTGGACGAGGCGGACTTCGACCGCGGCTGGGTGAGCTGGCGCTCGCCCATCGCGAAGGCGTTGCTTAACGCGAGCGTCGGCCAGCGCGTGCGGGTGAAGCTGCCCGGCGGCGAGCAGGAGTTGGAAATTCTCGCGGTGGATTACAAGCAGTAGCCGCCGCCCTACGGCTTGATCCCCAGCCAGTCGTCGTGCGTCTTCCACGTCGTCTCGGCGACGCGCAGAACTTCGGACAGCGGGTGCTGAGTCAGCAGCTCGACAAGTGCCTTCGCCCCCAGCCCCACATTCTTCGTCGGCCCGCTCTGGATGATCCCGCGCAGGACGTGGCTGGCGAGACGCGTGGCGTTGTCCAACGGAGCGGTCGCCTCGGGCCGCAGCGTGGCCAGCACGGCCAGCACTTCGTCGTGTGAATGGCCGGCGAGCGTCTCGCGAAAAACCGTTGCCCGCGCGGAGCTGTCGAAGCCCGGAGCGCCGAAGACTTGCGACAGCACGGGGATGATTCCGTTTTCGATCACAGGCTTCGCCGCCAGCGCGACGGGCGCGACCACCGGCCGCAACTGCCCCCATTCGCCGACCATGAACTCCACCGTCACGGAGTGCGGGGCGTCCGGTTCCGCGCGTGCGATCTGGCCGGCGGCATCGAGCGAGAAGTTCAGGGTGAGCCGGATGCGCTCCGGCGTCATCGGCAGCCCGCCCGCCGCGCGCCTGGCCGCGAAGCCCCGCTCCACTTCCCGAAGCACCGTGGCGATCGCGTCGTTGAGCATTTCCATGACGACGAGCGTAGCAGCCCCGGCAAGAGATTGCCTCCAAAAGTCCACCGGCTATCCTCGCGTCATGAACGACACCGACTGGCAGGCTGAATTCCGGCAAGTGTGGGACCGAGCCGAGAAGGCGTGGCACTCGGGCCGCAAGACTCCCGGCTCGATGTTCAGCGCGGCGGACCAGGCCTTCCTCGCGGGCATCGGCTGCTCCACGCAGGAACTCTTCGACTTCGTGGACGACTGCCAGCGCTACAACGGCGACCCCGACTTTGCGACCACACTCGCCGTCACCGCCATCCGGCGCGATTATTTCCTGAACGTCCTCGGCGGCAAATCCACCGGCCGCGTCGCCACGATGGCGAGCCTTCCGGCGAAGTCCGCCGAGGTGGACGGCATCTCGTGGCTGCCCCGTCTCATCGTGAAGGCCCGGCTGAAACTGCGCGGCGAAATGCCCGCCGACCTGATGTATGGCTGCGCAGGCGACCGCCCATTCCTGCGTCGAATGAACACGACACTCCCCAAATTCCTGGAGCTAGTCCGCGACTCCGGCACCGACGACCGCCGCATCGTCAACGCGGTGAAGCAGACAGCCGGGCTTCGCCCCACGTGAACCGTTCTCAGCCGGAACGATGCAGTGAAGCGCGGAGGAGCGCGGCATTCATGCCGCAGAAAGGTCCGTATTCAAGGGGCGCAGGCACCGATGGACGGCCTGCCTGAACGCCCACCATTGGGTGCGCGCCATCGAGCCGCTTGGAAACTCCATTCTCCCTCTCCCATTCCACATTGCTGCGGCATAGATGCCGCGCTTCTATTGCATCGCTCCAGCTTAACTGACTAGCGCCGCGTTCACGGCAGCCACCAGCGCATCCACGCGGGTCGCCATGGGGAAGTCCGACGGCGCTTCGAGCGTGTAGCTCAGTCGGGTCTTGTGTTGCAGCAGCCAGAAAGCTTCCGGCCACTGCGGACGCGAGGCCGGATCGTGGCTGGGATGGATGATGCCGCCGCGCGCGGGCCGGCCCTCGATCACGTCAGCGAAATCAACCGGACACACCCGCGCCACCGCGTCCACCATGCGCTGCGCCAGCGACGGCAGTGCATCGGGATTGAGTTCGTAGAGGTAAAACCCGTTCGCCTCCCAGTCCTCGTGCAGGCAGAACGCCAGATCGAACGCCGGTTGCCGCGCAAGCCACGCCACGTGCGCCCGCGCCTCCGCCGTCTCGAAGTGCTTGTAGTCCCGGTTCAGATCCTTGCCATGAAAGTTCTCGCGGCGGTTGTGCGGAAAGCCCGTCGGGTTCAGGCACGGGCAGAGGAAAAGGTTCGCGTCGGCTGGCCAGCGGTTCTCCTCCAGCAGCCGTTGCATCGCCAGCGGCCCCGCCGGCTCGTCCCCGTGGATGCCGGTTGAGAGGTAAAAATTTCGCCGCCCAGCCGGCGTGCGGCGCTCGAATGTCAGCAACTCCCCTCCCCCATCGAACTGAATCGCCGCCACCTGCCAGCCATGCCGCCGGGCCGCGTGGGCGGCGGCGCGGCAGACATGCTGGATGTCAATCCGCCCGCCGTGATAGCCGCCATGGTTGTTTCCGAGCCGTTTCATGTCTTCACCGCGCCAGCGTAGCGCTTCGCTCCCGACCCGCAAAGGCTACAAGAAGCCCTCACGTTTTACGACGCGGTGCGACAAGCCGCTCAACGAAATGTCCCCGGAGACGACACCATTGGAGATAGAACGACCTGGAACACTGGCTTTTTGGGGGAACAGTGGATCCACCGATGCCTGTTGCGTGAAACCTCGAGGCAAATGCGTCCCTGTTTGCTTGGTGCCGACGGAGGGAATCGAACCCACACTCCCGTAAGGGAACAAGATTTTGAGTCTAGCGCGTCTGCCAGTTCCGCCACGTCGGCAACCAATAACCACAAGCACTTGCGCGGTCTGCTGCCACGGCTGTTTGACATTGTGCCACTTTTTGTGCCACTGTAACGCCATGCAACCCAGTGAAACGCCGGGAAACCCCGGCGCTCCAGTCGGCAGTGTCATGAGCAAGCGCCCGCATCGGCCCGCAACCTACCAAAAGGTGCTGGATGCACGCAAGCATCCCGTGCGCGGGCTCTGGGTGCGCAAGGGACGCTACTATGCCCGGCTGGCCATCCCGGACCCGGACACCGGCGTCACCCAAGTCCGGCGCGTTCCCCTGGAGGAGGCGACAACCGACGCCCAAGCCCAGGCAGCCCTGCACCGGTTGCACACCCAGCGGGTGGACCAAGATCTTCCGGCCCTGCGCGAAGCGCCGAAACTCGCAGACTACGTGGCGGAATACTTCATCGCCATCCAGGATGCCAAACGCCCCGGCACGATCACCACGGAACGGGCGAACCTCAACGCATGGATTGAACAGATCGGAGGCGTGCGCCTCCACCACATCAACCGGGCCATGATCAACAAGTTCATCACTCGGCGGCTGAAGGCCGGAGCCAGTCCTCGGACGGTGAACCTGGCAGTCATCTGCCTGCGCAATGTGCTCAAGCGGGCCATCGACGACAACTGGATCAAGACCCTCCCCACCGCCAACCTCAGACCTCTCAAATGGACTGCCAAGAAGCGCACGCTCTTTACCGACCTCCAGGTGGAGGAGATTTGTGCAGCCGCCTTTCGTCCCGTCTTCGCCGGCGGCGGACTGGCCAAGCCGGGCGAGACCGGGATGCCGCTCAAAAACGCGCAGCAGTTCGCTGACTTCGTGCGGCTCTTGGCCTGCAGCGGTTCCCGCATGAGTGAAACGCTGCGGCTCAAATGGAGCGACGTGGACTGGGGAATCAGCCAGCTAACCGTGGGGAGCGACGGGCTCGCCAAAAACCATCATGAACGGAAGGTGGATTTTAATCCCCGGCTCAAGGCCCACCTGATCGACATGCAAACGCGCCGCGCCCCGGACTCCGATTGGCTCTTCCCGTCTCCACAACGCGGCGAGCGGGACGAACGCGCCAAATCATTCCGCGAGTCGCTCCTGCTCGCCCGCGCCGGCGCCGGTCTGCCGGAGTTCGGCTTTCATGACTGCCGCCACTTCTTCATTTCGATGTGCGTGATGAGCGGCATCGATTTCATGACCATCGCCCGGTGGGTCGGCCACCGCGACGGCGGCGTGCTGATCGGGAAGGTCTACGGACACTTGAATGACGAGCACGCCAAACGACAGGCCCAAAGAATTTGTTTCCAGGCCAATCCTGTGACATCCTAAGCTAACACATCTCATGCTACCTGATCACGAGTGGAAATGGCCGACCCCAGCGGATGGTGTCTTGGCCGACTGGGAGTTGAATGTTTGGCTCAACTACGAGTTTGCACGCTCATATCGCCCCATGGTGCAGTGGGTGCAGGATTTGCGTGTGACCAAAATGCGAAAAACTCACCAAGTGGGTGAGTTGCCCACGAATCGTCGAGAACCTCCACGGTTTGCCACCTTTCTCACAAAACGGTTCCCCGAGTTCCCCAGGCAACCTTGGCTGAAAATTCCACCATCTGTTCGCGCAACGCGACTTGAGCAGATGGGAATCTCCAAGGAAATCTCCCTGTTTGATCAGGAAACTGCTCAGGAAATTGACCTGGACATCTACTCTTACCGCACGGCCATGGGGGACTGTGATTACGATCCGAGGAACTTGGATGACGCGGCGCACCTCATGGTCAAGATCAACTACCGGCGAACAAACAAACAAATCTTGCGGCGCCTCGCTAAAATTTTGGCGAAGCGGCGGCGCCAGTTGAAAGAGTTGCACGCGGAGAAGGTGCTATACCATGCCAAAGCTGGGATCGGAGGTTGGGCACCACCAGATCCAACCGACGCGGTGGACAATCGCGTCGGCGTTGGCCAACAGGGCAATGCACGGGAATTCTTCAACCGCATGAGCGAACTGTCTACCTTGAGACTTTGGGTGCATTACGGTGGTAACTTGGACAGGCTTCAAGAGGCCAGCGGGCTTCGCAGAAAAAAGTCTAATTGGCAAAAGCCCAAGAATGCGGCCTTGGACATGATGGTTAGACTGCATGACGCCTGGAAGTCTTCGTTCTTCCCGCCTTGGGTAATGGAACCTCTGTCCCCAAAACAAATCACAGTTCCCAGATCCAGCCGGTTACATACGAAGCTGCCCCGCCCGGAAGGGGTGCCCGCAACCCCTGATGAACAAATCATTGAGGGCGACATCTTGCGTGTTCCCGGGTGCCTGAAGTAACTCACCAAACCGTTTGATTCCGTCCAAGAACCTGAACTGACCCAGCGTCAAACGGTCTCACCAAGGTCAAGGAGCATTCAGCATCAGGTCTGGCTCTGGCCAATAGACTAGACTCTATGCGTAATAGACAATGGCCGCTGGTTGGTGGTAGGTTTTTGGCATGAACCTGTTGCGTGCGCTGGACCAACCGCGGGTGTTGCAAGCC
>JBEBFV010000142.1:0-12937 GCA_040081795.1 Limisphaerales bacterium | reverse complement strand
CCTGCCCCCTCACCCTTCCCTCTCCCCCGATGGGGGAGAGGGGGTTCAGTTTCGGTGACAGGAAGCCGTTCAGTTGATGAACAAGAACTCATTGCTGTTGAACAAGACCCGGCCCAACGCCGGAAGCCCATGTTGCTCCGCGTAGGCCGACATCGCGCGCACTTCCTCCGGCGTCGCCGCGCGCTGAAAGGCCAGTCGCACCATCGCCCGCACGCGCGCCGGCGTGTCCTCGCCGAGCTTCTGCACACGCGCCGCGAAGTGCTCGCTGTGCCGCAGGACGAAGTCGTTGTTGAAGAGCGTGAGCGCCTGAAGCGCCGACGCCGAGAACGACCGCGTGGGCTGGAGCAGCGCCGCGTCCGGGAAATCCAGCGCCTCCATGAACGGGTCCGCGATGCCGCGCCACACCACGCGGTAGATGCTCCGCCGCCCCGCGCCAGGCGCGTCCCAATCGAACGGCGTGTAATCCACCTTGGGCGTGAGCTGCGGGCCTTTGCTCAACTTGAAGTGCTGCGTCCCCGGCCCGCCCAGCGCGAGGTCCATCCTCCCCGAGACGGCGAGCACGGCGTCGCGGAAGGACTCGGCGTCGAGGCGAGAGCTGTTCATGCGCCAGAGGAGGCGGTTATCAGGGTCAGTTTTGGAAGAGTGATCAGTATTCAGTATCCAGTTTTCAGTGGGCTTCGAGCGACCGTTCCCCACTGAAGACTGAAGACTGAAGACTGAAGACTGGCTCCGTTGCCGGTAAGCCGCGCTCGTCACAATCAGCCGGTGCAAATGCTTCAGCGACCCACTGTCCCGCAACTCGCACGCGAGCCAGTCGAGCAGCTCCGGGTGCGACGGCACGCCGCCCATCCGCCCGAAGTCGCTCGGCGTGTCGCACAGACCACGGCCGAAGTGGAAGTGCCAGACGCGATTCGCGGCGCTGCGCCACGTGAGCGGATTGCGCGGGTCCGCCAGCCAGTCCGCGAGCGCCACACGGCGCATCGCCTCGCGCTTCGGCTCGGCCAAAGCGAAGCGCGCCGGCAACTCCGCGAGCGCCGAAAGCGCGCCCGGCTCCGCGAGATGGCCGGGCTTCCCGATGTCCCCGCGCTTGAGCACGTGAACGGCCTTTGGTTCCGCTGCGCGCGTGACCGCGAACACCGATGCGGGCGCGGGCAACCGGGCGAGTTCCGCCTGCGCGTGCAGCCGCAGCGCGTGCGCGGCGATGGCCAGCCGCTGCTCCGTCGTGCGCTGCTCGCGCGACACCTTCAGCCCCGCCGACACCAGCGGCGGCACTGCCTCCGCGTTCGCGTTCGGCGAGTCCGTGGCCGACAGATGGAAGCGCCCGATGAGATGCCCCCCGCCGTGCAGTTGCCGCAGCGCAACCACGAGCTTCGATCCCGCCGCCGCCAGCTTCACCGGCGACTCGAACTCAAACACCGCAAGGTGTGACTCGCCGACGCGCGGGTAAATGCCCCACGCCGTCTTCTCGTTGCCATCCAGCGCGCTCGCGACGGGCCAGCCCGCCTGGTCGAAGTCCGCAGTGGCGCGTTTCAGCTTCAGTTTGGTTGCGTTCGTCGAGCCGGCCATCAACAGCCGCACATCGAACTCGCTCAGGTGCAAGTTGCCGTTGTCCATCCGGCCCGGCCCCTTCTTCGGCAGCCTCTCGTCACTCAACACTTCCAGTCGAAGCGCGGTCACGCTCGCCAGCGTCGTCGCAGTCGTGACGGTGTAAGTGTCCTTCTCCGGCCGCTTGCCGCCCGCCGACACCGAGCCGTCCGTCTCGCGCGTGAGCGTGGCCCCGTCCGAGGAGAGAAAGCTTTCGAGCGCAAGCGGAAGCCACTCGGTCACGGCCTTGCCCTGGGTTTGCTCCCAGCGCGCGATGGCAGGCTCATTCTCCGGCGTGAGCAGCGCGGGGGCATTCTTTGCATCGGCTGCTGCGAGCAAACTTTGCCAGCGCTGCCGCTGCTGCCCAGTCGCTGGCGACTCGTCGAACGGCACATCCGCCTTCGTGATGCCGGCGAAGACCGCTTGAAGCGCGTAGTAATCCTCCTGCGAGATGGGGTCGAACTTGTGCGCGTGGCAGCGCGCGCAGTGCGCCGTGGTGCTGGCGAAGGCGGACATCGTCTGCGTCACGAGGTCGTCACGGTCGAGGTATTCAAACGTGCGCGGAGCGGTGCTTTGCGTGCTGGTGTCGAGCGGCCCCGCGCCCAGGAAGCCCAGCGCCGCCGTGAGCTGCGGCTCGGCCGGATAGAAAACATCGGCGGCCAGCTGCTCGCGTATGAAGCGCTGCCACGGCACATCGCGATTGAAGGCTGTGATGACGTAGTCGCGGTAACGCCAGGCGTTCGTCCGAAACACGTCGTGCTCGAAGCCATGCGTGTCCGCGAAATGAATCGTGTCCAGCCAATGCCGCGCCCAGCGCTCGCCGTGGTGGGGGGAGGAAAGCAGCTTGTCCACGAGCGCGCCGAGTGCCCTGTTCCCACTTTCCCACTTCCCCACTTTCTCACCCGCCATCGGAGCTGGTGGGAAAGTGGGCGAGCGAGAAAGTGAGACTTCGCGCTCGAACCCCTCCACCTCCTCCGGCGACGGCGGCAGGCCGATGAGGTCGAAGTGCAACCGGCGGATGAGCGTGCGCGCGTCGGCCTCGGGCGAGGGAGGGAGTTTGTGTTCGCGGAGTTTTGCGGCAACGAAGGCGTCAATCGGGTTCGCCGAAGTATTCAGTGACCAGTGTTCAGTGTTCAGTTTGGCAGTCGGTGCCTTTGGCGCGCTCTTGCCCGACCGAACACTGAAAACTGAATACTGATTACTCGGAACGACCGGCCGCACCAACGGCTTCAGCGACCACCAGTCGGTGCCGACGCGCACCGTCGCCTCCTTCAGCGGCTCCACCTGTCTCACCCACTCGACCAGCAGCGCGACCTCGGCCTCGGACAACTTCGCCTTCCCCTTCGGCGGCATGTGCAAGTCCGGGCTGGCGTGGCGCACTGCCGAGATGAGCAGGCTTTTCTCCGGCTCGCCCGCCACGACCGCCGGTCCCGAATCGCCGCCGGTTAGGATCGCCGCCGCCGAGTCGAGCACGAGGCCGTTCTTCGACTTCTTCGCCGCGTGGCTATGGCACTCGTGACAGTGCTTCTCCAGCAACGGAAGGACCCGCTCCTTGAAAATGGCGTCCGGCCCGGCAGCCCGTGCAGTCGAACCCGCCAGCACCAGCGCGACCACCGGCCAGCAGAAGCGGGAAATGGCTGGTGGTGGAGTCATCGTGGGCGAACGGATTCAACGGAACCAGACGGCAGACCGCCAAGGCAATTCACGGGCGGAACAAGCCGTTGACAACGAACGGCCATTCGCTAGGGTTCGCGCCTCGCAATCGAGAAAACAATATGCCGAACACCAAGTCAGCCGGTCGCCGCATGCGCAACAGCGCGCGCAAGCAAGCTCGCAACAACATCGTCCGCACCCAGATCAAGACGGCGGTGAAGAATTTCCGCGCGGCAGTCGAAGCCAAGCAGGACACCTCGCCCGAAGCTCTCCGCGCCGCCATCTCCACGCTCGACAAGGCCGTGAAGAAGGGCGTCGTCAAGCGCGGCACCGCCGACCGCAAGAAGTCCCGTCTTGCGCTCGCCCTCAACCGGGCGACGGCTGCTGCGGCTGCGGCGAAGAAGTAAGCCATTCTCTTTCCGGCGACAGGCGTTCCAGACTTGGAACGCCTGTTTGTTTTGCGGCGCGAGGCTGAATCCAAGCCAGCGGACCCGGGCATTGAAACCGCTCGGCGCGCCGCCGCCCTATCTCAGGGCGTTGGGCATGATGCTGGGAGCGGCGAACAGAGGCGGGCCTGATACCGGCGTGTGTCGCGCCACGATTGTCAGACGGCTGCCCGCTGGCCGCGTTCCCTGCCATGGCAGCGCCAGCTCGTAGCCCGTGCCCAGCGAGCTGGTGACCGCGAAGGGAGGCAGTTTCATCGCTGGGAAAGACCAGACTTGGGACGGCTTCAGCGAGTGCCTTGCGGCTTCATCAGGCGCGCCATCATACGCCAGGATCTCCAAGGTGCCGGCAAGGATTGGAACGCCCTTCGCCTGTCTGCGGTTGCTGGCAAACACACGCACTGCCAGACCGTCGGGCGGGCTGGAGGGGCTTGATCTCAGCGCCACCGGCGAGACGAAGAGATGCAGCTCGTGGATCGCGTCGCTCCGGCCGGACCCTCCGCCGCCCGGCAGCGACGAGCAGCCGACAAGGCCGAGGCAGGCCAGCCCCATCAGCAGTCCACACGCGGACAAGTTCGCCAGGCTTCGAGCAACGAGCATGGTCACGAGCCGCTGGATTTCCGGCCAGGCGGATTTCCGGCCGGCGGTGCGATTGGCTGCGGGAAGATCGGGTCGAGCAGCGGCTTGTTGAAGTCGTTGCGCTTGATTTCGTCGTTCAGGCGCGAGCGCTCCAACTGGTAGCGCATGGCGTCGTTCGGATCGGTCAGCGGCACTACGGCCTGGTTGTTCGCGAGGATCGTCGGCGTCAGGAAGATGAGCAGCTCGCGCTTCTCCTTCGTGACAGTCGTGGTGCGGAACGCCGCGCCGAGATACGGGATGTCGCCGAGGTAGGGCACCTTGCGCACGCGCTTGTCCTCCTGCGTGCCGATGAGGCCGCCGATGATGATGGTCTGGCCGTTCTGCACACTCACGGTCGTGTTCGCGCGGCGCTGGTTGATGATCTGCACCGTCGCGGACGCGTTGATCTTCACCTCCGAGCTGCTGATCGAGGAGTTGGTCGTGCCCAGCTCGAGCTTCACGAAGCCGTCGGGGCTGATCTTCGGCGTCACGGTCAGGTTCACGCCGATGTCCTCATAGCGGAACGAGTTGATCGTGTCGCCGCGCTCGGTCACGCGGCTGTCGGTGATGAGCGGCACGCGCTGGCCGATGTTGATCGTCGCGGGCTTGTTGTCCGCCGTCACGATTTGCGGACGGCTCAACACCTCCACTTTCCCGTCGGCCTTCAGCGCGCGCAGCAGGAAGCTGAGGTCGCCGCCCGTGAGCGCCGCCGAGAAGGAACCCGTGATGGCCTTGGCCCCACCGAGATCAATGCCGGCGGTGTAGGGGTTGTTCTTGTGTGTCCACTCCAGGCCAAGCTCGCTGTTGCCGGTCAGCGAAACTTCCGCGAGCAGGACTTGGATCATCACCTGCGGCTGGGACTTGTCCAACTCGGCGATGAGCTGCTGGACCTGCGTGAAGTAGCGCGGGCTGGCCGAGAGCAGCAGCGTGTTGCTGTTGGTCTCGCCGACCACGGCCACCTCGCGCTCGAGCATCTGCTGCGCCGTGCCGACGGCGTCCGCGCCCAGCACCTGCGTCACGCGCAGGCGCTCCTGGTCGAGGAATGTGCGGACGGCCAGCGCCACATCCGCCGCCTGCGTGTTCTTGAGCCGGACGACTTCCGTGCGCCGCTCGTTCGCCGTGCCCGCGTCGAGCGACTCGATGATCTGCTCGACCATCTGCACGTAATGGTCTGTGCCGCCGACGAGCAGGCTGTTCGTGCGCGGGTCCACGGTGACGGTCAGCGCGGCCTGCTCCGCCGTGCCGAGCGTCGCGCTCGCGGCGTCGTTCGTGCCGCCGGGGCGGACCAGCGTGTATTGGATCGTGCGCTGGCTGACGGTCGTCGCCGTCGCGGTCATGCGGAACATCTGCGTGAGGATGTCGGCCATCTGGCGGGCCGAGGCGTTCTTGAGCGCGAAGACTTTGATCTTCGCCTCCTGCGGCGAGCTGGCGTCGAGCCGCGTGATGATCTGCTCCAGCAGGCCCATGTAATCCACCGGGCCGCTGACAATCAGCGAGTTCATGCGCGGGTCGGGAGTGATCAACACGGACTCCTTCAACGCCGCCGTGATCAAGTCGCGGCCTGCGTCCGTGCGAGTGATGAACTGGAGCACGGACTGCGCGTTCGGGTTCTGCTGGTCGGTGAGCGGCGCGGGCTTCGTGTTCAACGCGGCGTTCAGGATGGTCGAGAGCGTCTCGGCCCGCGCGTTCTTCAGCGGGAAGACCTTGATCTCCGCGACGCGCGCAACTTGTTCGGTGTCGAGCCGCTTCACCAGTTCGGCGATGCGTCGGGCGTCCACCTCGCCGCACGAGACGATGAGCGCGTTGATGCGTTCGTCGGCGGTGACCTGCACTTGCGTCTGCTGCCCCGGTTGGCCGGGCGGGCCATCGCGGAACAAGCCTTGCACGGTGAGCGCGACCTTGCGGACGTCTGCTTTGGCGAGCGGGAAGACGTGGATGGCCAGCCCGTTCGGCGCTGGCTCGGCGTCGAGCTGCTTGATGAGCGCCTCCACGGCGGTCATGTCCTCCACGTTCGCGCCCACGAGCAGCGCGTTCACCCACGCGTCGGCGATGATGGTGATGGGGTCGTTCGGCTCGCCGCGCACGCGCGGCGGGCGGTTGGCGAAGATGGGCTGAAGCGTGGCCTGCAACTTCTGCGCCGTGGCCTTCGTCAGCGTGAACACGCGGAAGTTCAGCTTGCTGAACGTGCCCTCGCCGTCGAGCTGCGGGAGGATGCGCTCGACGAAGTCGAAGGCCTCCTTGCCGCCGGTGACGAGAATCGTGTTCACGCGGTCGTCGGCGATGACCGTTGCCTTCACGCGGCGCTGGTTGGCGTTCACGGTCAACGCGTCCGCCGCCTCTTTCGCAGTGAAGAACTGCGTCAGGGTCGTCGCCAGCGAGCTGGCGCGGGCGTGCTTGAGCTGGAAGAGCCGCACGTCGCCGGTCACGGCCTGCTCCTGTGTATCCATGCGTTTGATGACCTCGCGCACCACGGCCATTGTCTCGGGGCTGGCGCTGACGAAGATGGTGTTGCTGCGCTGGTCCACGCTCACGGCGAGCTTGTCGGCGGTGGCGGTGGCCGGTGCGCCGCGCAACTGGCCGGGCCGGTAAAGCCCCTGCTGCACGAGCGAACTCAGCATCGCCCCGACGCGTGCGGCATCCGCGAATTGCAGCGTGAACACCTCGAGCACGCCGCCCGCGATGACCGGTTCGGCATCCAGTTTCTTGAGCAAGTCCTGAATCAGCTCGAGGTTCTCCTTGCTGGCGGAGACGACGAGCGAGTTGTTCAGCCCGTCAGGCTCCAGCTTGATTTGCGTGGCGGGCAGCGGCGGCTGGCCCGGCAGCGCTTGCGCGGTGCGGCGCGCGGTGAAGATGCTTTCAATCATCGCTCCCACGCGCGCGGCGTCGTTGTGCTTGAGCGGCAGCACGGTGAGCTGGAGCGACGGGTTGTCCATGCGCGTATCGAGCCTCTGGAGCAGCTCGTCAATCGTGCGGTTGTCCTCCTGGTTCGCGGTGATGAGCAGGCTGTTGCTGCGCGGGTCGGGCAGGATGACGGGCTTGTTGCGCTGAATGTCCGTTGTGCGCGCGGCGGAGTAGCGCTGCTCGAAGAGCGTGGTCAAGGTCGCGCCCACCAGCCGCGCGTCGGCAAACTGGAGAGGAATCAAGCGGATGCGCCCGCTCAAGGCCGTGCCCGCCGTGTCGAGCTGCTTCGCCAGGACCTCGACCATCTCGAAGCCGTCGCGACCGCCGCCGATGAGCAGCGCGTTGCTGCGTGAGTCGGCGAGGATGATGACCTTGAGCGCGTCGCTCTGGCCCTTGTTCAGCGTCACGCGCTGCGTGAGCCGCGCGTCCATGAGCTTCTGCAAAGTGCCAGCGACCACGTTCGCGTCGGCATGCTCCAGCGGGAGGATGCGGATGTCGCGCAGGTCGAACGGCAGCTTTTGGTCGAGCTGCTTCAGCAAACCCTCGATGATGGCAAAGCTCTTGGTGTTGCCCGCGACGATGAGCGCGCCGGTGCGCTCGTCGAGCGTGATGACGGGCTTGTCCTCGTTGCGGACGGTGTTGGCGCGCTGGCCGGCGTAGAGGTCAGCCAGGACTTTTTGCACCGCCGCCGGCTCGGCATGCACAAGCGGGAAGATGCGGACGGTGTCCAAGCCGGACGCGGACGGGATGTCGAGCTGCTCAATCACGTCCGCGATGAGCGGCAACACGTCGCTGCGGGCGGCGATGATGAGGATGTTCGAGAGGTCGTCGGCCTGAATCGTCAACGCGGCGCGGGCCTTGGCGTTCTCGCTCGTGCGCGGCGCGGCGGCGGCGTCCTTGAGCGTGCGGAGGCGCGTGACCTGCGTCCTGAGCCCCTCGGTGCCGGGCACGGGCGCGCCCTCGGCGAAGACGCTTTGCAGCATCGCGACGAGCCGCGTGGCCGAGGCGTGCTTGAGGCGGAACAACTTCACATCCGTCATGGGATGGTCGAGCTGCTTGTCCAAGTCCTCGATGAGCTTCGAGGCCAGCTCGATGGACTCGGTCTGGCCGCTGAGGATGAGCGTGTTCGAGCGCGCGTCCACACCGATGCCGATGGGGTTGACGAGCGCCTTGCCGGTCAAGCCCTCGGGCTGCGCGCCGGGACCGCCGGGGCCGGCGGCGAGCGTGCGGCCCTGCGTGAAGATGGTCTGCAACGTGGTCAGCACTGACGCGGCGTCCGCGTGCTGGAGCTTGATGATGCGGACGTTGACGCCCTCGACCACCTGCGGCGTGTCCATCAGCTCGACCACGGCGGCGAGCGCCTTGAGGTTGTCGGGCGTCGAGGTGAGCAGCAGGCGGTTGCCGCCGCCCGCGCCGTCGGCGGCAATCTTGATGGGCTTGGTCAAATCCAGCGTGACGGACTCGCCGTTGTCACCGAGCACGCGGAGGCGGCGGATTTGCTCCTGCAACTCGCGCGACTCCGGCGTCTGTGTGCCCTGCACTCCGGGGCGAACCATGTTCTGCAACACGAGCGCGAGCGCGACGGCGTTGGCCTTCTTCAACGCGAAGACCATGACCTCGGCCTCGGCGTAGGGCGCGGGCTTGTCGAGGGATTGAATCATCTTCTCCACCTGGAGGATGACCGCCTCGCGCGCGACGACCAGCAGGCCGCGCGAACGCGGGTCCACGGCGACAGTGAGCGGCTCGCCGGGGCGGATGAGGTTGAGCTGCGTGACCATCTGCTGCACGAGCGGGAGGACTTTTTCCGGCGGCGCGTTGGTCAGCGGCACGCTGCGGAATTCGAGCTGGGCGGCCTGGCCCGCGCCGTCGAGCTGCTTGATGAGCGACTCCATCAGCGCGAAGTCCGTCGGGCGCGCACGGACCACGACGCTGCGCGTGCGCTGCTCGGCGACCACCGTGATGCGCGGCTGCTGCTCGACCGTCCGCACCGGCTCACCGGGCCGCTGCGGCGCGACGGTGACAGGCGGCATGCGGAGCAATTCGTTCAGCGTGCGCGCAACGACGACAGGGTCGGCGTCCTTCAGCGGGAACAGGCGGAACTCGGCCTCGTTGCTGTAAAAGTTCAGCGAGAGGTCGCTGATGATGCGCTCGATGTTGTCGAGTTCGGAGGCCGGGCCGGAGAGGAGCAGCGAGTTCGCGTTCTTGTCCACGGCGATGACGACTTCGGGAATCGTGTTCGTGCGGGCGACCGTGGCTTGAGCCTGCGGGGCGGGCGGATTGGCCGGGGCGTTGGTGGCCGGACTGGCGGCGGGCGCGTTGGTCGCGGCGGGCTTGAGCGGGTCCAGCTTCTCGACGACGCGCACGGTGCCGCGCGACATCTGCGGGTAAATGCTTTGCAGCATCTTCGCCATCTGCTCGGCGACGACGCGGTCGAGCGGGCGGAGGCGGACCTGGATGCTGTTGTCCTTGCTCTGCTCGTCGAGACGCGCGATGAGGTCCTGGATTTGCACGAGGTCGTTGCGCTTGGCGATGACGGTCAGCGAGTTGTTCATCACGTCCGG
Source organism: Limisphaerales bacterium (assembly GCA_040081795.1). Lineage (GTDB taxonomy): Bacteria > Verrucomicrobiota > Verrucomicrobiia > Limisphaerales > SXTU01 > SXTU01. Next base: position 3,177 of record JBEBFV010000142.1, on the reverse strand, counting down.
CTCGATGAGCGGCTGCTCGCCCTTGGGCCTCTCGGTGAAGAGCAGCTCCAGCTTGCTCGCCACGTCGAAGGCCTTGGCCTTCTTGAGCCAGACGAACTGCACGTCGCGGTCCGAGCGCTCGGGCGCCTTGTCGAGCGTGGGGAGAATCTTCTCCACCACGCGGAAGTGCGCGGGCGTGCCGGAGATGATGAGCGAGTTGGCGCGTGCGTCCACGGCCACGTTCACGCTGGGCGCGTTGGCGGCGCGGCCCCTGGCCCGCGAGACGCCTTGCAGGAGCTGCTCGATGATGACGGAGACTTCCTTGGCCGTGCCGTTCTCCAGCTTGTAGATGCGGATTTCGATTTCGTCGCCCTTCATCTCCACGTCGAGCGCTTGGATGATTTTCAGCACGTCCTCGACCTCGCCGTTCGGGCCGTTGATGAGCAGCGTGTTCGCGCCGGTGACAGGCGTGACGGTGGTTCGCGGGAGCTTGCCCCGGCCCAGCTTGGCGGTGAACGAGGTCGTGACGGCGGTGGCGACCTCCTCGGCCTTGCCCTTCGTGAGGTGCACGGCGTGGAAGGTCGTCTTCTCCCCGGCCGGCTCGGCGTCCATGACGCGCACGAGCTGCTCGATTTGCTCAAGCTGCTGGCGGTTGGCGTCCACGACGAGCGTGTTGTCGTCGCCGCCCACACTGATGAGCATGCGGTCCTCGCGGTCCACGGTGCCGGCCTGACGGGGAAAAAGCCTGGTGAGCATCGTCGAGATGGCGAGGGCGGAGTTGCGCTCCAACTGGAAGATGCGCACCTCGCGACCGAGCGCATTGCCAGCCTTGTCCATCACGTCGGCGGTCTCCTGCATCAGCGCGAGCTGCGCGTCGTTGCCGACAAAGATGAGCTGGTTGCCGGGAATGTCCTCGATGATGAGCGCGCCGATGATGCCGACCTCCGGCAGGCTGCGCGCACGCTCCTCGAACACCTGGCGAATCTTCGGTGCGGTCTCGGTCGCGCGACGGCCTTTGAGCGCGAAGACCTTCATGTGCCGCACCAGGTTCGTGCCGGGGCTGGCCTCGAACTGGTCAATGAGCAGCGCGGCGGACTGGATGTCCTTCGGCTCGCCGGTGACGATGAGGCTGCGGTTCTTCGCATCCACCACGACGGCCACGCGCTTGATGGTGCGGCCGGCGAAATCGAACTTCACCAGCGCGTTGGTGAGAATCTCCGTGACCGCCACGGGGTCGGCGGTCTTGAGCTTGAAGATGCGCGAGTTGCCGCCCTGCGGGCCGACGCGGTTGAGGTCCTTCACGAGTCCTTCCACGACGGCCAGCTCATTCGTCGAGCCGGTCACGACGATGCGGTTCGAGTTCGTCTCCGCGAGAATGACCGTGCTCAGTGCGACCGCGCCGGGGCGCAGGCGGGACTGCTCGGTGTAAAGCGTCTTGAGCGTGAGCGCCACGCCAAGGGCGTCGCCGCTGGTGAGCTCGAAGAACCGCGTCTCGCGCACTTCGTTTGCCGACGGGCCGCGGACTTGGGCGAGGATGGCCTCAATCTCGACGAGGTGGTTCGTGCGCGCCGTGACAATGACGCGACCGTTGCGCGTGTCCGGCAGGAACGTCGCATCGGCGGGGTCGGAGAGCGGGCGGGTGCGCCAGCGCTCCTCGTAAAGCGAGCGCACGAGTGGCACGAGCCGGATGACTTCATCGGTCGGGCCGAGGTCGAACATCTTAGTCGAGCGCTCGCTGGGAGCAGGCTGTAGCTTCTGCAAATCCGTCAGAATCTGGCTGAACAGCTTCAACTGCGCGTCGTTGCCCGCGAGGATGAGCTGGCTGCCGGTGGCGTCATCCATCACGAGCAACTCCGCCACCATCAGCTCCGGCTGATTCTTCACCTGGTCGTCGTAGAGCTTGCGCGCCTGCGAGAGCAGAGTGTTCGGCGTCGCGGACGCGAGCTGCACGATTTGGATTTTCCGCGTCGGCTGCTCACCGAGCGACTGGTCGAGCTGCTCGATGATGGCGGGCACGGCCTGCAACTCCTTCGCGTCGCCGGTGACGATGAGCGTGCGGGTCTTGGCGTCCACGGAGACCGTCACGCGCTTCTGCACGCGGCCCGCAGCGTCGTAACGCACCAGCGCGCTCGTGAGCACCTCGGCGACCTTCGCCGGGTCGGCGGACTTGATTTTGAAAACGCGCGCCGTCGCGCTCTGGCCGGCGGTGGAATCCAGCTTCTTCACCAAGTCGGCGACGGCCTCCAACTCCACCGTGTCGCCAATGACAATGAGCCGGTTCGCGCTCGTGTCCGCCATGATGAGCGTGTCGGGCGTCTGCGCGCCGAAACGGGCCTTGGCCGACTCCGCATAAAGCAGCTTGAGGGTCACGGCCAGCTCGGTCGCGCTCGCGGTGGTGAGGTCGAAGAGCCGCGTCTCACGCGCCTGCGGCTTGGCCTTCGCCGTGCCGAGCTTCTGCAAGATGCCTTCAATCTCCTTCACATGCTCGGGCCGGCCCGTGACGATGACGCGCCCGCCCTGCGGGTCGGCGACGATTTGCGCGTCCGCCGGGTCCGTCTCAGGCTTGTCCTTCCACTGCTCGGTGTAGAGCTTTTGCACGATGGGTAGGAGCCGCGCCACGTCGTTCGCGGAGCCGACTTCAATCATCCGCGTCTCGCGCGCGGTGGCGGCTGTCGTCGGTTGGAGGCGCGTGAAAATGTCCTCAATGGCCTTCATCTGGTCCGCACGCGCGCTGACGATGATGCGGCCCGAGACACCATCGCTGACCATCTGCGCGTCCGCCGCGCCGAGCTGGGGATTGGCGGCGAACTGGTCCTTGTAAAGCTGGAGCGCGAGCGCCATCACGCGCCGGGCCTCGATGAGCTTGCCGAGGTCAATGACCTTCGTCTCGCGCGCGGCGGGCTGGCCGCCGGCGAGCGTGTCGGCAATCTGCTGAATGCCTTCCGCCTGCTGCTTCGTGCCGAAGACGTTGAGGCGTGTGCCGCTCGGGTCCGCGTAAATCGTCGCGGGCTTCTGCGCCTTGCCGGCGGACTGCTCGGTGTAAATCGCCGTGACCTTCGGCAGCAGCTCGGTGGCGGAGGCGTTCTTCACCACGATGGGATGCAACTCGCGCTGCAACTCATCCGGCTTGCTGTCGAGCGAGCCGATGAGCGACTCGATTTGCGGCAGCATCGTGTCCGGCGCGAGCACGATGATGCG
>JBEBFV010000566.1:0-3472 GCA_040081795.1 Limisphaerales bacterium | reverse complement strand
TCTCAACTACTACGGACTGCGCGAGCCGCCGTTCAACATCAACCCGAACCCGCGGCTCCTGTTCTACAGCGCGAAGCATCGCGAGGCGCTGAACCATCTCCTCTACGGCATCCGCGAGCGCAAGGGCTTCGTCCAGCTCACCGGCGAAGTCGGCGCGGGCAAGACCACCATCTGCCGCGCGCTGCTCGAGCACCTCGGACCCAACTACGCCACCGCGCTCATCCTCAATCCTGTCCTCAACTCGGACCAGTTGATGAAGGCCATCGCGATGGAGTTCGGCCTGCACGTCAAGGGCATGGACCGGCTGGAAACCGTCGCGGCGCTGAACCAATTTCTCCTCGACCAGGTGATGAAGGGCCACGACGCCGTGCTCATCATTGACGAGGCGCAGGACCTCACGCCGGAGTTGCTCGAACAGGTGCGCCTGCTTTCCAACCTCGAGACTGACGACCGCAAACTTCTCCAGATCATCCTGCTCGGCCAGCCCGAGCTGCGTGACCGGTTGAACAAACACGAGCTGCGGCAGCTCCGTCAGCGCATCACTGTCCGCTACCATCTCGCGCCGCTCACGCCGCGTGAGGTCAGCCAATACATCCAGCACCGGCTCGCCGCGTGCGGGGCGAACGGCTCGCCCTACTTCAGTGCGCCCGCCGTCTGGCGCATTCACCGCTACAGCACCGGCATCCCGCGCCTCGTCAACGCGCTGGCGGACAAGTGCCTGCTCGCCGCCTTCGTGCAAAAGCGCGACCGCGTGAGCTTCAACATGGTCGGCACCGCCATCCGCGAGCTGGAGGGCCGCATCCGCGTATGAGCCTCATCAACGACGCCCTCAAGCGCGCCGCCGAATCTCAAGGCCAGGCGCAAGCCCAGGCCCAGGCGCGTCCGCGCGGGCCGAAGGGCATCGAGGATTTGCCGGTGCCGATGACACCGGTGTCTGCGCGCGAGCGGCCTGCGTGGCTGCCGGTCCTGGGCATCGGGCTGTTGGCCGTGGCGCTGCTGGGCGCTTCAGGTTTCTTCTTCGCCAAGTGGTGGAAAGAGCAGAAGGCGTGGCAACCCTACGTGGAGACGCCGCCAGACGATGACCCGGCGACCAACGCTGTCGCTCAGGGCAAGTCTCCTCCCGACACCAAGCAAGCCAAGGCGAACACCAAGTTGCCGCCGGTCACGCCGCCGGCCGCCACCAACCCGGTGGTGAAGACCAACGTGGAAGTTGCGGTCGTCCCGCCTCCGAAGCCCGTCATCCCGGAGCCGCCTGCGCCCAAGGCCACCAATCCAGTTGTCCCTGTCGTGGTTCCGCCTTCGACGCAGCCCGACCCGGTGGTTCCCAAGACGGTCGTCAATCCCCCGCCTCCGGTCACGCCGCCCACGAACCCGCCGCCCGTCGTGATCCCTCCGCCCGTCAAGCCACCGGCAGACACAGCGAAGAAAGCCGGCGACCACACCAAGCTCGCCGCCGTAGAGTTCCCTGAGCTGAAGCTGCAAGGCATCATCCGTGGCAAGAAGAAGACCACCGCCATCGTGAACGGCAAGATGCTCTCGCTCGGTGACCGCCTCGAAGGCGCGTTCCTGCTCAAGATCGAGCAGGAGAGCGTGACCTTCGAGAAGGGCAGCGTGCGGAGGGAATTATTTCTTCTGAGGTGAGCCATGCGGGAGCAGGATTAGGATTACGATCAGGAGCAGGATGAAGAATTTCCGCCTACGCCGTCGTTCCTCCTGCTCTTAATCCTGATCCGAATCCTGCTCCGCCTTCGCCCCCGTGATCCCCCCCTGCGTCCTCCACGAAGACGAGCACCTGCTGGTGGTGAACAAGCCCGCCGGCTGGAACACGCACGCCCCCGCGCCCTTCGCGGGCGAGGGCATCTACGACTGGCTCCGCCACCGCGAGCCGCGCTGGGCGGACCTTGCTATCATCCACCGGCTCGACAAGGAAACCAGCGGCGTCCTCGTCTTCGGCAAGACGCCGCTGGCGAACAAGTCGTTGAGCGAGCAGTTCGAACAACGCCAGGTGTCGAAGCGTTACCTGCTCGTCACCGATCGCCCGCCGCCCAAGGACGAACTCGTGGTGCGCGGCAACATCGCGCGCGACGGCGAGCGCTACACGAGCCTGCCGGCCGGGGTCGACGGCGATCCAGCGGAGACTCGGTTCAAACGCGGAATGCGGAACGCGGAACGCGGAACGTGGGAAGTCACCGCCGAGCCGCTCACAGGCCGCACGCACCAGATCCGCGTTCACGCGGCAGCGAGTGGGTTCCCCATCCTCGGCGACACGCTCTACGGAGGCACGCCCGCCGCGCGGGTCTTTCTGCACGCGGCGGAAATCACGCTCAACCATCCCGCCACCGGTGAGGCAGTCACGTTTCGCGCGCCGTGGAACTTGGCAGAGGAACCGCGTCTAGTGCTGCGCGCCGCGATGGTCGAAGCACCCGACTCCACCGCGTTCCGACTCATCCACGGCGCGGCGGACGGCCGACCGGGCTGGCAAGTCGAGCGGCTCGGGGACTTTCTCCTTTCGCAATCCGAGGCCGCGCTGACCAACGCGCAGACCACCCAACTCGCCGCGTGGCTTGCGCAGCTCAACCTGCGCGGTGCATATCACAAGCACCTCGACCGCCGAGTGCGCGAGACCAAGACCGCGCAAGCCTCGCCGCAACTTGTCCTCGGCGACGCGGCCCCAGAGCGCTTCACCGCGCGCGAGAACGGGCTGGAGTTCGAACTCAGCTTCACCGAGGGCTACAGCTACGGCCTCTTCCTCGACCAGCGCGACAACCGGCGGCGATTGCTCACCGGACACGTCGCGGCGGGGTTTGATTGCAGGAACGTGTTGCGTGCTGCGTGTTGCGTGCAGGAAAACCAAGCGCGTCCGGACGCCGTCACGCAACACGCAACACGCAACACGCTGCTCAACTGCTTCGCCTACACCTGCGCATTCTCCGTCGCCGCCGCACGAGCTGGCCACCACACCACCAGCCTCGACCTCTCCAAGAAGTATCTGGACTGGGGGCGGCGGAACTTCCTGCTGAACCGACTTGACCCGGCGGCGCACGACTTCATCTACGGCGACGTGTTCGACTGGCTGCGTCGGCTGGCGAAGAGGGGCCGGCAGTTCGACGCCGTGCTGCTGGACCCGCCGACGTTCTCGCAGTCGAAGGAGAGCGGCGTCTTCCGCGCGGAGAAGGACTACGGAAAACTCGTCACACAGGCGCTGCCGCTGCTGAAGCCGGATGGGATCCTCTTCGCCTCCACGAACTGCGCGACGCTCTCACCGGAGGAGTTCCTCGCGACCGTCGAGGTGATGATTCAGCGTGCGGGTCGGCGCATCGTGCAGCAGCACTATGTCCCGCAGCCGCCGGACTTTCCCATCACGCGCGACGAGCCGGCGCATTTGAAGACGGTGTGGCTGCGGGTGAGCTGAGTCGTGGGTAGGGCGCGTCTGTCCCCAGCGCGCCGGTTGCGTGTCCGAACGGTTCAGCGG
>JBEBFV010000565.1:0-3479 GCA_040081795.1 Limisphaerales bacterium | reverse complement strand
GCAATGAGAAAGGCGGGGAACCGAATTTCCCCTTGCACGGCTCCGGTCACTGTCCAAATCTCCGCGCCGCATTATGAACTACCGCATCTCCGACCGCGCGAGGGGACTCTCGCCCTCGCTCACGCTGGCCATTGATTCCAAGGCCAAGGCGATGAAGGCCGAGGGCATTGACGTGGTGGGCTTCGGCGCGGGCGAGCCGGACTTCGATACGCCGCAACACATCAAGGACGCCTGTGCCGCCGCGCTCGCCGCCGGCTTCACGAAATACACGCCCGCCGCGGGCATTCCCGAACTGCGCCAGGCCATCGCGGACAAGCACCAGCGCGAGAACGGCCTCACTTACAAGCCGTCGCAAATCATCGTCTCCTGCGGCGGCAAGCACTCCTGCTACAACGTCATCATGGCCACCTGCCAGCCCGGCGACGAGGTCATCATCCCCGCGCCGTATTGGTTGAGCTACCCGGAGATGGTCAAGCTCGCGAGCGCCACGCCGGTCATCATCGAGACGAGCGACAAAACCGAGTTCAAGGTCACGCCCGCGCAGCTCCGCGCGGCCATCACAGCGAACACGCGGCTCTTCATCCTCAACTCCCCGAGCAACCCGACCGGCAGCGTTTACACGCCCGAGGAAATCAAGGCGCTCGGCGATGTCTGCGTGGAGAAGGGCGTGCTCATCATGAGCGACGAGATTTACGAGCACCTCACCTACGACGGCGCAGTGGTGAAGAGCGTCGCGAGTTTTTCGCAGGCGCACTTCGAGCACACCATCATCGTGCACGGCTTCGCGAAGGCGTGGAGCATGACCGGCTGGCGGCTGGGCTGGACCGCCGCGCCCGAGCCGATTGCCAAGGCCATTGACGCCATCCAAGGCCACAGCACGAGCAACCCGACGAGCTTCGCGCAGAAGGGCGCGGTCGCCGCGCTGAACGGCTCGCAGGAACACCTGCCCAAATGGCTCGCCGAGTTCGCCAAGCGCCGCAGCTATGCGCACGCCAAGCTCAACGCCATGCCCGGCGTCACCTGCGCCAACGCGAAGGGCGCATTCTACCTCTTCCCGAACATCAGCGGCACCGGCCTCAAGTCCACCGAGTTCTGCGCGCGCTTGCTGGAGCAGGAGAAAGTCGCCGCCGTCCCCGGCATCGCCTTCGGCGCGGACGACTACATCCGCCTGAGCTACGCCACGAGCATGGCGAACATCGAGAAGGGCCTTGTGCGCATGGATGGGTTTGTGCGTGGATTGAAGTAGGCGGCTCCCGACCGCAACAGTATTCAGTGTTCAGCGTTCAGCAATCAGTGTTCAGTCCTGCCATGCGCGCCGCTGACTGAAGACTGAACACTGAAGACCTTTCCAATGACCCTCCTGCACCAGCTCCTCGACGTTCAGGCTATAGACCAGTTCATCCAGAGCGGCTCCGCGTCCTGGGTGCTGAAGGCGGCAGCGATCGGGTTCATCCTCGCGCTGCTGGCGATGGCGTTCTGCTTCGCGCTGGCCGCACACCTCTTCTACTGCTTTTGCCTCAAGCGCATCTGCGAGCGCGTCGGACACGACCCGGGGCTGCTCGTGTGGTTCCCGATCCTGAACATCATCCCCCGGCTGCGCGCGGCGAAGCTGCCGCTGTGGCTGCTCGCGCTCTACCTGCTCGTCCTGCCGATCCCTTTCATCTTCGTTTACAACTGGATGATGCTCTGTGAGGCGCGTGGCAAGCCCGCCCCGCTCGGCCTCGTCGTCATCGTCCCGCTGGGCTTCCCCGTGCTCGTCATCTATCTCGCGTTCGCCGACTGAGCTGCGAAGCTCCCCCAACCATGCCCGCCCACACCACCAAAGACTCCTTCGAGGCCGGCGCGTTCCACCCCGACCACGGCACGCGCCGCATCTCCGGCACCCTGCGCATTGAGGGCGGCATGGTGAACTTCGCCGGCGACCAGGGCTTCTTCGCCTTCCCCCTCGACAGCGTCCAGATCAACCTAGGCGGCGCGAGCGACCGCCTTGTCTTCTTCGCCCACGCGAACTTCCCCAAGGCCTCCATCTTCACCAGCGACCAGGCGATCCTCAACCACCCCGCCTTCGCGCAGAACCCCACCCTCACACGCGCGCGCGACCGCATTCGCCAGCGCAAGCTCGTCGGGCGCTGCATCACGTTCGGCATCCTCGCGCTCATCGTCGCCGCCATCGCGGGCGTGTGGCTGGCGAAAGACCCGATGGTCAAGGCCGTCGCCAGCCGGGTGCCTGCCGAGTGGGAGCAGAAGCTCGGTGACACCGCGTTCGCGCAGGTCACCCTCAGCAGCAAGCTCGTTACTGACGCCGAGGTGAAGAAGCAGCTTGAGCAACTCGCCGCGCCGCTGCTGGCCGTCGTGCCGCAGGACCGCTACAAGTTCAAGCTCCACATCGTCGAGGACGCCTCGTTCAACGCCTTCGCGCTGCCCGGAGGCAACCTCACCTTCCACACCGGCCTCCTTCTCGCTGCAGATTCGCCCGAGGAAGTCCTCGGCGTCCTCGCGCATGAAATCTCCCACGTCACCGAGCAGCACGGGATGCGCGGCATCGTCCAGGGCCTGGGCCTCTACGGAATTGTCAGCATCTTTTTCGGCGACGTCTCGGGCATCGCGGCCATCCTCGTGAACAACGCGCCCTTCCTCCTCACGCAGAAGTTTTCCCGCGACCACGAACGCGAGGCGGACGAGCAGGGCTTCCGCTACCTCGAAGCCGCGAAGCTCAACCCGCGCGGGATGATCACCTTCTTCGAGAAGATGCGACGCGAGGAGGAGAAGCTGCGCGAGAAGATACCCGGCGGCGAGGCGATGGACGCGTTGAACTTCCTCAGCACCCACCCCGCCACGCAGGAGCGCACCGCGCATCTGGAGAAACTGCTGGCGAAATCCCCGCGCAAAGACGGCTTCACCGTCGTGGACCTGAACTTCAAGGAATTCCAAACGGCGCTCCGCGCGAAACTCTCGCAGCCGGAGAAGCAGAAGAAAGCGGAGAAGCCCACAGCGGCGGGTGACAAGCAACCGCCAAAGCCGGTTGCGAAGTAGAGCGATGCCGTCCCGGAGGGACGCCCTGATGGTAGCCGGTGGGAAGTCCCGCCACGCGGGACGCACCCGCCGGAAATAGTTCACAGACGTGCCGCGCCCCAGAGGGGCGAATGATCTCGCTCTAGTTCCGCATCATCCGCCCCTCCGGGGCGTGTTCCGTTGCGCGCAGATCCCGGTGGCTGCGGCCTGCGGCCTTGCCACCGGCTACCTTCATCGGTCGCTCCGCGACCCGAGCGGACGCGCTATGTCGAAGCTTGAGCGTTGGACGTTGAAAGTTTCCCCTCTCCACGCCCGCTCCCCAGCTACAGCCCCGGTTCAGCTCCGTTTCGCCATCGCCGCGCGGGCTTGCTCCAGGATCTTGCGCTCGCGGTCGGTCAGGCTGTGGATGCCGTGGGCGGAAATCTTGTCGAGGATGGGATCCACTTCCTTGCTGATGAAGTCGTCGC
>JBEBFV010000564.1:0-3479 GCA_040081795.1 Limisphaerales bacterium | reverse complement strand
TGAGCCAAGGCTGACGATGTGCAATCCCCACGGTCAGCAGCACTGTCAGAATGGCTGCTCCCAAACTCCAACGAAGCAACGCCCGGTCGCTATTGGGAACGACAAGCTGAAATTCCTTTAGCTGGGATTGGCTCATTGTTTCAGTGCCTCGATTCCCGCCTGTGTTCTTTCCAGCTCCGCCTTCAGCGCCACGCGCAGTTTCGCCAGCCGCTCCTTCGCCTCGGGCGCGGCGATGCGGTTGGTGAGTTCGTCCGGGTCGCGCTTCAAGTCGTAGAGCTCGTCGCCGGTGCAGGGCTTGAGGTAGTGGATGAGCTTCCAGCCGTCCTGCACCACGACGGCATACCACGGGACGTTGTTGTAAATCGCCTTGTCCGGCTCGGCCTTCACCAGCTTCGCGACGCTGGAGCCGTAGTCATGGCCGGTGAACTCGTAGAGACACGGGTGCGGCCACGCAGCGGCGGGGTTCTTCAAGAGCGGCGTCAGGTCGCGGCCATGCGTGGCCCACGGGATTTTCACCCCGGCCTGCGCGGCGAAGGTCGCGACGAGGTCGGGCGCGTTCACCGGCACGTTGCAGACCTTGCCCGTCGGCGTGAGGCCGGGCTGCGCGATGATGAGCGGCGAGCGATACGTGGCGTCGTAAGGGCCGAGCTTCGTGCGGAAGCCGTGCTCGCCCATGCCGAAGCCCTGGTCGGCGGTGTAAATGACCAGCGTGTTTTCGAGCTGGCCGGTTTCCTTGAGCGCGGCGAGCAGCTTGCCCACGCCTTCGTCAATCGCCGGCACGCACTCGTTCATCTGCCGCACGAAGGCCGCGTGCGTCTGCCGCTGCTTGCCGCTGGTGTCGCCGAACTTCTCGCCGCTCTTGCCCGCAACGGGCTTGCCGTCGGCGTCCTTGGCCCACGCCTGCGTGTCGTCGAGGTAGGCCGGCTTGCCGGGGCGCGGCGGGAAAATGTCCTTCGGCACGGGCACCTCGGCGTTCGCGTAAAGACCCTTGTGCCGCGCGGCGGGTTTCGACGGGCCGTGGATGCTGCCGTAGCAAAGCCAGAGGAACCACGGCTTGTCCGCCGCGCGCGTCTTGCCGCGAATGTAGTCCTCGGACCACTGCGTGTAATTGTCGGCAGGGTAGCCGTCCACCCACTCCTCCTTGCCGTTGATGGCGAGGAGCTGGCGCTCGTAGTAAGCGCCCGCATTCTCGGGATGCAGCGGACGGTTCCAGACGATTTGATGGTCCCAATCGCGGCCCCAGCCAGCGTCCACGCCCGTGTGCCACTTGCCGATTTGCGCGGTGTGGTAGCCGCTCTGCCTGAGGACCGCCGGCCAGAACGGGCATTGCTTCGGGTCGTAGGCGCTGGCGGGATACTTGCCCTCCATCCTCATGCTCTCGACGCCGTGCGGATGTCGGCCGGTGAGCATCGCCGCGCGCGACGGCATGCACCACGCACCGAGATACGCCGCATGAAAGCGCACGCCCGCCGCCGCGAGCCGGTCAATGTTCGGCGTCTTCACCCACGGGAACGACTCGGGGTAGCAGCCGACGGTCTTGTAGGACTGGTCGTCCGCGTAGATGAGGAGGATGTTCGGGCGCTTGGGCGCGGCGGCGGGGCAAGTATTCAGTAACCAGTGTTCAGTGTTCAGTGCGGCGAGCGCGAGCAGCAGGAACAGGCGGCGTGTGAATCGGGAGAAAGGTTTCATCGTGGGCTTCGGGCTATGGCTTCTGACTGAATACTGAACACTGAAAACTGATTACTTCTTCTTCCCCGCCTTCTTCGCCGGTGGCGCTTCGAGCTTCGCCTTCAACTCCGCCGCGAGCCTCTCCTCCTGCGCCTTGAGCCAAGTGTCGTAGCCCTTGTTACGCGCACCGACATACTTGTAGGTGTCGAAGATGGCGGCGTCGCCCAGCGCGCGCGGGTCCTGCTCCTCGCGGAGCATCTGCATCATGCGGTAGCGCAGGTCTTCCATTTTCTCGCGGTGGGCGAGGTCGCCGGCGAGGTTGTTCACGGCCTGCGGGTCGCGGCGGAGGTCGTAGAGTTCGTCAGGCTGGCGCTTGCCGAAGCACAAGTCGTAGAAGTGGCCGCCCAGCAGCTTCAACACTTCCTTCGACGGGCCGGGGTCGCAGTTGCCGAAGTCCGTCTCCGGGTTGCCCACGGGCCAGCGGTCGGGATGGAAGTTGTGGACGTAGAGGAACTCCTTGGTGCGCAGCGCGCGGACGGGATAGCCGAGGTCGTTCGGACGGCCAATGTCGTGGCGCTCCTTGCCCGCGAGCATCGTTTCGCGGTTCTCGACCCAGCCGGACTTGTCGGAGCGCAGGATGTTCACAAGGCTCTTGCCGGTCATCTGCGGGTGCGGCTTGAGGCCGGCGAGTTCCATCCAAGTCGGCGCGAAGTCGCGCACGTTGATGAAGTCCTCGACCACCCGGCCGGGCTTGATGGCCTTGCCCCAGCGCATCGCGAGTGGGAGGTGGAAACCGTCCTCGTGGATTTGTCCCTTCACGTAGGGGAACGGCATCCCGTGGTCGGACGTGACGACGATGAGCGTGCTCTCCAACTGCCCGGCGGCTTCGAGCACCTTGAGCGCCTTGCCAATTTGCGCGTCGGCGTATTCGACCTCGACGGAGTAGTCGAGCAAGTCGCGGCGCACGATGTCCGTGTCCGGCAGGTAGGCGGGCACTTTCACGTCCTCCGGCTTCTTGCCGAGGCGCACGCCGGAGTTCCACTCGTAGGCGCGGTGTGGCTCGGCGAAGCCCATCCAGAAGCAGAACGGCTTGGCCTTCTCTCGCTGTTCGAGGAACGACTCGAAGTTCTTCGCGTAGTCGTTGCGCCCAATGCCGCTGGCGACCGGCTCCTGCGTATACTTGTCGAAGCTCGGCCCCGCCGGGTTGCGCGTGCGATTCGCAAGCGTCTTGAAATCGCCCGGCCCCCAACCCTTGCCTGTGAGGCCGACGTTGTAGCCCGCCTTCTCCAGCAGGTCGGGATACACCTCGAAGCCGGCTGGAAAATAGCCACCATGCGACACCGCCTCCTTGAGCTGCCAGGTGTTGCGCCCGGTGAGAATGCTCGCGCGGCACGGGCTGCACTTCGGGTTCGAGGTGAACGCGTTCTTGAACAGCACACCCTCGCGCGCCACGCGGTCAAAGTTCGGCGTCTTCACCCAGGTCGAGCCGTAAGCCCCCGCGTCGCGCCAGCCCCAGTCGTCGAAGATGATGAAGAGGAGGTTCGGGCGGGCTTCGGCGGCGGCAAGGGAAGTATTCAGTAAGCAGTGTTCAGTGTTCAGTAGGAAGGCCGCGAGCAGGACGGCGAACCACCGGCCACGCGGCAATCGGAGCGCGGCGTTCAGGCCGCAGAAACTCGCCCGCTCGCGTTGGCATCCGTGCGCGGCACCTTCCTTCTCCCTTCGCAGAGCGAGGGGAGAAGGTGGCCGCAGGCCGGATGAGGGGTGCGAACACCAACGGCGTCCGAACCAACCCCTCACCCCGGCCCTCTCCC
>JBEBFV010000141.1:0-12999 GCA_040081795.1 Limisphaerales bacterium | reverse complement strand
CCGCTGCTCATCGAGCATTGCCTCAAGTGCCACGACGGCGCGGCGAGTGAAAAGCCCAAGGGCGGTCTCGCGCTCAACACGCGTGAGGGCTGGGCCAAGGGCGGCGAGCACGGCCCCGCCATCGTCCCCGGCCAGCCAGACAAGTCGCTCCTCATCCGCGCCCTCCGCTACACGGACAAGGACCTGCAAATGCCCCCGAAGGGAAAGAAGCTCACAGCGCAGCAAATCGCGCTCTTCGAGGGATGGGTCCGCATGGGCGCGCCCGACCCGCGCACCGGCAAGCCTTCCGGACCGCCGCTCTCCGACCCGAACGTGGTGAAGAATCACTGGGCGTTCCAGCCGGTGCGGGAGCCGAAGGTGCCGGCGTTGCCGAAGGAAGTGATTAGTAAGGGAGTAATTAGTGCTCAGTCAGGGAAGCCCAAGGCCGCTTCGGGCACTCAACTACTAATTACTAATTACTTTTCCCCGATAGACGCCTTCGTCCTCGCCAGACTCGCTCCGAAGAACTGGACGCTCTCCCCGCCCGCCGACAAGCGCACCCTCATCCGCCGCGCCTATTTCGACCTGCACGGCCTGCCGCCCTCGATGGCCGAGGTCGAGGCGTTCGTCGCGGACCAGTCGCCCGATGCCTTCGCGAAACTCGTGGACAAACTGCTCGCCTCCCCGCGCTACGGTGAGCGCTGGGGCCGCCACTGGCTTGATGTCGCGCGCTACGCGGACACGAAGGGCTACCTCGCTGGCGACGAACAGCGGCGCTTTGCCTTCAGCTACACCTACCGAGACTGGGTCATCAACGCCTTCAACGAGGACCGCCCCTACGACCAGTTCCTCACCGCCCAGATCGCCGCCGATCTCGCGCTCGCGGGGCATGAGTCCAAAGTTGTCGATGCCGCTGCGGAGAAGCCGCCCGCCTCTCAACTCTCAACTCTCAACTCTCAACAGTCGCAACGCGATCTGGCAGCCATGGGCTTCCTCACTCTCGGCCGGCGCTTCCTGAACAATGCGGCCGACATCACTGATGACCGCATTGACGTGGTGACGCGCGGCACGATGGGCCTGACCGTCCAGTGCGCCCGCTGCCACGACCACAAATACGATCCCGTCTCGACCGCCGAGTATTACAGCCTCTACGGCGTCTTCGCATCCAGCCAGGAACCAGCGGAGAAACCTTTGCTCGGCATCAAGCCCGACGAGGCAGCGCACGCCGCCTATCTCGCCGAAAAAAAGAAGCGTGAGGACGAGGTGGAGAAATATCGCGTCGAGCAGCTCGACAAGCAGATCGGCATCCTTCGCAAGCGCACCGCTGACTACCTGCTCGCCGCCGACGAAGTCAGCCCGCAAGTCGCCCGTGCCTCCGCGACCGCCCAGCGCCGTGACCGCGACAAGTATTTTCAGGAGCGCAAGCTCGTCCCCGCCGTCGTGCGCCGCTGGCAGGATTACATCGCCAAGTCCGCCAGCGCAAAAACGCCGGACCCGGTTTGGTCCCTCTGGCACGCCTACGCAAAGCTGCCGGATGCGACCTTCGAGTCCGAAGCGCAACACGCAGCACGCAACACGCAACACCTCTCCCCGCTCGTCGCCGCCGCCTTCAACACCCCACCCAAGACAATGAAGGATGTCGCCGAGCGCTACGGCAAACTGCTCACCGACGCCGACTCTGCCACGCCGCACGCCGACAAGGACAAGGAAGCCCTCCGCCTCGCGCTCCGCTCCACCGACGCACCGCCGAACCTGCCCGCGCCGGAGAACGACACCTTGCTTGAAGACGCCCGCCCCCGCCTCCGCCAGCTCAAGGCCAAGGTGGACGAAGTGGACGCCACGCATCCCGGCGCGCCGCCACGCGCGATGGCGCTCGTGGACCGCGACTCGCCCACGAAGCCCTACGTCTTCGTGCGCGGCAATCCCGGCAACCGTGGCCCCGAAGTCGAGCGCGGCTTTCCGAAAGTCGCGTCGCTTGGTCAGGCAGTGCCGTTCCCCGCGAAGTCCAGCGGCCGACTCGAACTCGCCCGCGCCATCGCCAGCAAGGACAACCCGCTCACCGCGCGCGTCCTTGTGAACCGCGTCTGGACCTGGCACTTCGGCGCGGGCCTCGTCCGCACGCCCAGCGACTTCGGCCTGCGTGCCGACCCGCCGACGCACCCCGAGTTGCTCGACTGGCTCGCGACGCGCTTTGTCGCCGACGGCTGGAGCATCAAGAAGCTGCACAAGGTCATCATGCTGTCCGCGACCTACCAGCAGGCCAGCGACGACCGCGCCGAGTGCGTGAAGGCCGACCCCGCGAACACGCTGCTCTGGAAGTTTAACCGCCAGCGCCTCGACTTCGAGCAACTCCGCGACGCGCTCCTGCTGGCGTCCGGCAAGCTCGACCTCACGCCCGGCGGCCTGCCGGTGGAGCTGACCGCGCAGCCCTTTGCCACCCGCCGCACGGCCTACGGCTTCATTGACCGCCAGAATCTGCCGCCGATGTTCCGCACTTTCGACTTCGCCAGCCCCGACGTGAGCGCGTCGCAGCGTTTCCAAACCACCGTGCCGCAGCAGGCGCTCTTCCTGATGAACTCGCCCTTCGTCCTGCAACAGGCGCAGGCGCTCGCGGCCCGCGACGACTTCAAGAAGTTCACGACCGACGACGCCCGCATCGGCTTCCTCTACGAGACGATTTACCAACGGCGCCCCGCCGCTGATGAAGTCAAGATCGCCAAGGCTTTCCTCGTTGCACCTGCTCAAGAATCAGCCAAGACCCTGACCGCCTGGGAAAAACTCGCCCACGCCCTGCTCATCTCGAACGAACTCGCGTTCGTGGACTGAGCGGCGTTGTGGTTCGTTGGCTGAGTCACACTGGCGGCCAGCCTTTCGGCTCGCGGCCGAAAACCTCCTCGTAGGCGCGCACCGTCGCGGGCGGCGGAAGGTCCAAAGCCTCGCGGCGGGCCTGGGCATTGCCCTCGTCCAGCTCCGCTCGGACGCGATCGAGTTCCTCCTGCCGCTCCTGCTCCTCATGCTCCTTCGCGAACGCCTCCGACGGCGAGTAGTCCTCCGTTTTTTGCTTCTCCCACGCCTCCCGCAGCGGTGCCATGTCCACCAGTCCAAGCTCGGAGAAGTGGAATTCCCAATCCGCTGCCAGTGCCTTGAGCCGCCGGAAGATCATTCGATAGACCGGAATGAGGTCCGCCCGCTGACCAATCCAGATCGTCCCCATGTAGAACTGTATGTAGTCCATGTTCCACAAGTCCTCGTTCGGCCCGCTCACGCACTCGGCGATGAAACCCGCCGCACCCCGGAACGAGCCGATGTCCACCACGCGCCCATCCGCTGCGATGACCTCGTGATTGTCCGAGAACACATCCCACAGGCACAGCCCGACCAGTTGCGCGACCTCCTCCTCCGTTTTGACCGGCGTGTTCTGCCACTCCGCACGCACTGCCGCCAACGTCGGTTCCGGCTTTGGTGCCAGCTTGGGATTGTCCGGCTCGCGCTCGCGACGGGGGCGGACCAACCCCTCGATGTTCCGGTGCATCTGAAGCGATTCCTGGAACGCCTGTTCCGGCGACGGATGAAAGCACGCCAGCAAGGGCGACTTCTCCCAACCCTCCGGCGCGATCTCCGCCAGCACGTCCGCCCCGGCGAAGCCGTGCAGGAACAACCGGTCAAAGAATGCCTTCAACTCGGCGTCAGTCAGGCGACCTCGCGTGTCCTCATCCATAGGGTCCAGCCTGCCCGATCAAAGCCCGTCGTGGAAGGACTGGTGGAGGAGGGACTGGGAGAGGTGCTCGGCCTGGCGCAGCACCTCGCGCTGGGTGGCGTGCAGGCGTTCGTGCTACGCGACCAGGGCGGCGAAGTGGTGTTGCTGGGCGACGCGGCCAGCTACTTGAACCGGCTGTTGACTTCCTTGAAGCGGAAGTCGAGGGGGTGAAGCTGTCACATTCCATTGGGCACGGAGCGTAGTTTCAAGGATTGCCCGCAAGGGCGCGAGCGATTTCCAGCACCTTTTGGCTGGGTGCCCACATGGGGCTCCGCGCCTACCGCCGCACCCATCCGTAAGCCGCCTGGGCGTTCCTGGCGAAGAACTTTGCAAGCGCGTCCGGCCCCTTCGCGCTGAAGTAGTCGTGGACGATCCCTTGCACGGTCGCGAGCTTCGCGAATCGCTCGCTCACCGGCCAGTTACTGCCATAGATGAGCCGGTCGGGGCCGAATGCGTTCCACGCCACGTCCATCCACGGGCGGTAGAACTCCACGTCGCGCGGCGCGGAGCCGTCGTTCTTGCCCGTGCCCTCGACGAGCGCGGAGACTTTCAGGAATACTTTCGGGAACTTCGCGGCGGTCTCCAAGTCCGCGCGCCATGTGGGCGAGACGTTCTTCCCGTCAATGCGCGTGTTCGACAGGTGGTTGATCACAATGCGCAAAGTCGGCAGTTCCTTCGCGAGCCGCGCGACCTCGGGCAGCAGCGTCGGCCCGCCGTTCACGTCGAGTTCCAGGTCCGCGTCGGCGAGGCGCTTGATGTCCGCGACAAACACGGCGTTTCCCAGGCCGGTGCGCAGCGCGCCCTCGTTCACGCGGATGCCCCGGTAGAGCGGGTTCGCAGCGAAGCGTTTCACGTTTCTGGCGAACGCGTCCTCGCCCGGCTTCAAATTGCCCACGAAACCAACGATGAACCTGTCCTTCGCCGCGAGGTCGAGGATCCATTGGTTGTCCTCCACGAGCGGGCTGGCCTCGACGACGACCGTCCCCGTGACCGGCTGCGGCACGTCCTGCGCGCGATAGTTGGCCGGCAGCGTGGGCCGGTAGAGCACCGCGTCGCCCTTGCCCGGCCACGGGACGCCGGTCGGGCGCGTGGGGTCGTAGAAGTGCGTGTGCGTGTCAATGATGACAAGCGGCGCGGCTTTCGGCGCGGCGATGAGCGCAGGCGCGGCTGCGAGCGCAGCGGTGGCAGTGAGAAACTGGCGGCGGGTCGTGGACATGGCAAAACGTTCAACATCCAACGCCCAACTTTCAACTCTCAAGTCCCCTTCCCCGAAAGATTCCCGGCTTCCGTCCTTCGTCTGAATCAGTTGGAATCCGCGCGATGGACACGCTCACACACGCGCTGCTCGGCGCGGCGCTCGGCCAGGTCGCATTCGGCCGCAAGCTCGGCTGGCGTGCGTCGGTGATTGGCGTGGTGTCCGCCGAGTTGCCGGACGTGGACTTCCTCATCCACACCGCGAGCGATCCGTTGCTGAACATCGAGCTGCACCGGCACTTCACGCACTCGTTTGCATTCTCGCCGGTGATCGCGCTGGCGGCTGTGCTGCCATGGTTCTTCCGCGCGGCGTTTCGCGACCAGAGGCTCGTGCTGTTTCTATGCGGCATGCTCGGCTGCTGGTCGCACATCCTGCTGGACGCCTGCACAAGCTACGGAACCCAGTTTCTCGTGCCGTTCAGCCAGCACCGCTTCGGCTGGGATTTCATCTCGATCATTGACCCGGTCTTCACCCTCGCGCTGCTGGCGGGCTTGGTGGTGAACGCCATCTCATCCCGTAGAAGCCGACGTGAGGAGGCTCAGACTGAAGGCGGAGCGCGGAACGTGGAACGCGGAAAGAGAACGCATCGTTGGTCATGGGCCGTGCTGGGTTTCTGCGCGGCTTACATGACGCTGGGCGCGGTGCAGAAGTCTCGCGCGCACGCGGCGCAGGCGGAGCTTGCCCGCTTGCGCGGCCACCGCCCCGAGCACACCGAGGAGATGCCGACGATGGGCAATCACCTAGTCTGGCGCTCGCTCTACCTGCACGACGGACACATCCACAGCGACAGGTTGCGCGTCCCGTGGCTCGGCCCGGTGACGGTGCGCGAGGGAAACTCCCTGCCGCTGGTCACGCGCCGCGACCTCTCGCCTGCCGAGGCCGCGCGCAACGGGCCGTTGCGATCCTTCGAGCGCTTCGCGCACTTCTCCGACGGCTGGATCGCCCGCGCGCCGGGCGACCCGACGGTCATCGGCGACATGAGGTATTCGCTTTCGGGAAAGGCCTTCGATCCGATCTGGGGCATCCGCTTCACCGCGCCCGGCGCGCCGACGGAAGTGGAGTGGGTCAACCGCTCGCGCGAACGCCGCATCACGCTGGCCGAGCTGTGGGCGGAAATCACCGGCGCGAACCCGGACTATCGTGCGCTGGCCGCCCAGCCCACTCGTGAATTGACTTCACCTCCGCCCCCGCCGACAAATCCCGCCCTATGAGTTCACTGGCTGGACAAGTCGCAGTCGTCACAGGCGCGGGCCGCGGAATCGGGCGCGCCATCGCGTTGAAGTTCGCCGCCGAGGGCGCGGATGTGGTCTGCGTTTCGCGCACGGTGGAGAATTCCGAGAAGGTCGCCGCCGAGGTCCGCGCGCTGGGCCGTCGCGCCTGGGCGCTCGCCGTGGACGTGGCTGATAGCGCCGCCGTGACCGCCGCAGCAGCGACGATCCTGACCGACGCCGGCAAGGTGGACATCCTCGTCAACAACGCCGGCGTCACGCGCGACGGCCTGCTCATGCGCATGAGCGACGCGGACTGGGACGCCGTGATCAACACGAACCTCAAGGGCGCGTTCCTGTTCACCAAGGCCTTCACGCGCGCGTTCCTCAAGCAGCGCTCCGGCCGCATCATCAACGTCGCCAGCGTCATCGGCCTCATTGGCAACGCAGGCCAGGCCAACTACGCGGCGAGCAAGGCGGGCCTCATCGGCTTCACCAAGTCCGTTGCCAAGGAACTCGCCTCTCGCGGCATCACCGCAAACGTCCTTGCGCCCGGCTTCATCGACACCGACATGACCGCCGTGCTCAAGGACGACATGAAGGCGGAAGTCTTGAAGCAGATTCCCCTCGGCACGCTGGGCCAGCCCGAGGACATCGCGAACGCCGCCGTCTTCCTCGCCAGCCCCGCCGCCCGCTACATCACGGGGCAGGTGTTGGCCGTGGATGGCGGGATGGTGATGTGAGCCGGAGGGGAAAGTGATTAGTAAGTAGTGATCAGTGGCGGCGAGTCGCGGCCGACGTTCCGGGACCCGGCACTAATTACTAATTACTTTTTCCCTTCTCGTTATTACCCTTCCAAGCCGTGAACATTCTCGTCACCGGCGGCGCTGGCTTCATCGGTTCCCACGTTTGCGAACGGCTTTTGCGCGAGGGGCACTCGGTCTGCGCGTTCGATGACTTGAACGACTTCTACGCGCCGGCCCTCAAGCAGGCCAACCTCCGCAGCCTCCAATCACTCGCGCTGCCGTTCACCTTCGTTCACGGCGACCTGACCGACGGCTCGGCAGTGGAAGAAGCCTTCGCGTCAGCGCAGTTTGATCAAGTCATTCACCTCGCCGCTCGCGCGGGCGTGCGGCCCAGTTTGCAGCAGCCGGCGCTCTACCAGCGTGTGAACGTCGAGGGCACGGTGAACTTGCTCGAAGCCGCGCGCGCGCGGAAGGTCCGCAAAGTCACCATCGCGAGCAGTTCGTCGGTCTATGGCGTGAACGCGAAGGTGCCTTTCAGCGAGGCCGACCCGATCTTCAGCGCCATCTCGCCCTACGCCGCCAGCAAGCTCGCGTGCGAGGCGCTCGGCCACACTTACCACCACGTCTATGGCATGGACATCGCGATGCTGCGCTTCTTCACGGTCTATGGCCCGCGTCAGCGACCCGACCTTGCCATCCACAAGTTCGCGTCGCTCATCAGCGCGGGGAAACCCATCCCCGTCTTCGGCGACGGCTCGACGGCGCGCGACTACACCTACGTGACCGACACCGTGGACGGCATCATGGCCTGCACGCGGCAGGAGTTCGGCTTCGACATCTTCAATCTCGGCGAGTCGCAGACCGTGCGCCTGGACTACCTGATCTCGCTGCTGGAGAAGTCGCTCGGGAAGACCGCGAACATTGACCGCCAGCCGCCGCAGCCCGGCGACGTGCCCATCACCTACGCGGACATCTCGAAGGCCCGCGCGAAGCTGGCCTATAACCCGTCGGTGAAGATTGAGGTGGGCATCCCGAAGTTCGTGGAGTGGTTCCTCGCAGCGCGGAAATGAAAGCGCCAGAGACCTGTCCCAATTGCGGCGCGGACGTGCCACGTGGCGCGCTGGCGTGTCCCGAGTGCGGCGCGGATGAGCGGACCGGCTGGAACGACCGCGCGGATTCGCAACGCACGGCGGACCGGTTGGGCATCCCGGATGACGAATTCAACTACGACGAGTTCGTGAAGGAGGAGTTCGGCGACCAGCGGGATCGCCGCGCGAAGGCCAAGGGCGTGAGCTGGCTGTGGTGGGCGGTGGCAGTGGGACTCGCGCTGGCCTTCGGAGCCGTGTATTTCCGCTGACAGTCCTCGACCGTATTCCTAGCCTCCCGTCATGCGAATCTACCTCTGGATCGGCCTCGGCAGCGCACTGGGCGGGATGCTCCGCTACGGGCTTGCGGAGTGGGTGACGACGCTCGCGGGCAAACCGTTTCCCCTGGGCACGCTGCTGGTGAACGTCAGCGGCTCCTTCCTCATCGGCGTCTTCGCCGAAGTCGCGCAGCCCTCCACGGGCTGGTGGGGCAGCGAGCATGGGCGCGCGTTTTTGATGGCGGGGATTTGCGGCGGCTACACGACGTTCTCCGCGTTCAGCCTGCAAACACTCCAGCTTGCACGCGACGGCCACTGGCCAGCGGCGGGGTGGAACGTGCTGCTCTCGGTTGCGCTGTGCCTCGTAGCGGTGTGGCTCGGCTTCCGCGCAGGCGAACTCTTTAGCCGCTGAACGGCAAATCGTTCAGGCCTGTGGCGCGGGCGCGGCAGTTGTCGCGTCGGCCCCGTAGTTGAACAGCTTTCGATCCTTGATCATCTGCGCGACAGTCGGAGGCACCATCGTTTCCCACGCCGGATCGCCGGAGCGGATTTTCGCCAGCACGTCCCGCGAGTAGATGGGAAGGCAGCGCTCGTCGAAGTCGCGCAGGCTCTCGATCAGCCGGTTCTCCACGAGATACGAGTAGAGATGCCGCAGATTCGGCGCGACACGCAGGTTGCCGGCGGTGATGAGCGCGCCGGTCTTGGGCTCGCGCAGCGGATAGACGTAGAGCTTGAGATCGTTTTTGAAGAGCCGACCGAAGCTTTCAAGGATTCCTCCTTCGAGGTCCGTGTAATACTTCTCGTCGAAAATCTCGCGCAAGGTCGGCACGCCCATGGCGATGCCGATCATCTTCTTCGTGTGGCGGAAGAGGTAGGCCGCGAGCCGGTGGTATTCGCCGTAGTTGGAGATGAGCACGGTCTTGCCCAGCGCGCCGAGGATGTCCACGCGGTCGAGGAAGTCCTTGGGGTCAATGCGGTCGCCCTCGATGAGGTTTTTCAAGGTCATCTCCATCAGGACGGTGACCTCTTCGCCATGCACTTTCGGCTCCTGCACGAACATGCTTGTCGCGCACTCGAGCATGTCGAGCGTGATCTTGGTGACGGGCCGGAAGCTGCCGCGCTCGACGATGATGGACTTCTTGTAGAGCGCGTCGGCGGGTTGCACGACCTCGCCGTTCGCAAGGAACATCGCGGCCTTCGTCAGGCCGCGCTGGACGAGCTGGAGCGCCACGATTCGGTTGTCCACGCCCACGAACGCCGGGCCCGTGAGCTTGACCATGTCCACCTCCACGCGCTCCGAGGTGAGGCTGTCGAGCAGCGCATCAAGCAGCGCGGTCGGGTCACGGTGCAGGTAGAGAGCGGCGTGGACGAGGTTCACGCCGATGATGCCGAGGGCCTCCTGCTCCTGGATGTTTTCCGGGTCCAGCAGGCGCGCGTGGATGATGATCTGGGAAGGCTCGCCCTGCGGCTCCGTCTGGAACCGCACACCCATCCAGCCGTGCGCCTCCATGTCCTTGCGCGAGGAGTAGCTGCGCGCCGCGACCGTGTCAGCGAAGACGAAGAACCGCGTGTCAGCTCCGCGCTTCTGCGCAAGGCGCTCGATGAGCAGCCCATACTCGCGTTCGAGCATTGCGGTGAGGCGCTGCTGGCTGACGTAGCGCTCGCACGGGCCGTAAATCGCGTCACTCACCGTCATGTCGTAGGCCGACATGGTCTTGGCGATGGTGCCCGACGCGCCGCCGACGCGGAAGAACCACCGCGCGACTTCCTGCCCCGCGCCGATCTCGACGAACGTCCCGTATTTCGACGGGTCGAGGTTTACCTGAAGCGCCTTTTGGTGCGTGTCCACGGTGACGTTTTCCATGACTCGGAGAGGTTATCGGACGTTCAACGGCCGGAGTTTAACGGGAGCTGGCCGGGGCGGGAGACAATTATCACCGAAAACTCCGAGCGGACCGGGCTCACTTCTCCTTCGCCGGTTCCTTCTCCGTCGGCAGCAGCTCCTGCATCTGCCGCTGCACCATCGTGCGCAGCAGCGTGGCCTCGATGACGCTCAGGCCCGCCTTCACGTAGTCCACGGTAAACGCCGGCAGCCAAAGATCGCTTTCCACGCGGTAGCCGAACTCGCGCCGCACGCGCCGCTCCATGTCATCCATGTGGCCCGCGCCGTAGAAGATGCTGATGCTCGCGGGCGGCGCGACGCGCTTCAGCTCGACGCGAAGGTCCTTGAGCACCGCGTCATTGCGCGTCTGGATGAGCACCTCCATGAGCCGCTGCATGTCTTCGGGAAGACTCTTCATCCGCGAGATGTCGCCGCGGATGCCGCCGAGCGCCTCGATGAGCGCGAGCTTGGTCATGGCCTGGAGTTTCGGATTCCCGCCGACGAGCTTGAACCCGGCCTTGAGCAGTGTGCCGAAGAGCGAGTTGCCCTCCATCGCCTTGATCAGCGTCTCGAAGGCCTCGTTCTTGCGCTTCTCCTTGGGCGAGTCCGGCGCGGCCGGCTCGTCGTCCTTGTCCATCAGCTCGCGCAGTTCGTAAATGGAGAGGTCGCTGTTCCGGAAGTTCTTCCGCGCGTAGTTGATGGCCTCGAGCTGGAACACGAGGCCGAGCGACTCGGCCAAATCCTTTTGCAGGGACGCGCTTCCGGCGGATTTCGCCGGCTGCTCAGGCGCGGCAGGTTTCTCCTTCACGACGGCCGCAGTTTTGGCGGCGGGTTTCTCGGGTGCGACGGCATTGGTCGCCCCACCCTTTTTCCCGGCGTGAATGCCCTCGAAGAGCACCAACCCCTGCGCGTCGAGGTGCTTCTGGAGCAGGGCGAAGTAATTCGTCTCGCCAATGTGCGACGCGCCGGTGAGCCAGATGACAGGCCCACCGCCATTGATCGGGACAAGTTTCCGCACCGCCACCTGCAACTCCACAGCGCCGGTCGCGCCGTTGGTCACGCGCATGAACGGCTCGACGGCGAAGCGGACGAGCGCGGAAGGCTTGTTGGTCGCCGCCGTCTGGCCGAACGCGTCGTGCCCTGCCAGCCAAGCGAGCAGGACCAGCACCGCGCCCCAGACACGCAACACGCGGCACGCAGCACGCAGCGCTTTCGAGTGTTGCTGCGTGCGCATGACTCGCTCCTCACTTCACCTCACGCACCGTCACGCCCGCGAGGTCAATCGTCCCGCTCCCCGGCATCACGAACATGATGAACGCCTCCTTGTCCGCATCGAGGGCAAACTCGAACTTGAAGGCCTTCCATTCCTTGCCGCCGGCCAGGTCGTGCTCGACGTAAAACTCGTAGGGATCGCCCGGCTGACGCACGCCGACCTTGAAGTCCGCGCTCCCGCGCAGCCAGCCCTCGATCGCGTGCTTCACGCCCTTCTTGAAGACGCGCTTGCCAGAGAAGCTGGTGAGCTGGAGCTGGCCCTCGCCGAGATCCTTCAACTCGATGCGCACGGCGGTGACGCCATCCTTCGGGCCGTCCTTGAGCTTGGTGTAGGTCGCGGCGAGCGTCGCCCAGTCGGAGTTGTCATCCCAGCCGGTCGGGAGCCAGCCCTTGATGGCCTTGCCGCCCTGCGCCTTGGCGGTGAAGTCGCGGCCCTCACCGCCGAACGCGGGCAGGAGGTTGGTGGGTTTTTCCTGGGCGAACGCGACGAGGCCGACGAGCACGAGGGTGAACAGGGGGAGAAGTTTTTTCATGGCTGAGAAAGTTGTTATTGCGCCGCGAAGCTCGCCCTTCGCCGCGAGCAGGGTCAAGCGGAATGACGTTACGCTACGCCATCAGCCACCAGCCGCCCACCACCACCGCCGCCAGCGAGCAGTAGCCCATCATCTGCCGATACGCCTGCGCGCTGCTGGCCGCGAGGCTCCGCGCCGACCAGCCGACGAGCGAGGAAAACACCACCATCGCCGACACCGTGCCGATGCCGAACGCGGCCAGATACCAGACCGCCTCGGTCATGGTCGGAAACGCCAGGGCCGGCAGCACGCCGAGGAAATGCGAACTGCCCGCCACGCCGTGCAACGTCCCCACCGCGAATGCCGCATGCGTGTGCCGGTGCTCGACGGCTTGCTCGTGCGTGTGCGCCGTCGCGCCGTCGTGCGTGTGGATGTGGACGTGCTTCTCGCCGTTGTGCTCGTGCTCATGCGTGTGGACGCGTCCGCTCAACGCGCGCCGCACGCCCCACAGCCCGATGCCGATGAGCACCACGCCCACGAGCCGCTCGCTCCACGAGGAAATTGCGTCCAGCGGAAGCCAGTCGCGCAACAGCAGGGAAAGCAGCCCGATGAACAACACTCCGCCCGCGTGGCCGACGCCCCAGCGCAGGCCGATCTCCCACGCCTTGCGCCGCGACTCCGCCGCGAAGGGCGCGACCGCCGCGAGATGGTCCGGCCCCGAGACGACGTGGATCGCCCCCAACACCAGCCCAGTGACAACGGAAATCATGCGGTTGAGTCAGGGTCCCGGCCCCAACGGGGCGCGAGCGTAGGAACGGGGGGCGGTGAAGTAAACTTTGAAAAAGCAGGCGGCGGTTGGCAGCGGTGGCAACAGCCTGTGGAATGGGGACACACTGCTGCAAACTACCCCGATTGCAAATCGCGCAGCAGCAGGGGTGCAGAAGACTCTCGCTGGGCCGGTTAAGCAAAACGCGGGAGGCCGTTGCCAGCCTCCCGCGCGCGAGAATTCAAATGCGATTAGTAAC
>JBEBFV010000563.1:0-3481 GCA_040081795.1 Limisphaerales bacterium | reverse complement strand
GGGGACAGACGCGCCCTACCTTCCTCTGCCTCGCTCCGCCGCCAGCACAGGCCCCGCACTCATCGCTCGTCCACATGTTCGCCACCGTGAGCCACGCATTTGGCGCAGCCAGCTCGTGCTTCGTAGCGACGGCCGGCACGGACAACTCCTGGCTACTCGACTTCACCGCCGCCCTCACCGCGCTCCGTCACGCCGAGCAATCCGGCCAGCCGCTCATTCTTCTCGGCACCGCGTTCATGTTCGTGAACCTCCTCGACGCGTTGGAGCAACGCGGCTTGTCCCTCACGCTGCCGCCCGGCTCACGCGCCATGGAAACCGGCGGCTACAAAGGCCGCTCGCGCGAGTTGCCCAAGGCCGATCTCCACGCGCTCATCACCTCCCGCCTCGGCATCCCACACCTCTACATCGTCTGCGAATACGGCATGAGCGAGCTGAGTTCGCAGGCGTATGACCGCGTGGCGGGTGACGAGTGGCAGGTGACAAGTGACAAGCTCTCCTCCTCCGCACGCATCACGCATCACGCATCACGCACCTTCTCGTTCCCCCCCTGGAGCCGTGCGCTGATCCTCTCCCCCGAGACCGGCCGCGAAGTCGCCGACGGCGAAACCGGCTTGCTCCGAATCTTCGACCTCGCGAACGTCCGCTCCGTGATGGCGATCCAAACGGAAGACCTGGCCGTGCGCCGAGGCGATGGCTTCGAGCTGATCGGTCGCGCCACGCAAGCGGAGGCGCGCGGCTGTTCCCTGCTGGCCGCCTGACATGGACTCGCCGCACCATCGCGCACGCACGCTCTGGCTTCTCGGCGTCCTGCACGCGTTCACGCACGTCTATCACGTCGCCCTGCTGCCGCTCTACCTGCCGATGCAGCGCGACCTGAAGCTCTCCAGTCTGGAGCAGGCGACGCTTCCGATGACGGTGATGATGCTCACCTACTACGGCCTGAGCTACCCGCTGGGAATTCTCGCCGACCGCGTGAGCCGCAAGAAACTCCTCGGATGGGGGCTGTTCATCAACGCGCTCGGCTTCGTCGGCCTCGCGCTCGCCCCGAGCTATCCGCTGGCACTCGCAAGCGTCGTCATCGCGGCCATCGGTGGAAGCTGCTTCCACCCGGCGGCGACGGCCCTGATCGCGCGACTCTATCCCGAGGCAACCGGCCGTGCGCTCGGACTCGTGGGCATCGGCGCGGGCGTGGGCTTCTTCGTCGGCCCGATCTACGCAGGCTGGCGCGCGACGCAATCCGGCGACTGGCGCACGCCTGTGATGGAGTTTGGCGTGCTCGGAATTCTCGCGGCCGGAGCCTTCGCCTGGCTGGCGGAGGAAAAAGGTGCCGGCGGTTTGCAACGGCCGACTGCAGCATCCAGCACGCTCGACGCCGATTGCAAATCGCCGGCGCGCGGCGCGCCGCCGCTTCCGATCTTCCAGACGTCCACCCTCTGGCTTCTGTTCCTCACCGCCGCCGTGGCGTTCGCATTGCGCGATTTCGCCGGGCACAGCATGGGCAGCCTCGGCTCGCTCTTCCTGCAAAAAGCCCACGGCTTCACAGTGCAGGAGGCGGGCGTGGCACTGAGCGTCATCTTCCTCATGGGTGTGATCAGCAATCCGCTCTTCGGCCACCTCAGCGACCGTGGACGCACGCGTTGGACGGCGGGCGTGATGATCGCGGCGGCGGTGGTCATCGCAGCGTTCCCGCATCTGCCGCGCGGCTGGCTGGCGGCGGCGCTCGCGGTCTATGGCTTCTTCTTCATGGGCTGCTACCCGATGGTCGAGGCGGCGTTGATGGAGTCGGTGCCGGACGCTGTGCGCGGTCGCGTCTTCGGCCTCTTCATTACCGTGGGCGGAATTCTGGGCAACATCGCGCACTGGTTCGCAGGCCGCTGGGTGGAGCATCTCGGCGCGGGTGCCGCCGAGCCGGCGCGCTACCACGACTTCTACCTGCTGCTCGCCGCGCTCCTGCTGGCGTCGCTGCCCGGCTTGCTGTGCTTGCGCGAAATCCGGAATCGGGAACACTTGGAGAAAGCCGCGCCATGACGCTTCCGAACTACTACCTCGCCGATCTGCCGCCCGAGGCCGAGCTGTCGCCCGTGATGATCACGGAGGCGTGCCTCGCACTGAAGCGCAACCGCACGCAATACCTCGCCGTGCGCGACACGCCCAGCATCCTGCGCACGCTCGTGCGCACCGCCGAGGACTGGTTGTCCGATGACTATCCCTACCGCAAGCTCGCGCTGAAGGAAGGCCCGGCCCACACGGGTTTCTCCGCCCACACCATCGCCACCGGACTCGACAACTTCTTCCGCCAGCTCACCGGTGAAAACCTGGAGGCCCTCCTCGCGCAGGAACTCGGCCCCACCCAGCGTCTCGACGCTTTCAGCGCGAGCAACAGTGACAGCCGCACGCGCCGGCTGGCGCTGACCACCGGTCCGGAACTGCTCGGCCACATCACCGCCGGCTGCGTGCCGAACCCGGCGTTCATGGCCATTGTGCTCGGGTTGCTCACGCGCTCGGCGCAGTTCATCAAGTGCTCGCGCGGCGGCTCATATCTCCCGCGCCTGTTCCTCCACTCGATCTACGGAAGCGAGCCTAAGCTCGGCGCGTGCATCGAGATCGCCGAGTGGCGCGGCGGCGCGGGCGGGCTGGATCAAGCCCTGTTTGCACAGTGCGATAGCGTGACCGCCACCGGCTCGGATGAAGCGGTGGAAGCCGTCCGCCGCGCGCTGCCGCCGCGCGTGCGATTCGCCGGCTACGGCCATCAGGTCAGCTTCGGCTACGTGACGCGCGAGGCGATCTCCGGCTGGCGCGAGAAAAAGATCATTGCCGCCGCAGCCACAGACGTCGTCGCGTGGGACCAGCTCGGCTGCCTTTCGCCGCACGTCTTCTATGTTGAGGACAACAGCGTCGGCTTCGCGCTGCACTTCGCCGGCCAGCTCGCCGGGGAGCTTGCGCGTCGCGAAGCCGCCGAGCCGCGCGGCAGGATTTCCGTTGAGACGGCCGCGCACATCGCCGCGCGCCGCGCCATCTACGAAGTCCGCGCCGCGCACGCGCCGGAGCAGACGCGGCACTGGTGCAGCCCGGACTCGACGGCGTGGACGGTGGTCTATGAGTCCGACGCGCGATTCACCTTGTCCTGCCTCAACCGCTTCATCTACGTGAAGCCCGTGTTCGATGCGGCCGAGGCCCTGCGCGGCGCAGACCCGGTGCGCGACCACACCTCGACCGTCGGCCTCGCCGCGCAGGAGCACGAGATGGAAGGCCTCGCGAAGCAGTTCGCCCGCTGGGGGGCGACGCGTCTGTGTCCGCTCGGCCAGATGCAGAACCCGCCGCTGACGTGGCGGCATGATGGGAGGGGGTTGTTGGGCGATTTGGTGAGATGGACGGACTGGGAACAATAGACTCTATGCGTAATAGACAATGGCCGCTGGTTGGTGGTAGGTTTTTGGCATGAACCTGTTGCGTGCGCTGGACCAACCGCGGGTGTTGCAAG
>JBEBFV010000562.1:0-3487 GCA_040081795.1 Limisphaerales bacterium | reverse complement strand
CGCCTGAGCGACCTTCCACGCGAACTTCTCCTCGTGGCGCGAGGTGAAGCGCGAGTAGAGCGAAGCGGAGAGGACCGGGCACGGAACCGACTCGTCGAGGTGGTCATGGGCGACGGCGTGGGCTGGGACACGCACCGCGACAACTTCCCGCGCGTCCGTGCCCTGTCGCTGGAGTGCGATGCGGCCATGTCCGCCCTTGTCACCGATCTCAAGAGCCGGGGCCTGCTCGACTCGACGCTGGTGGTCTGGATGGGTGAGTTCGGGCGCACGCCGCAATGCACTGGAGGCGGGCGCAACCACTGGTCGCGGGCCTGGAGCAGCGTGCTCATCGGCGGCGGCATCCGGGGCGGGCAGGTCGTGGGACGAACCGATCGGGATGGCGCCGCCGTGGTCGAGCGCCCCATCAGCGTCCCCGACTTCCTTGGCACGGTCTGCACACTGCTGGGCGTGGATTACAAGCGGAAGAACCGGCCGCCGGGCGTGCCGCGACCCGTCCCGATTGTGGACACTAGCAAGGAAGTGAAGCTGCTGACGGAACTGCTGTAGAGGCTCGCCTCTCGCGCGGGAGGGAAGCGCCGGGTTTCGCGCCCAGCAGGCAAGGACATTTTCCCGCCGATTTCAGCTGTAATTGAGGAACAAAGTCGGAAACCCGAAATCGCCCATCATCCGTTTATTTCTGCTTCTGGGCACTGCACTCGACCGAAATGGAGTCGGCAACTCCAGGCGGTCCTGCCGCTTGATGGTGCTAAAGCACAAGCAACAGACTTGGAAGCCGACACCGGCGAAGCCGAGCGACTCGATGACAGCACCGGCGTGTTCAAGGAACTGACCGCGTGAAATGAGCCAAGCCGGGTTTTCGTTCCTGCACCATCGACGACCCGATTCAAGTGCCGCAGAAAGTGCGACAAACTGGAGTTCCGGGCGGTGGAGGATTGAGCAGTTCATCGGACTGGCCGGCTTCATCGTAGGGCCTGGCCAGTGCGCCGAGCAGGCGTTCCAGCGGTGCGAGATTGTTTTCTATGGCAGCGACGAGCGCGGCTTCCACTTCGTGGTTCCGAGGAATCACCGCCGGGTTGTGGCCGTTCATGAGCCGGGCCACTTCCGACCAAGGCTGCGGTTGCCGGGCGAGACGTTCGGTCCAGCGTTGGTGCCACGCAGTGAACGCGGCGTCAGTTGGAGCTGACGGTTCCGAGGTGGCCCGCAGGTTTCGGAAGGTGTGGGTGTAGTCGGCGCGGGCCGTATGCATCCAGCGGAGCAGGTCCTCGGCGAGTGCCGCGTCTTCCGGTTCGGCAGTGAAGAGGCCGAGCTTTCCGCGCAGGGCGGCCAGCCAGTGGCGCTGAAAACGCGTGGAAAATGATTCGAGGGCTTCGTTGGCGTGGGCCAGGGCCGTGTCCGGTTCTGTGTGCAGGATGGGCAGCAGGGCCTCGGCAAGGCGTGCCAGATTCCACGCGGCAATTCGGGGTTGCTGCCCGAACGCGTAGCGGCCGTGGTGATCAATGGAGCTGAACACGGCCGCCGGATCGTAGGCGTTGATGAAGGCGCAGGGACCGTAGTCGATGGTTTCGCCCGAGAGCGCCATGTTGTCGGTGTTCATCACCCCGTGCACAAAGCCGATGCGCATCCAGAGGGCGATGAGCGAGGCCTGTCGTTCGATTACTTCCTCCAGCAGTCCGAGCATCGGATGCTCCGACTCCGCACGATACGGGAAGTGGCGTCGGAGGGCGTGGCCGGCGAGGATGCGCAGGGCGTCAATGTCACCGAGCGCAGCGAAGTATTCGAAAGTGCCGACTCGGATGTGGCTGGCGGCCACGCGGGTGAGGACAGCGCCGGGGAGCGGTTGCTCGCGAAGGACCGGTTCACCGGTGCTGGCCACAGCGAGGCTGCGGGTGGTCGGGATGCCGAGGGCATGCATGGCCTCGCTGATCAGGTATTCGCGCAGCATGGGGCCGAGAGCGGCCCGGCCGTCGCCACCTCGCGAATAAGGCGTGCGACCGGCACCCTTCAACTGGATGTCGAAGCGTTGACCCGCGGGCGTGAGGTGTTCGCCCAGCAGGATGGCTCGTCCATCGCCCAACCGCGCGAGATTCCCGAACTGGTGTCCGGCATAGGCCTGAGCGATGGGTTCGGCACCGGGGAAAATCTGGTTGCCGGTGAAGTGAGCAGCCGCGTCCGGGCCAGTAAGTGCCGCAGGGTCGAGCCCGAGAGATTGCGCCAGCGGACGGCTGAGGAGAACGAGGCGCGGTTCGGCGACCGGCGTGGGGTTCACCCGGGAGTAGAAAGATTCCGGCAGACGCGTGTAGGAGTTGTCAAAGCGCCAGCCGGCATGGAGGTCGGCTGGTTCAGGAGACTTGGGCATGGAGTGGTGCGGGGGTGATGTCAGGGAGGTTGGTGAACGGGCTGCAGGCTGCCTCTCTTCGCTGTTCGTCATGCTGAGTTCAGTGTGACGCAATATCGCAACCAGCCGACAGGGAAAACGCCCGTGTCGTTAGTATGTGCCGTTTTCAACCAGCCGGACAGTGACCTGAACCGACCTTCTCCAGCCTGCGTGATCAACGGCTTCACCGCCGACCACGATCAAGCACGCCCGTTTTGAGTCCGGTATCGGGTGCTGTGTGAACTCGATATCACCGAGCGTCTACCGCCCTCGACGTGAAAGCCTGTAGGCGATGACACTCGCAACAGCCAGACTCACATAAAAATGAAGCAAATTACAAAAACGTATTGACGTAACCTTTGTCTCGTATTAGAAGTCTATCGCATTCGAAGACCTGTATGAACCAATCAATACAACAGACCAGACTGACAGTCGCCTTGGCGACACGTCATGAATGGACGCGTTGTGATGGCGCGTTCAGTCTGGGCCGCCATTCCGGTATGTCGGGGTATATCCCCGCCCTTAACCCGAAGCGGTCCCCAGTAAGCAGGTAACGAGAGAACCAGTTTTCGACTCACCCTGCTTACCGAAAGTAAGCAGGGTTTTTTGTTGGTCGGATGAAGTCAGCAGCCATGTGATCGAGTAGGACACATACAAACGAAAGTGAACGCACTGTGACCAGAAGTATTGTGACATCTATATGATGTCAGTCGCGCCAAGCAAATTTGTCCGGAGAAGAGACATGAATCTCAACCGGTGTGGTGTGCCCATCCGTCATGCGGATGGTCGCCAAGGCGACTCATACCCCCTTTTACAATCCAAGGGCTTCGCAAGAGGTGTGCCCTTAAACACCGAAACAGCCGCCGTGAATCCGCGGGCTGGGGTCGCATAGACCACCAGGCGGTGTTTGTTCTTTGTTGAAATGGCACGGGCCGGGAGCGCACAAGCGTTCCCGGCCCTTCACTTTCCACAGGCTGCGCGTCAGCACGCGGCCGAGTCTCCAAAACTCAGCTCACTCCGGGCGGCACGGAGGCAGCCTGCCAATTTCAATGGGGTCGTGGCAGACAAGCAATGCACCTGCTTTGCAAGCAGGTTGATGTGGGAGCGTTACCC
>JBEBFV010000561.1:0-3488 GCA_040081795.1 Limisphaerales bacterium | reverse complement strand
GTGGGAAGCTCCGTCATCGGAGCGCACCCACCGGTGCTGGCCCAAGTGCCCGGCGCCCCGGCGGGGCGCATGAATCACCGCCCTTCCAACGGGGCGTTCATGCGCCCCGCTGGGGCGCGGTCCTATTGGCTGGCTGACCGGTGGGTGCGCCTCTCCCGTCGGTCGAGTCTTCCCACCGGCTACCCTCACTCGCCCCTCCGGGGCCGGGAAGTCCGCCTACCAAAGCAACGCCCTAGGTGGCGGCATGGAAGTATCACAGCCCTGAAAGGGCGGGACATTCTGTATCGCCCTTTCAGTGCTCCGCGTTCGGCGGGCGAGCGACCCGGGGCGTTGCCACGGGCTGGTTTGTGATGCTCCTTCGGAGCGCCAGCTTGGGATCTCAAGCTCAACGCCCTTCGAACTGCGCCCGGGCCATCACGGCGCGGGCTTGGCAGGCGGCTGGTTCGTGGCGGCAAAATCTTCGAGCCATGTGACGACTGCAACAGCTTTGCTGTCGGCCCCTTGCAGGACGCGGAGGCGCGCCGCGTCGAGCGCCGTATCGCCACGCCTGTTCGTCAAGGTCAGGTCAGCCCCGTTGGTCACGAGTATTTGCACGAAATCCAAGCGGGCGTGGCCGGCCACGATGTGCAAGGGAGTGACCCCGCCGCGGTTCGTGGAGTTGACCGAGAGACCGCGCCCGAGGAGATACAGGAGCATTTCTGGCCTTTGTCCATACGCTGCCTGGTGCAAGGCGGTCATGCCTGTTCCCGGTTGCAACTCATTCAGATTCGCGCCCCGCCTTTCCAAGGCCGACATCAGCTTGGTGTCACCAACATACGCGGCCATTGGGACAATTGACTCGCCGGTGGATAGCTTCATGCGCGGATTAGCACCGGCTTCGACCAGAATCATCGCTGTGCCGATGTGTTTCTTTGCCACTGCGTGGAAGAGAGCATTCGCACCCAAGCGCTCCAGTTGCTGAAAGTAATGCTCTGGATCACTCGAAGAAGGGGCCGAAGGCGATTTGCCTAACCCCTTCATCGCCTTCTCGTAAAGGCCGCCCAGCACGCGAGTCTGCCCATTCGTCGAGCCGGGGAGGTCAATCCACTCCGGGTGCGCTGCGATGATGCGGCGCACGGTGGCTTCGTCGCCATCGAACGCGGCCCGGCGCAGGGCGGCGGGCGAACTGCGGCCGGAGTTGCGCAGCGCGTCCCATGTGCTCAACGCGAGCAGGCCGACGACCACGGCGACGGCCAGCCACACGCCACGGCGTGTGGGCTTCGATTCTGGTGGGGCAGTTGTCATGCTCAGTCTTCTTACCACTAACCTGCACTGACTGGCACTAATCCGAGGAGGAGGGGAAGGCTTTCGTTCGCTGCGGGCATTTTGGATTAGTGCAGGTCAGTGCCGGTTAGTGGTGCTTCCCACCTCACTTCACCACCATCCCGGTGAACGGCGGGACGTAGGCTTGCAGATAGACGAGGATGCCCACGAGCGCCGCGAGCGCGATGGAGTGGAAGAACACGTAGCGCAGGATGCTGCCTTCGTGCCCATACCAGTTCGTCGCGGTGCTCGCCACGACGATGCTCTGCGCGTCCACCATCTTGCCCATCACGCCGCCGGAGCTGTTCGCCGCGCACATGAGCACCGGGCTGATGCCGGTCTGCTCGGCGGTGATTTTTTGCAGGCTGCCGAAGAGGACGTTGCTCGCGGTGTCGCTGCCGGTGAGCGCCACGCCCAGCCAGCCCAGCAGCGTGCCGAAGAAGGGATACAGCGCGCCGGTCTTCGCCAGCGCGAGGCCGAGCGTGGCGTCGGTGCCGGAATATTTCGTCACGTAGCCGAGCGCGAGCATCGCCGCGATGGTGATGAGGGAGAAGCGCACGAGCCACAAAGTGCGACGATAAACGCGCGCGAGTTCCGCCAGCGAGAAGCCCATGTAAAGCCCGGCGAGGATCGCGGCGGCGAGGATGCCGGTGCCGGTGGCGGAGAGCCAGTTGAGCTTGAACTCCGCGGCCTCGGGCTTGGTGGGCTTGTCAGGCGTCGGCTGCGCCACGACGGGGAAGGTGCGGACGGTGGTGTTGTGCAGTCGGGGGATTTCAAACTTCGGCGAGGACAGAGCGTCGAGCTGCTTCTTCACCTGCGGCACGCCCCAGATGAACACCAGCACCGACAGCAGAATCCACGGCACCCACGCGCGGCGGACGAGGCTAGGTTCCGGGGTCTGGCGCCTGGGATCTGGGGCGGAGGCTGAGGCGTGTGTGGGCGTTTCTGTTTCCTCGTTCCGCGTTTCGCGCTCCGCGTTCCAGTTGTCCGTCGGCTTCCAGACTTTCAGCAGTCCCACCAGCGCCAGCATCGAGGAGATCGCCGCGACGATGTCCACGAGCCACGGGCCGTGGTAGTTCGAGACGAGGAACTGTGGGATCGCAAAGCTCACGCCCGCTGTCAGGCACGCGGGCCACACGCCCATCATCCCGCGCCAGCCCGCGAATGCCCACACGACCCAGAATGGCACGATGACCGAGAAGACCGGCAGTTGCCGGCCGACCATCGCGGAGAGCGCGTGGAGGTCCAGGCCCGTCACGCCGGCGAGCGCGATGATCGGCGTGCCGAGCGCGCCGTAAGCGACGGGCGCGGTGTTCGCGATCAGCGAGAGGCCGGCGGCTTGCAGCGGCTTGAAGCCAAGTTGCATGAGGATCGCCGCCGTCACCGCGACCGGCGTGCCGAAGCCAGCCGCGCCCTCGAAGAACGCGCCGAAGCTGAACGCGATGAGCACGAGCTGCACGCGCGGGTCGGGCGCGAGGTTCGCCAGGCTGCCGCGCAGCACGGCGAAGAGGCCTTTGTCCACCGTGAGCTGGTAGAGGAAGATCAGGTTCAGAATGATCCAGCCGATGGGAAACAAGCCGTAAGCCGCGCCGTAGCCCGCCGTCGCGAGGGCGGCGTCCACGGGCATATGGAAGGCGAACAGCGCCACCGCAAGCGCGACGCCCAAGCCCAGAAGCGCGGCGAGGTGGATTTTGATTTCCAGCCACGCGATGGCTCCGAGCAGCACGACGACTGGCAGGGCGGCGACGAGAGTTGAGAGGAAGGCGTTGCCAAGCGGGTCGTAGTTTTGCGGCCAAGGTTGCATGAGCGTGTGCGCAGAGCAGACGGAGAACGCGCCGGAAAGTCCAGCCCGCGCAGTGGCGGCGGCGAGGGCGTTGGCCGCTGATTCCCGCTGTTCACTGGCGCGCGACTCTGCTACCAGTCTCCCACTGCTGCTTGCTTCAGCCGCCGGTTTCGACCCGGCTCGACCAAGCGAAGCTGTGGCCTAATCGTCAACCATGCGCTCTGTCCTGAAGGCATTGCTCTACGCGGCCCTGATCGCCGCGTGCTACTGGTGCGGCTTCAGCGCGTATGGGGACTACGCGCAGTTAATGATGGACGACGGCGACGGACTGGCCCGCTCCGCCCGGGCCAAGCCGGGGAAATCCTCCAACGCCCCGCCGGCGGCCGCCGACGCCGACGAGACG
>JBEBFV010000560.1:0-3490 GCA_040081795.1 Limisphaerales bacterium | reverse complement strand
TGGCGGCATGGGAACGGCGGGCTGACGGTGTGTTAGCCGACACTGCGAGAAACGTGGATACCAAGCCAATATTTTTGCTCCTAGCACAGGCTGCCGGAAGGGACACGCCAGAGCAGCGCAAGGCGTTTGCGATTTTCGCCGTGTTCTGGGTTGTTCTCGCGATTGCCAGCTTCGCCTTCTTTCACTTGCACCGAGACACGAAGCTCAAGCGGAGGGTGTTTCCATTCTTTGTCGTAGGCGTCGGTTTAGTTTTCGCTGCCTTCATCGGTTTCATGACACAGGGTTTTTCACAGGCCGTGTTCCTTTTTTTCCCAGTGATTGCGCTGATCACGTTCCTCAACATCCGTTGCACGCATTTTTGCGATTCGTGCGGCAGAACACTTTTCAGGCAACCAGTGTTCTCGCGTCCGTGTTTCTGTCCACACTGCGGTGCACAGTTACCATGAACTTGCACGTAGTCCATTTTGCCAAAGCCGTCACGCCGGTCCATGCTTCTGGCTCCTTCAAAACTCGCCTATGAACAAACACATTCTCCTCACCCTCCCCACCGTCGCCGCGCTCTTGCTCGGCCTCACCGCTTGCAACAAGCCCGCTGACCCCGCCGCCAAACCCGGCGGCGGCGACGCTCCCGCCAAGCCCGGCAAGAAACAAAAAATCGCCTTCGTCTCCAACGGCGTCGCGTCGTTCTGGACCATCGCCGCCGCCGGCGTGAAGGCCGCCGGCGAGAAACTCGGCGTGGACGCGCAGACGCTCATGCCGGTCGAGGGCATCGGCGACCAAAAGCGGATGATTGAGGACCTGCTCACCAAGGGCGTGGATGGCATCGCCGTCAGCCCGATTGACCCGGCAAACCAGACCGACCTGCTCAACACCGCCGCCAAGCGCACCAAGCTCATCACCCACGACTCCGACGCGCCCAACGCTGACCGCCTCGTTTACATCGGCATGGACAACTACAAGGCCGGCCGTCTGTGCGGCGACCTCGTGCGCGAGGCCATGCCCAAGGGCGGCACGGTCATGATTTTCATCGGCCGCATGGAGCAGGACAACGCCAAGCGCCGCCGCCAGGGCACGATTGACGCCATCCTTGGCCGGCCCGAGAACCCGAACAACTTCGACCCCGCCGACAAGGTGCTCGAAGGCGGCGGCTTCAAAATCCTCGGCACGCTCACCGACCAGTTCGACCAGGCCAAGGGCAAGGCCAACGCCGAGGACACGCTCGCGAAGTATCCCGACATCGGCGGCATGGTGGGCCTCTTCGCCTACAACCCGCCGCTCATGCTCGAAGCGCTCCAGCAGGCCGGCAAGCTGGGCAAGGTCAAGGTCATCGCCTTCGACGAGGCGGACGCGACGCTCGCGGGCATCCAGAAAGGCACCGTCCACGGCACCGTGGTGCAGAACCCCTACATGTATGGCTACAAGTCCGTCGAGGTGCTGAACGAGATTCTCAAGGGCAACGCCGCCGTCATCCCCGCGAGCAAGTTCATCGACATCCCCGCCCGGCAGATTCGGAAGGACAACGTGGATGAGTTCTGGGCGGACCTGAAGGAGAAGGTGGGCGAGAAGAAATGACCAATGCCGCAATGGCCAATGCCCAATGAATGACCAAGGCCCAATGTTCAATGGCGGGCGGGCGTTCGGTCGGGGTCGGTCGGGGAGCGATTGCACTCACTGCGAGCTGCCAACGTCTGCGATTTCAGACCCTGAACCTGGTAGGGCCGCGCTGCGCGCGGCCTCGTCCATCCATCTAGAGGAACGAGGCCTTGCACAGCAAGGCCCTACCAGGTTCATGGAGAGGGCCGGGGTGAGGGAGAGCTACCGCGATTTTTCCCGGTCATTGGGCCTTGGTCATTCATTGGACATTGGTCATTGAACCTTGGTCATTCCCATGTCCTTGCTCGAAGCCCGCTCGCTGACCAAGTCCTTCCCGGGCGTGCGGGCGCTCAAGGGCGTGAGCCTCACGGTCGAGCGCGGCGAGGTGCTCGCGGTCATCGGCGAGAACGGCGCGGGCAAGAGCACGCTGATGAAAATCCTCGCCGGCGTGCAGACCGCTGACTCTGGCGAAATCCTCCTCGACGGCCAGCCCGTCGCGCTCCGCTCCGTCCACGACGCCCTCGCGCAGGGCATCGCGCTTATCCATCAGGAGCTGAACCTCGCCGACAACCTCGACGTGGCCGCGAACATCTTCCTCGGCCGCGAGCCGCGCCGCTTCGGCTGGATTGACGCCACGCGCACACACCGTGAGGCCAAGCAGTTCCTCGACGCGGTCGGCCTGGACGTGAAGCCCGACACACTCGTCAGCACGCTCGCCATCGGCCAGCAGCAGCTTGTCGAGATTGCCAAGGCGCTCTCCACCAACGCCCGCGTGCTCATCATGGACGAGCCGACCTCCAGCCTCTCCGCGCGCGAGGCGGAGAACTTGTTCAAGGTCATCCAGGACCTGCGCGCCCGCGGCGTGAGCATCGTTTACATCTCGCACCGGCTCGGCGAAGTGAAGCGCCTCGCCGACCGCGTGACCGTCTTGCGCGACGGCGAGAACAGCGGCGGCCTCCCCCGCGACGAAATCAACCACGCCGCGATGGTGAAGCTCATGGTGGGCCGCGACCTCTCGCAGTTCTACCCGCACGCCCCGCACCAGCCCGGCGAAATCGCGCTCGCCGTGGACCGCCTCCGCACGCCCGCGCACCCGAGCCACGAAGTCAGCTTCCAAGTTCGGGCCGGGGAGATTGTCGGGCTCGCCGGCCTCGTCGGCGCGGGGCGGACGGAAGTTTTGCTTTCCCTCTTCGGCGTCACGCCCGCGTTGGGCGGGACCGTTCGCGTCGGTGGGAAGGAAGTTTCCCCCACGTCGCCGCAGGAAGCCATCGAGGCCGGCCTCGCGCTGGTGCCCGAGGACCGCAAGCAGCAAGGCGTCGTGCTGGGCATGCCCGTGCGCGAGAACGTGAGCCTGGCCAGCCTGCGCCGCGACCAGCGCCACGGCTTCCTGAACCTGCGGCGCGAAGTGGAGTTGAGCGCCGAGATGATGGCCGCGATGCGCATCAAGACGCCGAGCGACCGGCAGGTGGTGCAGTTCCTCTCCGGCGGCAACCAGCAGAAGGTCGTGCTGGGCAAGTGGCTCGCCATCCAACCGCGCGTGCTCTTCCTCGACGAGCCGACGCGCGGCATTGACGTGGGCGCGAAGCAGGAGATTTACAAACTCATGGAAGAGCTGGCGCGCAAGGGGGTGGCGATTCTTTTCGTCTCCAGCGAGATGGAAGAAATCCTCGGCATGAGCGACCGCGTGCTGGTGATGCACGAGGGCCGCTTGACCGGTGAACTCCAGCGCAATGAACTCAGCGAGGAAGCGGTGATGCATCTGGCGACGGGGGTAATGAATTGAACCACGAAGACACAAAGCCCCGATGCCAGTCGGTGGATTGCCAACCGGACGCCCCGGCGCACGCCTTCTCCCCTCCTCCGAGGAAGGGAGAAGGCGGCCCCACCCCTCATCCGG
>JBEBFV010000140.1:0-13082 GCA_040081795.1 Limisphaerales bacterium | reverse complement strand
GGTCACGGTGATGACGTCCTGTCCGTTGAGGTTCAGCACGGGCACGACATTCGCGAGCTGCTGATCCTGCACGTCGCCGGGGCTGCGGCGAGGCGCGAGCGTGCGCGTGTCACCGGGCTCCAGCACGATGGTGGGCGGCGAATCCTTGTCGCCGAGGTTCATCAGAATCTGGCCGACGAACCGCCCGATCTCCAGCGCATCGTCCACGACCTTGCGCTTGGCGAGCTTGCCGTCCGCGAGGCTCGACAACGGGCAGATCACCTCGACGGTGCTGCCGCCGGAGGTGGTGAGCGTGGCCTTCACCTCGCTGAAGGAATCCTTCGCCGCCTGCGGATCAATGATCTCGAGCGTCAGCGGCGGGCGGAACGCAACGGGCTTGATTGCCGGCGCGTTCGTGTCGAGCGTCGAGGCGTAGGTGTAGATTTCCTGGCCGTCGGCGCGCAGCTTCACGGACGATGGAACGAACGCGACCTTCACGTCGCCAGGCGCGGCGGCTTCGAGGTGCGTCATGCGGGTTGTCGGCGCGCCGGGGTCGGTGTTTTGCTCGTCGAGGTAGAGCGCCTCCAGCATCACGCCGGGGCCGAGCTTGAAGCCGTTGGTGCGCTTATCGGACCAGATGTCCAGCTCCTTGGTAAAGACGCCGGT
This sequence comes from Limisphaerales bacterium, assembly GCA_040081795.1. Classification (GTDB taxonomy): domain Bacteria; phylum Verrucomicrobiota; class Verrucomicrobiia; order Limisphaerales; family SXTU01; genus SXTU01. Next base: position 12,437 of record JBEBFV010000140.1, on the reverse strand, counting down.
GAACGGCTCGGTCTCCGTCGCCTCCAGCTTCACGGCCTCGCCGTCCGTGGTCTTGAGCGTGAACTTCACCTTGTCGCGCTTGTCGGTGTTGTCGGCATCGTAGTCGGTCACGCGCACAATGACGCGCTGGCCAGGCTCCACGCGGCGCACCTGCTTCACGTAGGTCTCCGGGATGTTCTGGCCGGCAACGGGCTTGAAGTCGTAGCCAATGAAGCCAATCGTCGCGTTGTAGTAGGTCGCGACCAGCGACTGCGACAACCCGCGCGGCTTGCCCTGCGAGACCATGCTCGTCTCGTCCTCATACACCGCAGTCACGCGGTCGCTGGGAGTGAGCCGAAGCGAATCACCCGCGACAGCCTCGGCCTCCGACTTCGCCGGCAGGAGCACGCTCCCGGCGGCGTCCTTCAGCTCGAACTCCGCGATGCGCGGCGCGGTGCCGGAGAACTTCTCGATGAACATCCGCACGTAGCGGCTCGACGCGTTCGTGAGCTGGATGCTCGCGCTGGTGAAGTTGCCCGTGTTGGTCGAGACGATGCGCGCGCGCTGGGCAACAGTGGAGCCGGTGAAGTTCGTCGTCGCCGCCACCGTGGTCCAGTCGGTGAGGTTCGTGGAAATCTGGATGGCATACTCCACCGGCTTCTTGTCCTTGAAGAAGCCGTCGGTGCTCCACTTCAGCTCGCCGAGAGCCGTGGGCTGCTTGAGGTCCAGCACGATGAACTTCGGAGCGCGGCCGTCGTTCAAGCCTTCCCATGAGGTCTTCGGGTTGTTGTCGATCGCCCGCACGGCCTCGTTGCCGACGGAGCGGTCGCTGGCAAAGACGTTCGCGGCGATCTCCACCGTCTTGAGCGTTCCACGGAAGATGCCCGTGTGCGGCCCTGTCTCGGTGAGCGTGGCGGTGATGCGGCTGCCGCTGGCGGCGGACACGAGGAGCTTGATGGTGTCGACGTCCTTGCTCACGTCGCGGTCGCCGTCCTTGACCTGGAGATAGACGTTGTTGCCCGGCTTGAGCGAGTTGCCCTGGCGGAACTCCTGACGGAACTCCAGTCCCGCCTGCTTCCCGGCCTGCTGCCGCTGAAGGCGCAGGCGCTCCTCGAAACTCACTTCCTCCTCATCCTTGATTTCCGTCGCTGAGGTTTTGAACTCCGCGTCCGCCGCGAGCCGGATGTTAGAGCGCGGCTTGGCGATGCTGGTGAACTGCTTCTTGAACTCGTCCGGGTAGTCGTAGGTGATCGTGTCGGAGCCGTTGACTTGAAGGATGTTGTCGCCCGGCTTCGCGTCGCCCAGCTCGGTCGGCAGCTCGGCGCGGAAGAAGCCCTTGCCCGCCGAACCGCTCTCCAGCCTCACGACTTCCCGGTCGCCGCTGCTCGTCGTCACGACCACCGGCACGTAGCTCTGGCCGCGGCTCACGCCAAGGTCCGCGTCCTGAATGACGATGTTCAACGGCAGCCCCGGCGGATGCCATTGCTTCGCGCTGCTGCCGATGAGGCCGATGCTGCGGAGCAACATCAGCTCGTCGCGGAAGCGGTTCTCCTGCCCGTAGAGTTCGGAGAGGCGATAAAGAATGCCGTCCGCCACGTCGCTCGACGGCGCGAGGTCCATCACGTTGCGGAAGCGCGCCTTCGCGTCGTCCACGTCGCCGCGCTGCTGCGCGAGCACGCCGAGCAAGAACTCGCCGCGACTCGCGGCGAGCTTGTCCTTCGACTTCGCCATCTTCTCGAAGACCTTCGCGGCATCCACATACATCTTCTGCTGGAGGAAGCACTCGCCGATGCGGAACTGCGCGTCCACAGCTTCCGCCGTGGTCGGAAAGCGGTTGAGCAGCGACGTGCATTCCGAGCGCGCCAGGTCGTAGCGCAGCGTCTTGAAGTAGAAGTCCGCGAGCGCGAGCTGCGTCTTGGCCTTCTCCTCGATGGGCACGGCCGTCGAGTTCTCGTTGGCGATGACCCACCGGCGAAGAATCTTCTCCGCCAAGTCACGCGATGCCTCATCGTCGCGCTGGAGCAGGCGGTCGGAAGTCCAGCGGAGGTAATCGGCAGGCAGCTTGTCCTCGTGCTTGGCGAACAGCGGCTCGTTCGCCTGAAACGCCTTCCACGCAGCGATCGGGTCGCCCATGCGGAAGCTCATGGCGGACTTGAGCAGCGGCGCCCATTCCAGCTTCTCGTCAATCTCCGCGGCGGGGAATCCGTGCTTGCTGCTCAGGCTGAAGAGCGCCTGGCTCGCCTGCGCGCGCAGCTTCGGGTCCACGCCGGTGAAGCGGTTAACTGCCGAGCGCAGGATCAGACCGGCCAGCTCGGGCTTGTTCAGCAACGCGACCTGCTGCGACCACGGGATGTAATAGTTCGCCAGCCAGTTCGCGTCGTTCGGGTTCATGCCGACGGTCAGCCGGTTCAACGTGTGGGCGAAGTCGAGGTGCTGTCCCGTCTGCGCCTGACGCACCAGCACGCTCGGCAACCAGTGCGCATGCACCACGCCAAGGCTCGTGATGATGTCCGAGAGGAGCGCGACATCCGCAGGCTTCGCGTCCTCCACCTTCGTCGTGTAAACGAGCTGGTTGATCGCCTCGGTCCATTGCCACGGGACGCTTCCCGCAGTCCACGCGTAGTCCCCCGGGCGCGCGGCGGCGAGCTGCACGGACTTGATGGCGGCGTTCGTGTCCTTCTTCTCGGTCAGGAGCAGGTGGCCGCGAAGCAGTTGAATGCCGCCCTGCTGCGGGCCGCGCGCGGGCCGCGCAAGATACGCGTCGAGCAACGGCAGCGCCCAGTCCGCCGCGTTCGTAAACGACGTGGCAATGGTGTGCAGCGCCACTGGCTCAGAGGCGGTGGGCTGCGCGGACTTCACGGCGGCGAGAAGCGACTGCTTCGCCGCCTCGTATTGCCCGGTCGCCGCGTGCGCCGCGCCGATGCGCCGCTGAAACTCGTGCGCGCTGCTGCTGCCGGGGTAGAGGCTGGCGAGGTGCTTGAACTCCGTCTCCATCACGGCGGGCAGGCGATTCTGCTCCGCGACCTCGAGTGTGTATTGGCGGACGTGAGCCCAGCCGTCGTAAGGCCAGTAGCTCCCGCCGGCCTTCGCGACCGTGTCGTCCACCAGCGCGAGGACGTCGCGGTTCTTCGGCGCGCCGAGCTGCCGGGCGCAAAGCGAGAGGTAATACAGCGGGGCCGCCGCGCCGGGATGCTTCGCCAGGATCTGCTTCGCGGCGTTGATGCCCTTCTCGTATTGGCCGGCGTTATACATCGCGACGATGATCTCGCCGCCGCCTTCGAGCCCGAGCGCCGTCCCGCCTTCGAGCAGCTTCGGCAGCAGCGTCTCGCCAGCGGTGCCGGCCTTCGCCCACTGACCGGCCACGCGCGCCGTCTGGAAATTTGCCAGCGAGGACTTGACCAGCTCGTTCTGCCGCACACGTTGGAACACCTCGTTGAGCTTCCGCGTCTCGCCCGTGAGCGGCTTGAGCGTTAGATACGGCTTGAAGGTCGCGTCTGCTGCAACGATCGAGCCGCCCCAGGCGACGGTGCGCGTGAGATACTTCTCCAGCGACGGCAGCAGCGCGTCGAACTTCGCGATGGACTTGGCGCGCGTCTCGTCGAGCGTCTTCTGCGCGGCATCGGACTTGGCCTGCGCCTTGTCGAGCGCGTCCTTGGCGGTTGCGAGCGCCTTCTCAGCAGCTTCCTTCGCGGCGGGCGGCGTCTGCGTCCGCTTCGCGTCTCCGGTGGCCTTCGTGTGGTTCGCCTTGGCGGTCTTCAACGGCTCGACCGAATCATCGTTTGCCTTCAGCGCCTCGGGCAGGCCGATGAAGCAGTTGTCAGCAGCGAGTTTGATGATCTGCGGGCCGTAGCCGGAGAGACCGTCCTTCTCAAGGAACGAGGCGGTGAACTTTGCGACAGCCGGGTAATCGTTGCGACCCCACGCGAGCACGGCGAGCCGATAAACAATCTGCCCCTGCGCTGCCGTGCGAAGGCTCAGGTTCTTCTGCGACGGCAGCGCAGCATAGGCTTGCTCCAGCAACTTCACGTGCGCCTCGGGACGTTTGAGCAGGCCCGTGACTTCCGCGTGGCGGTCCCAAGCCGTGCTGTTGGCCGGGTCAATTGCGAGCAGCGCAACGAGCTGCTGCTCGGCCTCGGGGAGCTTGTTCGCCTGACGCAGCGCATAGGTATTGGCGAGGTGGACGCGCGGCCCCCACGCGGTGGCTTGGAGCTTCGAGAGGAGCTGGGCGCCGAGGGCGACGGCTTGATTCGTGAGGCCAAGGCTCGGGAGGTATTCGAGCGCGAGAACCTGATACTGCGCGTCGCCGGTGAGCGCGGTGAACTGCGCGGCGAGTGGCTCGACCTTCGCGTAGCTGTTCGTGTCGCGGCGCATCGCCTCGATGGCGGTGCCGACGATGGAGGAGTTGAGGACAAAGCCGGGCAGCTTGCGCTCCGCCTCGAACGCGACGACGGCCCCGGCGTAATCCCCGGCGGCAGAGAGATGGTAGAACTCGGTGAAGGCGTTCCCAGCGGGGTCGCTGGGGAAGGCGGCTTTGAAACGACGTGCTGTCTCCGCCGCGCCACGATGGTCATTCTGCGCCGCGCGCTGGCGGTAGAGCCGCAGCAGGAACTCGCGCGTGCGCGGGTCTTGCGGGAAGGACTCGGTGAACTCGGCGAGGCAGCGCTCGACCATGCCGACATTGCTCAGAAGCGATGCAGCGCGAATACAGTCAGCCAGCGCCTCGGCGCGTTCCGGCAACGGCGGCGTCTGCTCTGCGATGGTGCGATAGAGCGAGACGGCCTCGGCAATGTTGCCTCCGGCCTCGCGGAGCCGGGCGTTGAGGTAGGCCATCGCGCTCTTCTGCGGATCGTTGGGCGACTCGCGCAGGAAGCGGTCAACGGTCTGTTGCGCAGAGATGAGCCGCCCGGCAGCGACCTGCGCCTTGGCGAGTTCGACCGCTGCGGCGGGCTTGCCAGCACCGCCAGCGCGGACGGCAGCTTCGAGCTTGGCGATGGCGTCGTCCGGCGCGGCGGCGTGGACGGTGAGCGAGGCCGCGAGCAGCGCGGCGAGGGGAAGGAAAAGGGTTTTCATGGGTCGGTGGAAAGTCTGCGAGCGAAGCTCAGTTGGCGGGGGCGGCGGTCTTTCGCTTCTCGATGGCTTCGACAATCTTCTGCGCGTTCGCGACCATCTTGCTGTTCGGGTAGGTCGAGATGAGCTGGTTGAACTTCTCCACCGCGCCGTCGAGCTTCTTCATCTTCACGAGGCAGCGGCCGTAGTTGTAGAGCACCACGTCAATGAACTTGCTGTCCTGATACTGCTGGAGCGCCTCCTCGTAGATGTCCAGCGCGCGGGTGAAGTCCTCCTTGCTGTAGTAATACTCGGCCATCTTCGAGAGCGCATCTCCAGCTTGGTTCGAGTTCGGGAATTTCTCGAAGCAGCCCTTGAAGGCAAGGAAGGCCTCGTCGTAGTAAATCTTGTTCTTTTGCGTCGTGCCCAGCTCCTCGTAGCACTCGCCGATGGCGTATTGCGCGGCGGGCGCGAGCGGCGAGTTCTTCAACGCGGCGAGCCGGCGGAACACGCCGATGGCCTCCTGAAACTTCCCCTGCTTCTGGCTGACCTGGCCCATGAGCAAGAGCGCGTCGTCCACGAATGGGCTTTCCGGAAAACGCCGCTGAAGCTCAAGGCACATCTGCGCCGCGCGGCCAAGGTCGTCCATCGCGTAGTAGATCTTCCACATCTGGACGTAGGTCTGTTCGAGCAGGCGCTGGTTCAACGCGCCGTAGCTGCGCGCCACCTGCTCGGTCTCGACGAGCGCCTGCTTGTAGCGGTCAACGGACTGCTTCGTCAGGCCGAGGTCCTTATAGATGTTGCCGATGTTCTTGAGCGCCTCGCTGGTCTTGAGCGCGGTTTTGAACTTCAGCTCCTCGTCATTGATCTTCGTGTTCGCGACCTGGAGCGGGTTCAGATTGCCCTCGATGACCCGCGCGACGGTCTTGCGCGTGACTGTCTTGGCCTCAAGGCTGACCTCGTCCAGATACTCGATCTCCAGCACGTCATTGACCTGCGCCACGATGGCACCGGGGTTCGGGGCATCGCCCTGGCGCGCGATGGGGATGACGCCGATAAACAGGCCGGTGTGAACCGTCGTGCCCGCAGCCGCGCCGTCAGCGGGCTTCTCGACGAGCTTCACGCGCTTCTCGTCAATCACCTTGAAGACCGGCTCGGCCTTCTCCGCGGCTTCGAGCGCGGCGGCGATGTTGCTCGCGGGCTTCTCGGCCTTCTCGCTGTCGGGATTCTCCTCAATCACGCGCTTGGTGCGGACGATCACCTCGATCTCGTCGGACTTGCCGGAGATGTCGCGGTCGGAATCCTGCACGAGCAGGAACGCGGGCTTGTCGAGCACCACCGCGCCGACGGACTCAGCGAACGCGCCGTCCACGACCTTCACGCGGGCGTTTCCGACGACGCGGATTTCCTTCGTGCGAACGACGTTCAGCTTCGCGTCTGCGGTCTGCTTGTCGGTGTAGGTGACCGTGATTTTGTCCGTGCCGATGAGCTGCACGACGTTGTCGCCGGGCTTGGCCTCGCCGAGCTGCGTGCGCAGGCTGCCCATGAGGATGGGCGCGCCGGGAGTGACGGGGAAACAGGTGACGCTCTCCTTGTCGCCCGAGCTGGTCACGACCGTGACGACCACGCCCGCCTCGCCGGCCTGGGCGGAGAAATCCTTGTCGTCGAGCTTCACGAAGAGGCGCTTGCCGGCGTCGAGCTTCTCCGCTTCCTGCGCCTGCGGGTCAATGCTGGTGCCGACGTTCTTGAAGGCCTCGATGGCGTTGGCGAAGCGGCCCATTTTGAAGTGCGCCTGGCCGATGTAGTAATAGGCGTCGTTCGAGTAGGGCGTGCCGGGATGCTGCTTGATGACCTTGCGCAGCTCGCCGAACGCCTCCTCGAACTTGCCCATCTCGAAGAAGCAGATGCCCACCTGCAAGCTCGCGTCGCCGCGCTGGTCCTCGTCCTTGTTGTCGTCCACGGCCACGCGGCGGAACTGGTCCAGCGCGAGGTCGAACTTCTTCTCCTTGAGGAACTGCTTGCCCATCTTGAGCCGCGCGAGGAAACGCCAGCGCGAGACGGGATAGCGGTCCAGCACGGCCTTGTAGAGGTCCAGCGCGGCGGACAGTTCACCCGCCTCGAAGCGCGCGTCGCCCGCGTCCAGCAGGGCCTTGGCCTTTTTGTCATCCACCAGCGACGCCGCACCGCCGGCGATCTGCGCGGCCACGGGTGATTGACTCCAGAGCGCCAGAGCAAGGCCGGCGACGAAAAGCAGCTTCTTCATGACAAATTCTAAGCCCAACCGGACACGTTCGGAACCCAAGTGCGGACTAGCCCGTGACAAGGGCTATTCACCCGCTGACGGGGGCGTGACTCGCGCTGTGTTCCAATGGGTTTTCCTTCAGTTCGCAACCCGTCCACGAGGGACGTCCCGTCGAACGCAGAACCGCGATCCGCTCAGGGCGCAATGACGGCCCCAGGCGCCGGCACAGGCTTGGTGATGCGCATCTCGTGGCTCTCGACGAAGAAGCGCCGGTGGTCCTCGTCGGGAACAGGCTGATAGTTTTTCCCAAGCAGCTTGCTCAACGTCTCCGCCACCGCTGGCCTCATGTCGCGCGGAACGCTGTCCTTGAGCGCAGTGAGCAACGTCGCGCCCGCCGCCCGGTCGCCCAAGGCCCCGAGATACCGCAGGCTCGCGATGCGCACGAAGTCCTCGTCGAAGGTCGGCCCGCCGCCCGGCGCGGGCGGCACCACCGGTGTGGTCACGATCTGAATCGCGCGCGGGATGGCCTGCTTGTCGCCCATCGCCGTCAGCGCCGTGAACGCAGCCTCGCGCGCTCTCGCCAGATTGTTCGCCAGCAGGATTTGCTGGAGCACCTGCCGCAGCGGAGCCAGAGCCCGCTTGTCCCCGATCTTTCCCAACGCGAGGGCGAGCGAGACCTTGAGCGCTTCGTCCGTCGTCTTCGGGAGCAGCGCGGTCAGCGCAGGCACAGCCTCGGTGCTCTTCAATTCCCCGAGTGCCCATGCCGCCCGCTCCTGCACCACGGGGCCGCGAGCCGTGAACGCGGCGAGCAACGGCCCTTTCGAGTTGGGGTTCCGCAACTGGCCGAGCGCGTTCGCAGTCGCCCGTGAAACCAAATCCTCTCTGTCTTCGAGGAGCGGATGCAGCGCGCCGGCCAGCGCGGGATCGCCCCACGCCCCCAGCGCTGCGGCTGCGGAAACACGAGTCACGCCGCGAGCGTGTTCGAGCAGGCGCAGGAGCGCGGCCTGCGCCGGTGCGTCATGCAAGGCCACGAGCGTCAGGCCCGCCACGCGACGCACCTGTGAGCTTGGGTCCAGCTCCATCCGGCGGACCATCGCGGCCGTCAGCTCGGGACGCGCAAGCCGGTCGAACATCGCGGCCAGCGCCTCGGTCGCGGCCAGCCGGAGACCCTCGTCGGGATCGTCCATCCGCGCGATCAACTCAGCGGCCGCCGCAGTGATTTGCCCGCGCTGGATCGCCCGCATCGCCTCCTCCTGCACAATGGTTTCGGGCCGGCGCAGCAGCGCGAGCAACGCGGGGGCTTCGCGCTGCGCGGCTCCCGCGTCGAGGCTGCGCAACCCCCTAGCGAGCACGAGCGTGTTGGTGCTGCGGAGGAAATCTGCTGCCACTGACACTGGGAGTGGAAGCGGACGCACGCGAGCTTCAGCAGCGCGCTGCGTCGGAGTGAGCGCCACGCCGAGGCTCGCGGCGGACTTCGCAGCCTGCTGGAGTGTGGCTTCGTTCTCGGCGTCGAGCAACGAACGCACGCGCGCGGCATCCGCCGGATCGCGGATGCTGGCCAGCGCTTCGAGCGCGCGCTCGCGGACGACTGGGTCGGCCTCCTTGAGCACGGCGCGGAGAATCTCAAGCGTCGGCGCGTCCTTGACCGGATGCATGATCAGCGCAACCCAGCCTGAGTTGGTGGCCGCTGGCTGCTGCGCCACGACCGTCAGCGCAACAAGCAATGAACCGAGGATGAGCCAGCGCGCGGCCTTCATGATGTGAGTCGGCGACTTCATTTCTGTGGCAGCAGCAGCCAGCGCAGCCGCAGGAAGGCGATGATGAGAAACAGGCCGGACACGCCAAGCGACATCACGGCGTGCCGTTGCCAGAGGATCCCCAAGTCATCGAACACGCCCCGCGTGAGCACCTGCAACGCCGAGGCAAACGGGTTCAGCACGAGAATCATCTCGCGCAGCCGCACCGAGAGCTGGTCGGCCGTCAGCAGCGGCAGCAGCGTCACGATGGCGGCGAGAAACGTGATCGCGTAGGCCAGCGCCGTCGCGACGGGCGTGCGCGGGGCCAATGCGGATGCGAACAAGCCAGCGGTCAATGCGAAGACGATAGTTGCGCCGATCACGGCCCACGCGTCGAGGATCTCGCGCATGGTGTTGATCTCCAGATAGTGAATTGCGAACCAGCCCGGCAGTGTGCCGAGGAGGAGGAACAGCACAAAGAGCAGCGCGACGCCAAGCTTGCCGGTGAGGAAGGAAAGCGGGCCCAGCCGCGACATCCGCAGCAGCTCCAGGTTGCCGCGCTCGCGCTCCTGCGTGATCGCGCCGGCGGTGAGCGAAGGCACGATCAGCACGATCAGCCCGAGCTGAAACACCAGCGCCACGGAGCGGATCAAGTTGGGCGTCGGCCCGACAAGGTTGCCCACGACGCCGATCATCAACAGCATGGACAACCCGAAGCACGCGGCGGCCAGGCGAAAAATCCAACGGCCGCCGCCGAACGCCCGGCTGCGCAGCTCCTTCGCGAACATCGGGTTGAGCCAGTCCGGGATGCAGCCCTTCCGCCGTTGCGGGTCCACGAGATAGAACGGGAAGCTCATTCGCCGCTGCGCAAGCTCGGCGGGGTCTTGGATGGTCGCCCCGTGTCGGCGCGCGTCGCGCGGCCCGGCCCAATGCACGCGCCCGATGATGAAGGCCACCATCACGACCGAGGCCGCTCCGCAGAAGATCAGATACGTTCGCCACGCGCGCGACGGCTCGAACGCCGGCAGGATCACCGAGGCCATCGCGCCCAGCGGGCTGAACGCGCGCGCCTCGTGGATGAACTTCGCGGCCCACGGCTGTTGTTCGAGCAGGAACCACGGCACCCAAGGGCCGGCGGTGAACAGCAGAAGCAACAGGTAGGTGACGACGAGCGCGAGGTGCGAGCTGCGCGCCACCGCGCTGACGGACAGGCCTAGCAGGCCGAACATCACGCTGCTTGCCGCCGTGACCATGTAGATGGCCACCGCCTCGCGCACGGACACCGCCCCGAGGAAGAAGCACGCCGCGAAGACCGGCAGCGACAGCAGCACGAACAGGAGCAGCACGACGATGGAGGAGAAGAGTTTTCCCGCGACGATGTCGCGCGGGCGCAGCAGCGTGGCAAAGAGTAGATCGTAGGTGTTGTGCTCCTTCTCGGCGGTGATGGCCGTCGCCGCGAACGCGGGCGCGTAGAGGATCACCAGCAGCAGTTGCGCGACGCCGCACACGAGCAGCAGCGAGCGGGAGGCCCGGGCTGTCGCGGAGTAAATCCCCTCCTGCGGCCACATCCACCAGACCAGCGTCGCGAGCACGGCGAGGTAGAGCGCGGCCAGCGCGATCGCCAGTGGCGAACGCAGGGCGCTCCTCACCTCGCGGAGCAGGACGGGATTACTCAGCATCGTCGCTCCTCCGTTTGCCGGCCTTCGCCTGCGTGGTGATCTTCATGTAGATGTGTTCGAGGTCCATGGGCACTTCGCGATACCACAGGACGCCGATGCCTTGCTGGATGAGGAACGCGAGCAGCCCGGCGATCTCCGCATCCTCACCCTCAAATGAGAGCCGCAGCATCCGCCCAACGGTCTCCGTCACCACCAGCTTCGGCTCGGGGAACTGCGCTGCAAGCGCCGAGCCCGCGCCAGCCGGGTCGTCCAGCACTTCGATCTCGATCAAACGCCGCAGTTCGACCTGCCGCAGCACCGCCTCCATCCGATCGCACAACAGCAGGCGCGACTGTTCGAGGATGCCGATGCGGTCGCAGATGGACGCCAGCTCGGGCAGGATGTGCGACGAGACTAGGACGGTCTTGCCGAGTTCCTTGAGGTGTTTCAGGAGTTGCCTCATCTCGATGCGCGCGCGCGGGTCCAGCCCGGACGTGGGTTCATCGAGGAAGAGCACCTTGGGATCGTGGATGAGCGCGCGCGCGATGCCGACGCGCTGCTGCATCCCGCGCGAAAGCGAGTCCACGAAGTAATCGCGCATCTCGTCCGTGCCAGTGACGTGAAGCACCTCGTCAATGCGCGTGCGCCGGACAGCGCGCGGCATCCGGTAGGCCGCGCCGAAGAAGTCCAGGTATTCCCAGACGCGCATGCCGTGATACACGCCGAAGATGTCCGGCATATAGCCGACCACGCGCTTGGCCTCCTGCGGGTGGCGCACCACGTCCACGTCAGCCACGCGTGCGCTGCCGCTGGTGGGCCGCAACAGCCCCGAGAGGATGCGGATGGTCGTGCTCTTGCCCGCGCCGTTGGGTCCGATGTAGCCGAAGATTTCGCCCTCGCCGATGTCGAGGTTGAGATCATCGAGCGCGAGGACATCGCCGTAGGTCTTGGTTAGTGCTTGGGTGACGATCATGGGGTGGTGCCCTTGAGTTCGAGGTCGAGGTCGCGGATCTGCCAGGTGTGGAGGCTCGGGTTCATCGTGGTGCCAAGGCGCTTGCCCTCGGCGGTGTGGGCGACGTTCACCACTATGATGACGCTGCGCGCGCCGGCATTGACGAAGCGCCCAGGGTCCGGCACTCGCGCGGGCATCGGCGCGGAAATTCTCTCCATGCGCGCGATGAGGCGCGCCATGTCGCCCTGCATGTCGAAGTCAGCAGGCGCGACGTAAATCTCCGGCTGAAACGCCGTCCCGCGAAACTCGAAGTGCACCGTCATCTCCCCTGCCTTCAGCATCGGGCAGCCCGGCGGCAGGCTGAACTCAATCGCGACCTGCCCCGGCCGTCCCCCGGCGAAACAGCCTTCCGTCCGCTCGAACGAATACGCGCCGAGGTTGCGCAGTTGCATCGGCATCACGCCCGGCGGCAGGTGCAACGCCGGTCCGACAAACTCGATCCCGCCCTCGACCGCGAGCAACCCCACCGCGCGACGGGCCACCTGTGGCTCGATGGACGCCAGCGGAAACGCCGGCGCGTCGCTCCAACTGAACAGCACCGGCTGCGGCTCGCGCCCGCGCAGCAGCCGTTGGAAGCGGCGTTCATCGTAGTTCATCGACGGGTCGGCCGAATACACAGGCGTCGGGAAAAAGGTTTCGCGCAGTCGCTCGCGGTCCTGCTGCCGCGCGGAACGCAGCAGCTCCGTCGAGTCCCGGTGCGCGTTCATGCGCAGCCCGCCCCGCTCGATCTGCGCGCCCGGTGGCACGTCCGGCAGTGGGGCCAC
>JBEBFV010000559.1:0-3521 GCA_040081795.1 Limisphaerales bacterium | reverse complement strand
TCTCCCTCTCCCCCGATGGGGGAGAGGGAGAAGAGCGCGCTCGTGTCACACAAGTTCAGGCTCGCTTGCGCCGTGGCCCAATCACCCGTGCGCAGGACTTCATCCAGCGACTCCTCATCCCCCAAGCCCGTCAGGCCGAGATGCTGGACGAGTCCTTTGCGGCGGAGTTGCTCGAATGCCTCCAGCACGCCGCCGGGGCGCAGCACGTCGCCGGGTGTGATGGAGGTGGGCTGGTCACCACGTTGCCGCGTGATGGAGTTGTGCAATTGCAGGAGCGCGATTGACTTCACGCCGAGCCGTTGCAGGCTTCCTTCCACAGAGGCGCGCACCGCGCCGGGAATGTCGCTGAGGTGCTCGGCAGCGAGGCGGACTTTGGTTCCGATGCGAACGGTGTTGCTCGCGCCGAGTTCGCGGAGCGCACAGCCGAGGCTCGTTTCCGAAGTGCCGTTGCCGTAGGTCGCCGCAGTGTCGAACCAGTCCACTCCGAGCGAAACTGCGCGCTCGACGGTCGCGAGCTGGCGGTCACGCGCGTCGGCATCGGTCATCAGCGCGGAGACCGGCCCGGCTCCGAAGGCGATGGCGGGGATGGTCAGGCCGGTGTCGCCGAGCGGACGCTGCGGGACGCGGAGCGCGGCGCTCATTCTTGCGCGCGGCTCGTCTGAGCGACGGCGGGCTTCACGAACTCGATGAACGCCTCGGCGGTGTTCGGGTGCTTCGCGTCGAGCGTCGTTGCACGGATGGGACAGGGGAGGTTGAACGGCCCGGCGTTCGAGGCGAAATGGATTTCGATGACGCCCCGGTCGCTGCCAGCGGGAACCGTCACGGCGGCGGCGCGCAGGCCGGCGACATGTGCAGGCGGCTGCAATTCCACGCGCACGGCGTCGGCGCGGAGCGACTTGTCGCGGCGGAGGTGGAACGGGATTTTGACCGACCCGCCCAGCGCGACGCGCACGGAAGCGATGTCGAGTTCAAGCTCCAGCATGCCGGCCTGCGTGATCGTGATGACCTGGTCATTCTGCTCGTTCTGGCTGTAGCTGAGGATGTGGTCCGAGCCGTCGTGATCGCGGATGGTGCCGAGCAGCATGACTTGCGAGCGACTGGTGCGACCCAGCTCCATGCCGGGCGGGAAGGTGACTTCAAACTCGAAGCGGTCATCGCCTGGCGAAATCCCCACTGGATGCGCAGTGACGCCTTGCAGGTGGCGACCCTGACGGTCGGCGAGTTGGGCGATGAGCGGGCCAGCGAAGCCGCCGCGCTCGATGCCGTAGGGCCGGCGATACGAGGAGCCGCGCGGCACGATGTTCATCAGGAAGTCGCTTGTGGTCTTGAATGGCGTGGCGAGCGTCACAGCGAGCAGCACGGAGTCCACCGCGCGCTCTCCGCGCGGCGAGGGGAGGATGGCGGTGCGCGTGAGCGTCTCGCCGTTGACCGTGGCGGTGCCGCGGACGGTCAGGTGCGCGGCGTTGATTTTCGCCGCGTGCTCGGCGGAGAAGCTGAGGTCGGTGGTGTTGCGGCCACCGGAAATCTTCGTGCCGCTGACGGTGACGTTCGAGGGCAGGCCTTCGACTGTGAGCTCGATGTCGCCCTTGAAGCCGCCGGTAGCGAGCACGTTTACCTTGAGCTTGCCGGGTTGCTGTTTGCTACCGCGCTTGGGTTTGCCGGGCGCGGGCTGTTCGCCGTCGGCCGTCTCGCGGATGACTGCGAGCGTGTCGCTGCCAAGCGTGAGCTGGAAGTCCGGCGCGGTGGAGGGCGGCGCGACGCGGAGGCGGTAGGCGAAGTCCGGGCCGCCGCGTGAGGCGAAGCGCTCGCTGACGTGAACGCGGTAATCGCCATCGGCAGGGGCCTTAAAATTCAACGTGAGGTCGCTCAACTCGCCGGGCGTGGCCTCGGCGCGGGCGAGGGATTTGCCGCTGGGTTCAGTGATCGCGAGAACGGGCGTGAGCGGACTGCCAAGGCGCGTGGAGGCGAGCGTGAGGTCGAGTGCGTCGCCCTTTTTCGCAGTGAAGCACCAGGTGTTGGTGGAGCCATGAGCGGTGATGCGACCGTTGAGCATGGCGGGGCCGGTGAATCCACACGGCGTTCCGGCGTGAAGTTTCTCCGGCAAGTCGTCGAGTTCGAGCAGGGCGGTGGCGGTGGCCTTGCCGGTGAAGACGACCGGGATGGAAGCCGTGCCACTGCCAGTCGCGGGCAGCTTCACTTCGAGCTGCTTTGCCTGCAGCGCGTGGCCGGTGAGTTCGAGCTTCACGCTTTCGCCGCGCTGGCCGCCGAGCGGGAAGACGCGCGTGACGACCGGCTGGTCGGTGATGGCGAGGCGATAGACGTGGTTCTGGAGGCCGGCGGAATTCACGTCGTCAACCCGCACGCTGTAGGTGCCGTCGCTCGGCGCGGTGAAGTGCAGCGTCGGGTCCGCGCGCTGGCTGGCGATGGCCTCTTGGAGCGGGCGGCCAGCGGGATCGAGGACGACGAGCCGGGCTTGAAGCGGCGAGCCGATGGAGAGCGCGGCGAGGGCGAGGGTGAAGGCCTGGCCGGACTTCGCCTTGAATGTCCACACGTCAACGTCTTCGCGCGGGAAGATGCGTCCGTTGATGGTGAGAGGCGGCGTGACGGCGACCGGGATCGGCTCGCCGTCCACTTCCGCTTCAAGGATTTCGGGGAGGTCGCCGACGATGAACTTCATCGCGGGCGTCGCGCCTTGCGAGGTCCACGCGCGCCAGTGACGCACGCCGACGGGCGCGTCGGCGGCGATGCGCACGGAGCCGGCGTGGTCGCGCGGATAGTCTTCGCTGCGTTGCGAGGCGGGCTGGACGATGAGCGGACCTTCAAACCAAACCGTGTTCGCCTCCTTCACGCGGGCAGAGGCCGTGACACCGGGGCCGAGCATCTCGAAGCCAGCCTCACCATGGAAGTAGCAGCCACCGACGCGGAACGAAACAGTCGTCCCGCGCTGGCCGCCAGCGGGAAAAATGTAGGAAGCAAACGGCTCGACGGCGCTGGCGGTGAGCGAGCCAAGGACCACGGCCAGCGACCCACGCGCGAGGAGTTGCTTGAAGGAGCGGAGCGGCATCGAGAGTCCCGACGCTGGGCACCGGGGCGTCTTCAAAGCGAGATTGTGGTGGCCTGATCCGGGCGCGATAGTTCCCCAGCCGCGCGAGCAGAGGGCTTGGTCTTTGCGCGTGATTGCCTTGGCGGCAGGGTTGCGCTAAACCCCTTCGCACGTGAAGAAACTTGCCGACAATATCCAGCGTGTCGGGCTGGTGGCGAACGTGGAGAAAAGCTCGTGCGTGGCGGTGGTGCAGCAGGCCGCCCGCCTTGTGCGCGCCAGCGGACGCGAGCCGGTCGCCGATCTCGCCACAGCGCGGCTCGCGAATCTCAAGGTCCCCACCGCCGCCGACGCCGCCGCAGTGGCCCGCGAGACGGACCTGCTGGTTGTCTTCGGTGGCGACGGCACGATGCTGCGCGCCGCGCGATTTCTCGATGGCGCAGACGTGCCGGTGCTCGGCGTAAATTTCGGGCGCCTGGGG
>JBEBFV010000139.1:0-13145 GCA_040081795.1 Limisphaerales bacterium | reverse complement strand
GGTGATGTTTGAGCCGTGGTAGTTGACCGTCCACGTGCCGCCGGGCGTGACTACGGGGCTGGAGACGCCCACTGATTGGAAGCGCGCTTCGCCGGACGCCACACTGGAGTTTTGCGCGTCGGCTGCGCTGCCGTTCAGGCCCGAGCCAATGGGGCCTGTGAAGAGGACGCTGGCCGGGGGCGGATTGGTGCGGGAGTTCTCCGTCTCGAAGTTCGCGGTGTAGCTGTTCAGCGCGACGGGAAAGCTGGGTGTGGGTGTGGTGCCCGCGCCGAAGTTTCCGCCTTGAGCGTAGAAGTGGAAGTTGAAGGCGGTCCCGAGCGTCCGTCCGATGCGCATCCGATAGAACAAGCGGGGAAACATGGCCAGCGCGTCGGGGTCAACAAGATCAATCTGGATGTTTGAGGCCAGCAGCGTCACGCGCGGAGTCCAGTTGATGAGGTTGGTGGAGCTTTCGAGCGTATAGGTCTGGTTGCTCACCGCGCCCAGCACGACTTTGAGCTGACCGTTGCCGAGGAGGGTCGCGTTTGTCAGAACCGGGGAGGGGAAAGTCCCGGCGAGCGCGTTCAGAGTCAGTGCGCGGTTGGTCACGGCATTCGCGGTGTCGGTCGCCTGAAAAGTCAGTGGGAACGAGCCGTTCTCGCCGGGCGTGCCGAGGATTTCGCCGGTGGCAGGATTCAGGAACAGGCCGCTGGGAAGGAAGCCCGAGACGAGGCCCCAACTCACCGGCTGCGTGCCGCCCTGGCTGCTGAGCAGGAAGCTGTAAGGCGTGCCCTGCGTGGCGTTGGACAGGCTGGACGTGGTGATCTCGACAGGCTGCGCGGCCCGGTTCCAGTAGCTCACGTATTGGTTGCCGACTGTGTCCACGAACAGCATCTGGATGGAGCTGACGTTTGTCCACGCCACGGAAGCCGTGAGCGTGTGGTTCGTAACGGCCGGCAGGATGAGGTTTCGGTGATCATTCCCGCCGTCATAAAGCCTCCCGCCGGTGGTGCCGTTCACACGGATCTCGATGTTCTCCATGAACGACTGCGGGGGGACGGTCGTGCCGTTGGTGTTTTTGTAAGTCCACCGGATTTCCTGAATCGTGTTGGTCGAGGACAGGACAACTGTCGGCACCACGAGGATTTGCTGGTCGGCGGACAACGGGTCGAGCAGGTTGAACATGTAATTGCTCGTCTTGTAGCCGACCGTGTAAATGCCGCCCGACGGCTGCGTGGGGGAGTGGATGGCACCTTGTGGCAGGTTGTTCGGCGAGAAGTTGACTTGCGGCGAGGAGTAAAAAGCCGAGCTGCCAAACGTGGAGCCGTTGACCTGGCTGGCAACATTCGTCAGGCCAGAGCCGCCCGGCCCCGTGAACACCACCGACGCCGGGTAGTTCGAATCGTTCTCGATGTTGTAGAGGGCGAAGTAATAGCCAAGATACTGGGGAAAACTGGCGCTGCCGTTCGTCCCGTCGAAATTTCCTCCGTAGAAATTGAACACCAACGAGAAATTTCCTGCCGTCGGTCCTGTCTGGGTGCCCGTGGTGATCAGTTGAAACTGCACCCGCTTGAAATAAGCCGCCAGGCCCGTCGCACCGGGGTAGCTGCTCGTATTAAACTCCGACGCCCGTCCGAAAAGCAGCTCCACGCCATACGTCTGGCCGGGGCGCAGTTTTCGCGCCGGGATCAGGAACGAGGTGGACAAGCCGTTCAGCGTGCCGGGTTGTCCCATTTCGGGCGAACTCACCACATCGTTGTTCGAGCTGTCAACGATACGAACCTGGATGATGTCATTCGCCGTGCCGCCCACCCAAGCATCCCACGTCAGCGTGAACGCCTGACTCGGGATCACCGCCTGCGCCGCCGAGAAATTGCTGACGTGCGGCGTGTCGGGATACAAGTCCCCGGCTAGGGAAAGCGTCACGGTCTTGATGCCATCGTTCACCGTCTTCATCGTCACCGTGTAGCTCCCGCTGGGGAACGCGGTGTTCAGATCCGTCATCGAGGCGAAAGACTGTTCGAAGGCGAAGCTGCTGTCTCCATCCGCCGACAGGTTCACCACCTGTGCGGTGGGTTTGGTAAACGTCATGTTCGTCAGGGCACCCATGGTCTGAGCGTCTCCGAAGCACTGCATCACGAAGTTGGACGGCCCGCTGGGCACCGCCGCGCCACCGCCTGTCTGGAAGAACGTCTGCCCTTTGAGCAGGTCGAACTCCCGCACATCCGCCGCCGGTGACAAGACCGCGCTCAACAGCATGGCAACTCCCGCGCCGAGTCTGGACCAGTGCGGGAAAGGTATAGTGTTCATATGGTGAAGCGGTTGCAACGTGACTGAATTACCACGCAACCTTATGGGCAAAAAGCACGGGCTTCCAACCCGATTCTTGCCCCTATCTTGGCAAGAAACCTACGTCCATTGGGCCTCGGTCGAACGCCTACTTCTTCGGCAACTGCGCCTCGATCTTCGCCGCGACTGCCTTCGCCAGGAACTCGGAGCCGTCCTTGTTGAAGTGAACGTCCTTCGGGTTTTGCAGCTTCGCCAGGTGCGGCGTGATGTGGGCGTTGAGGTCGTTGAGGGTCACGCCGGTTTCCGTCATGACCCGGGTCGCGATGGCGTCGTAGGTCGGCACCTTGTCGAAGGTGCGCGACGGGTTCAAATCGCCGTCGGGGATGGGGGTGGTGGTGGCCCAGATGAGCTTCGCGCCGGTGGCCTGAAGCTGCTTCACGATGTCACGGAGGTTTTTCTCATAAGCCTCCGGCGGCACCTGCTGTTTCCCCGGCTCCATGAACTTCATGTCGTGGATGCCGAAGTTGAAATGGATCACGTCCCATTTGCCGGTGCCGAGCCAGGCCTTGAGGTTCTTCAAGCCGTTGACGGTCGGCCCGCCGTTGGCAGGGATGCGGTGGACGTTGGCCTTGCCCTTGAGGAATTCGCGCACGGGCAGCGTGTAGCCCATGGAGATCGAGTCGCCGATGAGCAGCACGCGCGGCAGGCCGGGATCGTCCGTGATGGGCGCGGTGACGGGACTGGGCGCGGGCTTGGCCTTCTTCGCGTCGGCCTTGGGCTTCGCGTCCTGCGCGGAGGACGAGGCCAGACTGAGGGCAGCGGCCAGAAGCCCGAGGGCGAAGGTGCGGCGGAGCATGGCGCGCGGAGATGACAACGGCGGCTACTTCTTGTGGGACTGCTCGTAGTGCTTCTTGAGCAGGTCCTCGCCGAAGTCGTTGGTGAAGTCGCGCCAGACGGCGTGGACGTGGTTGGCGTTGTTCTGAGTGTTGTCGTATTCGAGGAGGAAGGTGGGGCCTTGCACGCGGTAGTAATGGCCGTCGCCGCGTTCGAGTCCGCCAGCCCACGCGAAGGCGACCTTGTCCCAGCCGGCTTTGTCAATTTTGGCGAGGTCGGTCTTCGCCACGTCGGAGCGGACGCGGTTGGCATACTCGGCGACGACGCGCTTGAGGAGATCCTTCTGCGCGGCGTTGAGCTTGGCGTAGGCGATGCCCTCGGGGGTGAGGCGGTCCGCCTTGACCTTGGCACCGGTGATGATGTCGGCAGGGGCTTTCTCGGCGAAGATCGCCGTCTTGCGCTGGTCGGCGGAGAGGGATTTCACGAGTTCGCGCCCAAGGTCTTCCTCGACCCCCAGCACGCGCAGGCCTTTCTTCGACCCCTCGCGGACTTCCGCCGGGTTGGTGCCCATGAAGGACGGGACGGCGGCGACTTCCTTGCCGTCCACGATGGTGAAGCTCAGGGAGAGGTGGTGGCCCTCGAAGCGCCAGGCCCAGGTGCCCTTCGCGTCGGGCGTGCCGTAGATGCTGACGAAGTATTTGATCGGGTTGCGGTCCACCTTGGAGTTCTTCTCGAATTCCTTGAGCACAGATTCGAGGCTGATGATGCCGGTGGCCTTGGCGTAGCCGTGCTCGCTCATGGCGGATTGCAGGAGCGCGAGGGCGAGCTTGCGCTGGTCCTCGGACATCTCCGTCATGGGCAGGCCCTTGCGGCCGAACGTGACCATCTCGGTCGGGATGAAATGCCAGGCCTGGCGGGCGTCGGCCTTGATGTCGGTGTAGTGGGCCTTGGCCGTCTGGTCGGGCTTGAGCGTGCCGAGGAACTTCTTCGCAGCCGCAGTCATCGCGTCGGCGGCGGGATGGGCGTGGAGGGAGAGGGTGAAGGCGCAGGCGGCCAGCAGCGCGGCGCGGCGGAGGAACGGGCGTTTGTTCATGCGGGAAGTCAAGACGAGCGGGCGGGGAAAACAATGCAAAAGATCAGCGGGCGCGTGTTCATTCTCGAACCGGAAGGGCAGGGGACTGGCGGGTGTTTTCGCGCGGACGGCGATCCGATTCCGGCTCAATTCAGGGTTGCAATCACGATTCAGGCCCGGCAATTTCCGCGCACTCTTAACTGCCGCGATGACTGCAAAAGAAGAGCCGATCACGTTCACCGGGACTGTGACCCAAGTCCTTCCGGGCACCATGTTCCGTGTCGCGCTACCCAACGGCCACGAGGTGCTGGCTCATATCTCCGGCAAGATGCGCAAGAACTTCATCCGCATCAGCGTGGGCGACAAGGTCGAGGCCGAGATGTCCCCCTACGACCTCAGCAAGGCGCGCATCAGCTTCCGCCACCGTTGAGCCGTCCAGCCATGAAAGCTGTCGCGCTCTGGCTGTGTCTCTCTGCATCCCTCGTTCCAGCAGTCGCTCAAACCTGGCCTGGCATTCAATGGGAAGCATGCGTCCCCGAAGCCGCTGGCCTTGCCACTGCCAAACTCGAAGCCATCCGCGACATCGTTGGTGGCCGCGGCTGCGTGGTGCGGCATGGAAAGATGGCGTTTGCGTGGGGTGACCAGTCCAAGAGCTACGACGTGGCCTCGGCCGTGAAGCCCGTCATCAGCACGTTGCTCTTCCTTGCAATTCGGGAGAGGAAGCTCGGGAGTCCGGATGCGCTCGTCGCGGACTTCGAGCCGCGCTTGAATGCATTGAACAACGGCAAGGATAAGACGATGACATGGCGGCACCTCGCTTCTCAAACCTCCGGCTACGGCCTCGCGGAGAAGCCCGGCGCGGCCTATTCCTACAACGACTTCGCGCTCGCGCTCTACTACGACACCCTCACCGAGAAAGTCCTCCAGCAGCCCGGCCTCGACGCATTCCGCCAGCGGCTCGCAGGGCCGATGCAGTTTCAAGACTCCATCTCCTTTGACAAACCACGCCCGGGCCGGCTCGCGCTCTCCGTCCGGGATTTCGCGCGGTTCGGATTGCTGGCTTTGCACAAGGGCAGGTGGCGCTACGAGCAGCTCGTCCCCGCCAGCGCGTTTGAGACGATGTTCAATTCACCAATCCCGGCCAGCACTCCGCTGACGAGCAAGCAAGACGCCGAGATGCTCCCCGGCCAGCGCAGCCTGGGCGGAACCAAGAGCATCACGCCCAACGGCCCGGGCGTTTACAGCTTCAACTGGTGGCTAAACCGCAAAGACAGCCAAGGAAGGCTCGCCCTGCCCACCGCGCCGTTGGACACCATTCTCGCCTCCGGCCACGGTGCGAAGCGGACTCTCTGGGTGATCCCTAGCCTCGACCTCGTGGTGTCGTGGAACGACTCGCTCGTGGACGACCACGACAAATCGCCCGGCAATCCCGACACAAAGTTGAACAGTGCCGCGCGCTTGCTGGTGGAAGCCGTGCTGGACGCGAGGAAGTGAGGTCTACGTGACGAGCCACGCGATGATCGCCTTCTGCGTGTGGAGGCGGTTCTCCGCCTCGTCGAAGATCGTCTGCGCGTGCGCCTCGAAGGTGGCGTCGTCAATCTCCTTGCCGCGATATGCCGGGAGGCAGTGCATCACCAACGCGTCAGGCGCGGCGAGCTTCACGAGCGCCGCGTTGATCTGGTAGCCGGTGAGCGCATGGATGCGCTCGGCGGCCTCGGCCTCCTTGCCCATCGAGACCCACACGTCCGTGTAGAGCAGATGCGCGCCCGTCGCGGCGGTCTGCAAATCAGCGGTGAGCACGACCTTCCCGCCGGTGGCGGCGATCGTGGCGGTGATGACTTCGCCCGTCAGAGCCGGCTGCGCGTGAACGTGCGTGAACCCCGCGCGCTCCAGCAGCGACAGGGGCGGTTGAAACTGCTTCGGCGCGGCGATGCGCAGCTCGAAGCCGAGCTTCGCGGCGGCGAAGACCCAGCTCGCCGGCACGTTGCACGCGCCGTCGCCCACGAAAGTGACAACCTTTCCCCGAATCGGCCCGCGCTGTTCCTGGAACGTGAAGATGTCCGTGAGGATCTGGCACGGGTGCTCCTCGTCCGTGAGGGCGTTGATGGTCGGGATGTTCGCGTAGCGCGCAAATTCCTCCACGTCCGCCTGCGCGAACGTGCGGAAGACCGCGCCGTGGACCATGCGGCCCAGCACGCGCGCAGTGTCCTTGATCGGCTCGCCGCGCCCAAGCTGGATGTCGGCGGCGCTGAGGAACATCACGTTCGCGCCCAGCTCGCGGAGGCCGACCTCGAAGGACACGCGCGTGCGCGTGGAGGACTTGGCGAAGATGAGCGCCCACGTCTTGCCCGCGAGCGGCAGGGACGTGTGATGCCCGCGCTGGCGCTTCACGGTCGCAGTCGCCGACAGGATGGTTTCCATGTCCACGCGGGACAAATTCTCGATGCTCAACAGATGTTTCATGGCCGTGAGAAAGCGCGGAGTGTAGGCACGGACGGGGGAAGTGCAAACATTCTGAGTAGCCGGTGTCTGAGTAGCCGGCCGGGCGGCTAACACCTTTCCCCTCTTGCACGTAATCCTGATCCTAATCCTGCTCCTCCCTTGCCAAGGCGAAAGCGGGAGCGGGATCAGGATCAGGATTACGAGCAGGAGAACCGTTCATCCCACGCCCGGTCTGGGCAGCTCGGCCCCGCCACCCATCATCTGGTCCCGCCTCACTGCCCGGCGACAACTTGCGCCGCTGGTATCTCCGGCAGCCGCACCGTCTGCACGCCGCGCATGTGCCGATGGCAGTTCACGCAACTGATCGTGAGCTGGAACCACGCGACTGACGCTGCGTCAACGTTCTCGGAGCGCGCAGCCTTCTGCAGCGCCTCGGCGTGGCGGCGGAACTCGGCGGTGAACTGCTTGTATTCCGGCGTCTGCCGCGCCTGCCATCCGGCGGCCTGGCTCAACACCACGAGCTTCTGCGCGTTGGCGGAGATGGTGACGAAGTTCTCTGTGGCGATGCCTTCCAGCACCTTTTGCGAGCTTTCCAGCTTGAGCTTCATCACCTCGCGCGTGGTGATCTTCGGGTCGTTCGGCGCGACGGTTGCGGCGACGCCGGCAAAGATGGCAACTGTCAGCACTGCGCTGAGAACGGTTTTCGTTTTCATAAGGCAATCCCGGCTGCGCGCCCGGGTCTCATCAGCGCACGGGCGCATTTCCCAATTCTTGCATCCACCGCACTTCGCTCACGCGGCAAAGCCGAAGCGGAAGTGTTCTTCCTCCGGCTTGATGCCCAGCGACGCGCACAGGTGCCGCGAGGCGAGCACGCCCGCTGCCGTCTTGAGCATCTTGTCGGACTCGTGGCGCGGCAGCTCCACGCCTTCATGACGGATTGTTTGGAACCTGTAGCCGTGCTCCAGCACATGCACGAGGAACTCCTCGGCGGCGACTGGGTCGTCCGTCTGGTAGTGGTTCACGTGGGCGTTCCGCCCTACGTGCATGGCGTATTCGATGTGGTATTTCGCAAGCATAAGCCTGTTCAGTTAAGGTTCTTGGTGCTGCTGACCGACTGGTGAACTCGCTTCGCCCAGTCCCGGAAAATGTCGCGGGCCGCCGGCAGCGCCTCCTGCCAGTCGAGACTCATCTTCACCGTGTCTCGCTGCGGGAGGCGTGCTGGCAGCGGCCAGCGACCGTCTGACTTGGCCATGACTGGACGGAACCGGCTGTCCAGCCGCATCTCCATCTGCGCCCTGTCCTCGTCGTAGCCCGCGTCGCCGGTGGCCAGCACCTCGACCGCGCCGCTGGGAGTCGACAGCGTTTCAACGACTTCGCTGATGGAGAGGACTCGTCTCATACGACGTGACCTTGGAGCCGGAGTCCGCGCCCGGCTCACCGCCGCTTGCCCAAGGCTCGCCCAGATTTGCAAAGCCACTGTGCCGGCGGCTTGCAGCCGACGCGTGAACGCCTACGCTCCCTGCGAAGTCTGTTCACCATGCACCGCCGCGCTGCCCTTCTGCTGTTGTTCGTCGCCTTCGCGCTTCCTTGCCCCGCCGCCGTGAGCCACGGCTTCCGCGTGCCCGATGGCTTCGAGGTCTCGCTCTACGCCGGAGACGACTTCGCGCACGACATCTTCTCCATGACCACGGACGCGAAGGGCCGCATCGCCGTCGCCGGCAAGGACTTTGTGAAAGTCCTCCACGACACCAACGGCGACGGGAAAGCCGACAAGGCCACGCTCTTCGTGAAGGCCAGCAAGACCGGCGCGCACGGGATGTATTTCGACGGCCCCGACCTGATCCTAAATGGCGACGGCGGCATCCGCCGCTGGCGCGACACGGACGGCGACGGTGTGGCCGATGGTGAACCGGAGTTCTGGCTCCGCACCGAGCGCGATGGCGAGCACTCGGCCAACGGCATCGTGAAAGGCCCGGACGGCTGGTTCTACCTCATCAGCGGCAACGACGCCGGCATCTCCGCCGAGCACGCGAAGCTCCCCGGTTCACCCATCAAGCAGGTCAACGCCGGCGCGCTCGTCCGCATCTCGCCCGACGGCAAAACGAGCGAAGTCCTCGCGCACGGCTTCCGCAATCCCTACGACCTCGACTTCCATCCCCTCGGCCAAGTCTTCACCTACGATGCCGACGGCGAGCGCGACCACCATCTGCCGTGGTATTCCGGCACGCGCATCTTCGACATCGCCACTGGCGCGCACCACGGCTGGGTGCTCAAGGGCTGGGGCCACGCCTGGAACCGCCCGCCCGCCTGGCCCGACAACACCGAGCGCCTCTGGGAAGTCGGGCGCGGCTCGCCCACGGGCGTCTTCGTCTATCGCCACCGCGCCTTCCCCGAGCGCTACCGCGACGGCCTTTTCGCCATCTGCTGGACCTTCGGGCGCATCTACTTCTTCCCGCTCACGCGGCGCGGCAGCACGTTCGACACGCAGATGGAAATCTTCATGGAGACGGCGGGCGACACCGGCTTCGCGCCCGTGGACGCCGTGGTCGGCACGGACGGCGACCTCTTCGTGGCCATCGGTGGACGCGGCACTATCGGCAGCGTCTTTCGTGTGAAATACACGGGCAAGCTGCCGGTGGAAAAGCCCGACAACAGCCCGCTTCACCAAGTCTTGGCCGCGCCCCAGCCGCTCGCAAGCTGGTCCCGCTCGAAGTGGGTGCCGCTGGCGAAGGAACTCGGCAAACCCGCCTTCGAGCAAGCCGCGCTGAACCGGCAGCTCACGACTCTTGAACGCATCCGTGCCGTGGAAGTGCAAGTCGAACTCTTCGACGGCCTCAGCCCCGAACTCGCACGCAAGCTCGCGGCCAGTGGCGAACCGGAACTCGTCGCACGCGTCGTGTGGGCGTTGGCCCGCAGTGTTGAGCCGGGTGCCGCAGCCTTCCTCGCCGGCCTCACCCACCGCGACGACCCGCGCATCGCCCGCGCCGCGTGGGAGTCCCTAATCTCATTAGCACCCGGCTTCAGCCGGGTGGAAACAACCGGTGACGACGGGAAACCGTTTAAACGGTTTCCCTCCGTTGCATCCGGCAACACCGGGCTGAAGCCCGGTGCTAATGAGAGGCTTCCTTCGCCCGATTGGTATCGCGGCCTGAACTCAGATGACCGCCGGGTGCGCGCGGCGACCGTGCTGGCGGCACGCGCGATTGGCATCGAAGTCTTCGCGCGCACTCCGCTGCCCCGCCAGCTCACCGAGCGCCAGCGCCTCGGCATCCTGCGCATCTACGGCCCCGAGCGCAGTGACGACCCGAACTGGCAATCGCATTACTTCAACAACGCCGCCTTCGTCGCCGCCACGTCGCGTGACCCGGTCACGCGGCTCGACGCCGTGCGCCTGCTCCAGCTCGGCCTCGGCGACGTGAAGCTCGTGCAGGACAAGCCCGACACCTACGACGGCTTTGTCGCGGCCAAGCCCGAGCGGATTCCATCCCACCACGGCCAGCAAATCTGCGACCGGCTCCGAGGGCTTCCCAACCGGCGACGCCGAATTGGACCGCGAACTCGGCCGGTTGTTCGCCATGCTCTCGGCCCATCCCGGTGATTTCCTCACCATGGGCATTCTCGACAAAATCACCGAAACCAGCCCCGTTGAGGACGACATTCACTTCCTGATGGTTGTTGCCCGGTTGTCTGGACCACGGAGCACTCCCACTGAACCGCTCTGGATTGCCCACGCCATCGCCGGGCTGCACCACAAGATGCTCGCGGACAAGAAAGAACCGAGCCGCTTCTGGCCTGTTCGGGTGGCGGACATGTTCAGCCTCCTGTTAAAGCGCGACCCGGCACTTGGCCCCGCGCTCGTCGTCGCACCCAACTTCAACCTGCCCGACCACGCGGTGTTCGCCCAGCGTCTTGAGCCAGTCGAGCAACCCTTGGCCGCGCGCATCCTGCTGAAGGCGCTCCAACGCCGGGCGGGCCTCCTTCCGCCACACCCAGACCTTCCAGTCGGAGAGTTGGCAGCCAAGACCATTATTCCGCCTTGGACTGCCGAACTCGTCGCCTTCCTCGCCGTGCTGCCGGATGACAGGCTGTTTCCGGCACTCCGCCAGCAGTGGACGCAGACGAGTATCCAAGATGCCATCCTCCGCGTGCTCGCCCGCGCCCCGCAGCCCGATGACCGCGTCCGGTTCGTCACTGCGCTCGGCTCCTTCCAGCCCGCCGTGGTGGAACTCGCCGCGAAGTCGCTCGCAAAACTAGATGGTGAGGCCACGCCGACGGAACTTGCCGCCGCACTGGCATCGCTCCGTCGCCACTGCGCGGCCCCGCGAGAGAAGGCCGCGCGCACGGCACTCGCGGACTTGCTCGCGAAGTGGAGCGACCAGCCCATCGCCATTACGGAGGCCGGCGATTTGGTGAAAGCCTACGACCCGTGGTTCGATTGGTTCGCCAAAACGCATCCCGCCGCCGCGAAGGAATTGCTCGGCGGCGACGAGGACACCGCAGCGTTCCTCAAGCGCCTGCCCGCCATCGCGTGGGACTCAGGCGATGCCAAGCGCGGCCAGCAGCTTTACGAGGAGCGCGCCTGCCACCGTTGCCATTCCACCAGCACGCGCATCGGCCCGGACCTGACGGGCGTGGCGAGCCGGCTCTCGCGCGAAGACCTGTTCATCGCCATCCTCGACCCGAGCCGCGACATCTCGCCGACGTATCTGCCGAAGTTGGTCACGACCAAGTCCGGCGGCAGCCACACGGGCTTCATGGTCTATGACTCGCCCACGGCCAAGCTCGTGCAGACCGGTCCGGACACGACGGTGCGGCTCTTGGGCGACGAAGTTGCGGGCGTGGTGGACACACGCGTTTCGCTCATGCCCACGGGCTTGCTCGCAGGGCTGAAGGATACGGAGGTCGCGGATTTCTACGCGTTTCTAAAGACGCTGAGGAAGTGATGAAAACCCGTTGCGAATCCCCTCTCCCCCAGTGGGGGAGAGGGAGAAGAACGTGATCAGAGCTTCGCCATCGCGGAGTCCAGCGCAGCGTAGAGCTGATTCATCGTCGCGGGCGTTTCGTCGCCCATGTTCGAGATGCGGAAGGTGGTGCCTTTGATTTTCCCGTAACCGCCGTCAATGAGGAAGCCCTGTTCTTTCGCGAGCTTCTGGAGCTTGGCGGCGTCCACAACGCGGCCACCGGGTTTCGCGCCGTTGTTGACGCAAGTGAGCGTGATGGACTCGAAGCCCGCCTCGGGGAATAGCGTGAAGCCGTGCTTCGCCGCCCAGTCGCGGGTCATCTGATTCGTCTGCGTGTGCCGTGCGTAACGGGCGTCGAGGCCCTCGGCGAAAAACTCGTCCAGCTTGCTCGCCAGCGCGTAGGTGTGCGAGATGCTCGGCGTGCTGGGGGTCATGTTCTCCTTCGCGTTCTTCTCGAACTCGACGAAGTCGAAGTAGTAACCCCGGTCCTTCGCGGTCGCGGCCTTCGCCAGCGCTGCGGGAGAACAGGTGAAGACCGACAAGCCCGGCGGCAGGGCGAAGGCCTTCTGCGTGCCGGCGAGGAGCACGTCAACGCCCAACGCGTCGAAGTTCAGCGGCAGCGCGGTCATCGAGCTGACCGCGTCCACGATGAACATCACGTCGGGATACTTGGCCTTGAGCGCGGCGATCTCGGCAACCGGCGACATGGTGCCGGTGCTGGTCTCGTTGTGGATGAGTGTGAGCGAGTCGAACTGGCCGGTGGCGAGCTTGGCATCAATGGCCTCGGCGCGAATGGGCGAGCCCCACGGGACTTGCAGGCCCTCGGCGTCCTTGCCGCAGCGCTTGGCGACGTCGAGCCACTTGTCCGAGAACGCGCCCTTCATGCAGCAGAGGACTTTCTTCTGGGTGAGGTTGCGGAGCGCGCCTTCCATCACGCCCCAGGCGCTGGAGGTGGAGAGATAGACGAGCTGCTTGGTGCCCAGCAGCGTCTGGAGCTGCGGCTGGATTTTCGCGACGAGGTCTTTGTAGCCCTGGCCGCGATGGCCGATCATGGGCGAGCAGAGGGCCTTAAAGGTTTTTTCGCTGACTTCGACCGGACCGGGGATGTGGAGTTTGACGTGCGCCATAAAAGTGGGCGCGAAAATTTCACAGGCACGGCGGCGAGGCAAGGAAACTTCCCTGCGCCCGGCACACTCCGAGCTTGTAGCGGCGATCTGTGAGCGCCGGTCTTGAGTAGGTCGGCGGTCACAGACCGCCGCTACATCATCGAGTCACTTCGGCAGCAACTGCACCGCGTCGGCGTGGACGTTGCCGTCGGCGGGCTTGCCGCCGAGGGTGACGACGGCGGGCTTGCCGGGGGCGAAGTTGAAGGTGCCGAGGCTGATGAAGTTTTGCGGGAGCGGGGGCTTGTTGCGCTGGTTGATGGTGGCCTCCTTCACGCCGTCGGCGCTCTCGATGACGACGCGCGTGTTGGTGGCGCGGTTCTCGTGCGGGCTGTAGCTGACGCGGACTTCGTAGTCGCCGGCCTTCTCCACCTTGAACTCGTAGCGCGCCGCGCCCTCTTCCTT
>JBEBFV010000138.1:0-13163 GCA_040081795.1 Limisphaerales bacterium | reverse complement strand
GGTCGGTGGTGAGGTAGGCGGGCGGGCAGAAGCTTTGCCATCGGGTGCGCCGCGCCGCTGAAGCGTCCACCACCGCGCGCTGCTGGCCTTGGGCGGCGTGGCGCTCGGAGCACACGGGGCAGACGTGGACGAACCGCGCCACGGCGGGGAAGTCGCACTTGAAGGGCTGGCCGCACTCGCGGCAATTCTTGTCGGGGTTCTCTGGGCTGTCGTTGGTGGTGTTCATGGTCTCTGGTTTGGTGTTCATGGTTTCTGGTTAAGTGCCCAAGCATCGGGCGTGTGCTTGGCGGCGGCGGTGGGCTTGCCGTTGCGTTTCTGGCCTCGGTGAGTGCCGTTACTCCACTCGCCGGCCTCATATCGCCAGCGGGTTCGGATGTAGGCGGGCCAAGGTTTCGGCGTTCCCTTCGCGTTGCATCCTTCGTTGTCCGTCCAGTCAGCGTGTGCGAGGGCGATGAAGCCGGCGGGGATTCCGTCGGCCATGACCATCGCTTCGGCCTGCTTCAAGTCAGGCACTTCGGCGGAAGCTCCGCGCGCGGGCGCATCCCCTCTCTTTGCTTCTGATTCTGGTGCTGCGTCTGCAATGGCGTGACTCGGCGTGACTGTCACGCCCTCGCCGTGACGGGTGGCACGGCATCGCCGCTGCCGCTCCGCATCCTTGGCCCGGCGGTCCTCCTCGTCGCGCAGTGCCCGATACTTCGCGTGGTTCAGCAGCCGCCAGCCGCCGTCGATCACCTCGATGCGGCGGCCCTCGAAGGCCTTGGTGCGGCTGTGCGGGTCAGGTGCGAGGAAGATGCCCAAGGCGCGCTCCACAGCCTCGACCGGCACCCGCGCGCGGTTGGCGAGGCCGGGGACCGATGCCCACACCCGGCCGTGCTTGTCGGCCATCGCCAGCATCGCAATCCACACGAGCCGCGTGTGGTCGTCCTGGCACCAAACCGAGCTTTCGGTGAGGCTCGAAAACAGCTTGGTGAAGGTCATGCTCACTGAACGACTCCCTTCGCGTTGCGGCGGAGGGCAGCTTCAACGGCGACCCAGTCGAAGAGGAGCTTGCGGCAGCGGGGGAGGCGGATGCTGGGGATGTCACCCCGCTTCACGAGGGAGCGCAGTGCGCGTGGCGAGTAGGGCACGCGGGCGCAGAGGCCGAGGAAGTCGAGGAAGGGTGTTGCCTTTTCTGCGGAGTCAGGTGACGTGCAATTCAACATTGCAGCATCTTGCTGCTATGCGAATACGCCGTCGTTCGCTCTGAATCAGATTGTTCAGAATGAACGGCGCGCAGGGCGCGCAATATGCGCCTACGACCGCTTGGCCTTGTCCGACGCGCCTCTCGTTCGGTGCCAGTGTGCCGTCAGGGCTATCCCGAATCCTCCGTCCTCTCCCGTGGCGCGGCGGAAATTGTTGCTCCAGCCAGCCTTTCCCGAGCACAGCGCCTTTCCCGCCACGGCTTCCGTGTAGTCCTCTGCCGCTGTGTAAGACATACATCCCAGCGCAACCAGACGCCAGACGCCCAGGGTTACGAGTTCCTTCCGCGTCTGCTGAATCTGCGACCTTTCTCCGACTACGTTGGGACTTGGAATCCCATTTTGCGCCCGCCGCTCGCACAACCATCGTTTGAACTGAGACGCGAGCGTCTCGTCGGGCTGCGAGAAATTGACCCTGAACGCAGCAATTTCCTCATCCGAGCGCCATCGGAAGCCCGGAGGCAAGTCAGCCCCTTTGTCGTCGAACGTGATGACGCCGGCTTGCGGGTCAATCCGCGAGTGCGCGAACTCACCAGCCCACGGCTTGTCTTCACCCCTGTCGGGAATCCACTCGGCATGGCCCAAGAGATAGTGGAAGCAAACGCTCGGTAGAGCGGGGGATGTGTCGAAGGAACGCGCGGTCCAGCGCTCCCAACGCTTGCGGCGCTCGGCTTCTGGCACTTTCAAAAATGGTAGGTTGGGCCATTCCGGCCAGTAGGCGTAAAACTCCCAAGGAGTTCGCTCCTCCTTCCCATACCGCGATTGCCGTAAGTGCAGGAGCGCTGGAAAGGACTGCTCCTCGGCTCCACTTCGCCACCCTTGGATTTGCTTGGCGTGTTTCGCGTCGAGTCGGGCACGTTCGTAGTCCCAACAGGCAAGCACCTGGTCATCAGGGAGGAAGCCGAAGCGCTCGAATTTCTTGGCGTCCTCCTCGGCCAGTTCAGCGCGTTTCGGCGGCTGCGTGGATTGCTTCCTCTTCCGTTGGGTCGGTCGAGCACGGAAGTCCCATTCCTCCCGGACGAGTTCGCCGCGCGCCTGTTTTGGAGATGACTTCTGCATGGCTCTTGCGGATTCAGTTCAACCACGAAGGCGGGCCGCCGCCCGTCAGCGGGGGCAGCGACGGTCGGGGCAACTGCTTCCGCAACCGTTGCCACGTCTCCGCCTCGGTTTCATGCCGCAGTTCCACCGCGAGCGGCGCAGGCATATTCCCCTGGCGGATGATGGCGGCGGCGACGGAGCGCAGCATCCAGCCCAAGACGTAACGGCGTTGCGACCGGTCCACTTCCTCGCCGGAGCTGAAAGGCCGCCGGGTGGTGCGGATGGCAGCTTCCAGGAGCCGCGCGTCGTATTCGTCGAGTGTGATGGTGATGGTCTTTTTCATGCGGCACCTCCGGCGGCGATGGGCAGGCTGACGATGTTTTGCGCGGCGTCGGACGGGCACACGGCGAACCATTCCTTCGCCTCCTCCTCGGTGGCGAGGCCCTTGTAGTGCGCGTGAATCATGGCCGGGGAGTTGCCGGCCTGCTGCGCGGTGTAGTGCTCGTTGCCCTTGTGGAGCGCGTAGTGGTAGGTGCAGAAGGCGTGTCTTAGCCCGTTGCGCCGGGAGGGAATGCCGAGGGACTCCCGCAGTTCGACGGACCGCTCCATGTAACGGTCCACGCTCTGCGACCAGAGCGGACCGGTGCGCTGGTGCCAGGGGCGGAGCCACTCCGCCAGCGCGGGCACGATCTCGACGAGGCGGCGGCTGCGGGTCTTGCTCTTGGCCGAGGTGATGTCCACATGGCCGCGCCGTCTGAACACGTCGTCCCAAGTGAGGCGCAGCGATTCATTCAGGCGCAAACCGGCGAACGCGCAGAGCGCGATGATGGGGCGCAGCTCGTCGTCCGCGTGGTCGAGCAGTTGCCGCAGTTCGGCGGGGCGGTAGTAGTCCGTGTCCTCCGACGTGAGCGGTTCGGGCTTCATGGCAGAGGCGTCAAAGAGCCTGTGCGTCACGGCCAGGTAGTCTTTCTTCACAGCCCAGCCGAGGAACATCTTGATGGTGGCGCGGTAGTGGTTCCGGGTCTTGGGCGCGAGTTCTGACAGCGAGCCGAGGAACTGGTCGATGTTGTCCTTGGTCAGGTCGCACACAGCGTAGCCCTTGAAGGTGTCGGTGAACCGGCGAAGGAAGTGGCCGGTCATGTAGGCATACACCTTGGACAACTGCGGGCGCTTGCCATCGGGGGCCTTGGTCTTGGCGGTGCAAGCGGCAAGGAACTCCTCCGCTGCCACAGACACGTCCGCGCGCTGGACGGTGGCCACTGTGGAGAGGTAGCCGGTCACGGCGGCAGAGAGCGAGTGCTGCTTGCCGAGCTTGCTCGCGGCGTCGAGGTATTCTGTGACGGCCTGGAGTGGCGCGATGGAGCGGCCGGTCTTGCGGTGGAAGGCGTCGAGCGCGTCGATAATTGAGAGAGCGGCGCGTGCCTGCTTGGGGGTGAGGCGCGCAGTGTCCGAACCAGTGGCGATTTCCTTTACGACTGCCTCGGCGAATTGGAGCGCGCCCTTGGTGCCACCGTAAGTGGCGA
The DNA here is from genome assembly GCA_040081795.1 of Limisphaerales bacterium. Lineage (GTDB taxonomy): Bacteria > Verrucomicrobiota > Verrucomicrobiia > Limisphaerales > SXTU01 > SXTU01. Next base: position 9,364 of record JBEBFV010000138.1, on the reverse strand, counting down.
AGGACTTCATGAGCCGCCGGCCCTCGACTGGCTGCCAGCACACGCGGTAGCCGCGCCGCCCTTCCGAGCGGTAAATCTTTGCGAGCACCTTGCCGTGGCGCTTCACTTTCTTGGGCCACTTGATCACATCCGCCTCGGTGGATTCAGGGAGAACCTGTGACAAATCTGTGTCCGCAGGCCGTATTTCTTCGATTTCCTCTGTGTTTTTGGTTGTCCGACATGGATTCGAACCATGACAAAGGCCTTCAAAGGGCCTTGTGCTACCATTACACCATCGGACAAACCGTGGCGGGAACCTAGCGAATGGGCACGGGCGCGCAAAGGTTTTTTCCGGGCGCACTTGGCGCTTTCATTCCGTGTGTGCGCAACTATCGTCGCCCACGTTGGGCTGGCCGCCGCCAGCCGAGTGTTTCCCCGATACACCGCCTATGCGCCGCACCAAAATCATTGCCACGCTCGGGCCTGCCACGAGTTCGCCGGAGATCATCGGCCAGCTCGTGGACGCCGGCATGAACATCGCCCGCCTCAACATGTCGCACGCCCCGCACGACTGGGTGCGCGCCACTGTGAAGCATCTGCGCGCCGCCGCCGAGGACCGCAAGCGCTCCATCGGCATCCTCATGGACACGCAGGGGCCGGCCATCCGCACCGGCGATCTCCCCGTGCCGCTCGATCTCCAGCCCGGCCAGAAGTTCATGCTCACCGTGCGCGGCGAGAAGAGCGAGGAGGAGCATTCCGTGGACGTGAACTACGAGCACTTCGTCAGCGACATCAGCGTCGGCGACGTCGTGCTGTTCGACAACGGCTCCATCCACATGAAGGTGCTCGCCAAGCACCACAACAAGGTCGAGTGTGAAGTGCTCACGCCCGGCAAGCTCGGCAGCCGCCGCCACATCAACCTCCCAGGCGTCAAGGTCAGCCTCCCCGCTCTCACCGCGAAGGACATCGCCGACGTTGCCCTCGGCCTCGAACTCGGCGTGGACTACATCGCCCTCTCCTTCGTGCGCGAGGCGAAGGACATCATGCAACTGCGCGCGCTCACCCAGAGTTCCAAGCATCGCCCGCAGATCATCGCCAAGATCGAGGACCAGCAGGCCGTGAAGAACATTGACGAGATCATCACCGAGGCCGACGGCATCATGGTCGCGCGCGGCGACCTCGGCATCGAGGTGCCCTACGAGGAGCTGCCCATCATCCAGCGCAAGGTCGTAAAGATCTGCCTCCGCGTCGGCAAGCCCGTCATCGTCGCCACGCACATGCTCGAGAGCATGATCGAGAACCCCATGCCCACGCGCGCCGAGATCACCGACGTGGCCAACGCCGTCTTCGAGCAGACCGACGCCATCATGCTCTCCGGCGAGACCACCGTGGGCAAATACCCGGTGAAGTGCATCGAGGTCTTCGACCGCATCGCGCGGCGCATCGAGCGCAGCGGCAACGCCGGCTATCACGAGCGCGCCGAGCTGACCAGCCCGCGCCAGAAGCTCGTCAAGAGCGCCGTCGTCATGGCCGACCAGCTCCGCGCCGAGGCCGTCATCGTCTTCACCCGGCGCGGCAACATGGCCCGCTGGACCTCCTGGCTGCGCCCGCGTTTCTCGCCCATCTACGCCGTGTGCGAGACGTGGCCGCTCGCCGACTCGCTCGCACTCAACTGGGGCGTCACGCCGGTCGTGTTCCCCTTCGACTACAACGACCCGGAGAAGAACATTGATGTCGCGCTCGCCAACATGAAGACCTCCGGCATCCTCCATCGCGGCCACACCGTCGTCATCATCAGTGCCATGTCCAGCGGCACGCAGATCGTGGACGCCGTGCAGATGCGGGTGCTGGAATGAACAAATTGCGAATGATGAATGATGAATGGCGAATCCTTCGCCGTGCGCCCGCCGGATACTCCATTCGCAATTCGACCATCGCCATTCCGATGCCCTGGAAACGCAAACTCACCGGCAGCACGCTCGCCTTCATCGGTTTCCTGCTCTCGCCGCTGTCGTGGTGGAACGACCTCTTCGTGAACGTCCCGCTCGCGCTGGCGTTTGCGTGGGTGGTAAGCCTGTTCTGGCCGGCAGTCTTCGGTGCAAGCTTCGTCCTCGGCTACTGGCTGACCAACATCCTCGGCCTCGTGCTCATGCAGAAGGGCGCGCAGCAGGTTATTTCTGGCGAGCCCAAGCCATACACCCGCCGGCAGCTCATCGCCGACATCGGCATCTCGCTGGCCTACACGCTCCTCATCATCGCGTTGGTGAAGCATGGCGTGATCAAGCCGCTGCCGGACTATTTGCCGCAGCGGACCCCGTAGTCGAAGGCATCAGCCTGCGAACTGTAGCGGCGGTCTGCGACCGGCGTCGTCTCGCACGTTTCTTTCTGCGCTCACAGAGCGCCGCTGCTGGATTTGATTCGCAACCAGAAGATTGCGACTACCGCTTGCCGCCGGCCCGCTCCCACAGCAGCTTGCCGGCATGCAAGACACAGCCACGGTGGACTGCCCCTTCTGCGGACAAGGCACGGAGCTGGTGCTGGACACCAACATTTCTTCGCAACGCTTCGTCACCGATTGCGAAGTCTGCTGCCGCCCCTTCGAGGTGACCGCAGAGTGCGAAGACGGGGATGTGCTCTCGGTGAGCGCGGCCGGAAACTGACTGTCCGATGTTCAGTGGAGCGCTGGTCTCCGACCCGGCGTTTGGGGTCCACCCTTCAGGGTGTCAGTCGCGTTGCTTCGACGATGCATAACCACCGAACAACGCCATCACGCCGGGTCGGAGACCGGCGCTCCGCTACTTCCGCCACTCGTCAATCACCGAGGCGATGAGCGCGGTCCAGCCGGTCTGGTGCGAGGCGCCGAGGCCTTCGCCGGTGTCACCGTGGAAGTATTCGTAGAAGAGCACGTTGTCGCGCCAGTGCGGGTCGGTCTGGAACTTCTCGTTCTTGCCGAAGACGGCGCGTCGTCCCTCGGCGTCGCGGGCGAAGATGCGGATGAGCCGCTCGGCAAAGCCGCCGGCGAGTTCGTCGAGGTTGATGGGTGTCTCGTCCTCGTTGCAGCCGGGGATGGTGAACTTCCCGCCGTAGGCCTTCCGCAGTTTGCGTAGCGTCTCGATCATCATGAAGGTCGTCGGGAACCAGATCGGCCCGCGCCAGTTCGAGTTTCCGCCCTTGAGCTTCACGATGGATTCGCCCGGCTCGTAGCCGATGCTGCGGTGGCCGAGGGCGTAGGGGTGGCGCTCGTGGTGCTTCGAGAGGCTGCGCAGGCCGTAGGGCGAGCGGAACTCGCCGGGGTTCCAGATGACGCGCAAGAGCTTGTGGATTTGCTCCGGGTTCATCACGGCGAGGACGTGGACTTTCCCCTCGTCGGTGTCGAGCGTGGTGACGCAGCGCTGGACGAGGTCGGCGCGGTGCTTCAGGAACCAGTTCATGTTCGCGCGGAACTCGGGGAACGGCTCCAGCCACTTCTCCTCCAGCCGCTCGATGGCGAACATCGGTATCAGCCCGACGAGCGAGCGCACGCGGAACTTGTCGTAGCTGCCGTCCGGGTGCGTGAGCACGTCGTAGAAGAATCCATCCTGCTCGTCCCACATCTCGATGCCGCCGCCGCCCATGTGCTTCATCGCGGAGCCGATGTAAACGTAGTGCTCGAAAAACTTCGTCGCCGTGGCCTCGTAGGTCTTGTTTTCGCGAGCCAACTCCAGCGCGATACGCATCATGTTCAGGCAGAACATGCCCATCCAGCCGGTGCCGTCGGACTGCTGGAGCGTCGTGCCGTCGGGCAACTTCTCGCTGCGGTCGAGGACGGTGATGTTGTCGAGGCCGAGGAAGCCGCCCTCGAAAACATTGTTGCCCTCGCGGTCCACCTTGTTGACCCACCACGCGAAGTTCATCAGCAGCTTGTGGAAGCAGCGCTCGAGGAAGTCGCGGTCCGCCTTGCCGTTGCGGACGCGGTCCATGTTATAGACGCGCCACACGGCCCACGCGTGGACGGGCGGGTTCATGTCGCTGAACTCCCACTCGTAGGCGGGAATCTGGCCGTTCGGATGCTGGAACTGCTCGAAGAGCAGGAGCCAGAGCTGCTGCTTGGCAAACTCCGCGTCCACCAGCGCGAACGGCACGGCTTGGAACGCGAGGTCCCACGCGGCGAACCACGGATACTCCCACTTGTCCGGCATCGAGATGATGCGCTTGGAGTTGAGGTGCTGCCAGTGGCGGTTGCGAATCTTCGCGCGCGACGCCGGCGGCGGCTCGGCGGGGTTGTCGCCCTTGAGCCACTTGCTCACGTCGAAGCGGTAAATCTGCTTGCTCCACAGCAAGCCCGCGAGCGCCTGACGCTGCACGCGGCGTTCGTCCGCCGTGGCCTCGCGCGGCTGGAGGGCTTTGTAAAACTCGTCGGCCTCATCGCGACGTGATTGCAGCGTGGTCTCCACTCCCGCCAGCGGGCGCTCCATCTCGCGGTTCGTCAGCCGCAGCCGCACGACTGCGGACTCGCCGGGCGGCACATCGAAGCGGTAGTCGAGACACGACTTCGTGCCGAACTGCTGCGGGTTGATGCACTGCTCGCCGTGGATGATGTGGCGATGAAAGGCGTCCTTCACGAAGCGGCTGCGGTTCTTCGCCTTGGGGCCGAAGAGCAGTTCCGCATTCGTCTCGTTGTCCGTGAACAGCGGGCGTCCGCCGAGCTGCGCGTAGAGTTGGTAAGCGCCGAGCCGGTAGCTGAACGGCAGCCGTCCGATGCCGGGGCAGCAGGAATCATCCGCGACGAGCGTGAGATGCGTGCGGCTCGGCTCACCGAGGCGGATGCGTGGCTCGGGATACTCGTCGTCGCCCCACGACCAGCGGTTGCGGAACCACAGGTGCGGCAGGATGTGCAGCGGAGCGGTGTCGGGGCCGCGGTTGATGGCCTCGATGCGGATGCAGATATCCTCCGGGCCGGCCTTCGCATACTCGACGAAGACATCGAAGTAGCGGTCTTCGTGGAAGGCGCCGGTGTCGAGCAGTTCCAGCTCCGGGTCGCTCGGGCCGCGCCGCTGGTTGCCGTCAATGAGCTGCTGGTAGGGATAGGCGCACTGCGGATACTTGTAGTTCCACTTGAGGTAGGAATGCGTCGGCGTCGAGTCGAGATAGAAGTAATACTCCTTCACGTCCTCGCCGTGGTTGCCCTCGGTGGGCGTGAGGCCGAAGAGGCGCTCCTTGAGAATCGGGTCGCGCTCGTTCCACAAGGCCAGCGCGAAGGTCATCACCTGGTAGCGGTCGCAAATCCCCGCCAGCCCGTCCTCGCCCCAGCGGTAGGTCCGCGAGCGCGCGTGGTCGTGCGGGAAGTAAGCCCACGCGTTTCCGTCCGCGCTGTAATCCTCGCGCACGCCAGCCCACGAGCGTTCGGAGACATACGGCCCCCACTTGCGCCAGGGCGCGACCGGGTCGGCGTGCGTTTCGTGGAGGCGTTGCTGTTCCTTGGTGTGGTTCACATCGGTGGTCGGATTGGTTGCGGGCGGAGAGTGCGCTCGAAGGGTTCTCCGTTCAATCCTGTTCCTGCGTCGCAAGGCCCAAATTGACACTCTCATAGCCGGGCACTAGGGTTTTCCGCATGATGGCCATCGCCGAACAGTTGGACCGCAAGCTCCAGCACTGGGAACCGACCACAGCCCGAAAGGTGGAGCGGCAAGTTTCCGAGCTGATCGAGCAGGCGGATCGCGAGACTGCCCGCGGGTCCGGCGCAGCGGCAGGGCGGCGGGATCCGTTCTTCGCTGATCGGAGTTTTCATGCGGGGCCGGTGCCCGCCGACCTTTCGCTGAACCACGACAAATACCTCCACGACGAGGAATGATCTTCGTGGACACAGGGGCGTTCGTTGGCCGCTTTCTCGTCAACGATCAATACCACGAGACAGCCCTCCAGCTCTGGGACACGGTCGAGCGCACGAACGAAGCCTGCCTCACGAGCAATCTGGTCCTGGTCGAATTCATCACTCTCCTCGCCCGAAGGAGCACGCCTTCCTACGCTGCGGAAAAGGCGCGGCTCATCTATGGCTCGGCCAGATTTGAAATCCTCCGGCCCGGCCCGGTGGAGGAAGCCGAGGCCCTCACCGTCCTGCTCAAGTATGCCGACCAACGGGTGAGCTTCACCGACTGCGTCTCGTTTGTGCTGATGCAGCGGCAAAACCTCCGCACGGCGTTCACCTTCGACACGCACTTCCGGCTTGCGGGCTTTGAACTGTGGTCTTGATTCTACCCTTTGTTCACCGATGGAACGTCCCCAAATGACTCCCGGCGCCGGCGAGCGCCGCGTTCAATTCGTCGGCGACAGCCTCACCTTCACGCTCGCGCATCCGCGCGCCCGCGAGTGGGCCGACGCCGGCTGGACCGCCCGCCTGCGCACGAACCTCGGCCGCGCCGCCGCCATTCGCCGCGAGGTCATCCAGTCCAAGTTCGAGAAAGTTCCGCTCGCCGGGGCGTCGTGGCGGGACATCCCGATGAGTTGGGTGGACGGCGAATGGCAGCTCACCTTGCCGCTCACCGAGGTCGGCTGGTTCAAGTCGAAGCCCTACCTACTCGACCCAAACGGCTTTCAGCACTGGCCTGACGGGGACAACTTCGGCGCGACCGTCCACCCGAGTTTCTATCGCACGGCGAACACGATTTACTGCGCGTTCACCCGGATGTTCGGCGACACGAAGTCGCTCACCGCCACCACCGACCCGGCGCGCGAGGCGCAGATGAACGAGCTGGACCGCCTCGGCTACACGGTCATCCCGCCGTCGGGAAAGCTCCGCGACCTCGCGCGCCAGCTTCCGCACATCTTCGACACGCTGGGCTGCCGCATCCTGCACTTGCTGCCGGTGAACCCCACGCCCACGACCTACGCGCGCTTCGGGCGCTTCGGCAGTCCTTACGCGGCGGAGGAGCTCACGGGCATTGACCCGGCGCTGGTTGAGTTCGACCAGCGCACGACCGGCGTCGAGCAGTTTCAGGAACTCACCGCCGCCGTCCACGCGCGCGGTGGCCGTGTCTTCCTCGACATCGTCATCAACCACACCGGCTGGGGCTCGTGGCTCCAGGAGAATCATCCCGAGTGGTTCCTCCGTAAACCTGACGGCCACTTCGAGAGTCCTGGCGCGTGGGGCACGACGTGGGATGACTTGGTCGAGCTGGCACAACGCGACCCCGCGCTCTGGGAGCACATCGCCGAGGCGTTGCTCACGTGGTGCCGTCGCGGCGTGGACGGCTTCCGCTGCGACGCCGGCTACAAGGTGCCCGCGCCCGCGTGGCAGCACATCATCGCGCGCGTGCGCGAGGAGTTTCCTGACGCGCTCTTCCTGCTCGAAGGTCTCGGCGGCGGCTGGGGCGACACGGAAACGCTGCTCACCGAGGGCGGGATGCAGTGGGCCTACTCCGAGCTGTTCCAGGAGTTCGGCCCCGCGCAGGTCGCCGGCTACCTCGACCACACCTTCAAGCACAGCCACCGCGTCGGCACGCTCATCCACTACAGCGAGACGCACGACAACGACCGCCTCGCGAAGCGCGGACGCACCTGGTCGCTGCTGCGCAACCAGCTCTCCGCGCTGACGAGCGTGAACGGCGGCTTCGGCTTCACCTGCGGAGTCGAGTGGCTCTGCGCGGAGAAAATCAACGTCCACTCCTGCCGTGTGCTCGCGTGGGACGGCGTGCAAAACATCGTCCCCGAACTCGCGCGGCTCAACGCGCTGCTCGCGGACCATCCCGCGTTCTTCGACGGTGCCAAGCTCACCCGCGTCAGCCCGTCCGACTCCGTCATCTACGCACTGCGCCGTGATTCCGAGGAAGGCCGCGACTCCGTGCTCGTGCTCGTGAACACCGACCCCGAGCGTGAGCATCGCATCACGCTCGACCTCGCCGCCGACGCGGTGCGGCATGACTTGCTGGCGGAAACGGATGGCTCTCTCCCACGCCAAGAGGTCCACGAAGGCAAAATCACTTTCGTCCTCGCCGCCGGAGCCGCGCACTGTCTCAGCGCCACCGAGCAACCGGAGGGCTTGCACGGAGAAGCCTACCGTCGCGCCCGCGCCCAAGCCGCCTTCGCGCTCACCGCACTCGCTCACGAGCGGCCCATCGAGCAGCTCGGTGCTGTCAACTGGCGCGTGTTGGCCGCGCAGGTGGACACAGACGCAAAAGGATTTCTCTCCCGCCTTGGAGCCGCGCCGGACAGCAGCTACGACCCCGTCGTTGAGTGGACGCTTTCGGACACCAACCGCATCCTGCTTGTCCCGCCCGGCCACTGGCTGCTGGTGCGGGACGCCACGCCGTTCCAAGCCGCGCTCCTGCCTCCGCGAGGTCTTGGACTGCGCCAGCCCTCTGGCGCTTTCGAGACCGTCCTGCCAAACGCGCGCCGCGAACAGCGGCAGAGGACTGCCGCACTCCAAGACGCTGGCGCGACTGCCTTGCACGCCTACTCCATCCCCGTCGCCGACGGCCACATCGCCAGCTTCCCGCCGAGCGCCTTCACCGGTGACGCAACTCTCTCTCTCGACCGCCTCGCCGCCACGCCCGCCGCCGCCAGCAGCACCATCCGCTTCCTGCCATCCGAGCCGACTCCTCACTCCTCACTCCTCACTAATCACTCTTCCTCCCTCGCCCTCCTCACCAACGGCTCCGGCGCGATGGCCCGCATCTGTGCGGACCTCGGCACCGTCCGCTCGAAATACGACTGCGTGCTCGGCGCAAACTTGCACTCAGCCGTCCCCGTGGACCGCCACGTCTTCGTGAAGCGCCTGCGCGCGTGGGTGAACGCCGACGGCTTCATCACCGCGCTCAACGCCGACAACCTCGTTTCCTTCACGCCCGGACCGCCGGCGGTTTGGAAGTTCGTCGCCAACGCGGGCGATGGCCGCAGTGTGGAGATTCACCTGCTCGCCGGCATGGTGCCCGGCAGGAACACGACGCTCCTGCGCTTCATCCGCCCGCCGCACGCGCCCGCGATGGGTCGTGAACTGCCGGCGGAATGCAGCGTGAGCCTCACCGTGCGCCTCGACATCGAGGACCGCAGTTTCCACTGCGAGACCAAGCGCAATCCCGGTTCCGAGCACCACCTCGGCTCCAACTCGCACTCGCTCCAAGGCCGCGCTGGCTTTGCCTTCACGCCTGAGCCGAGCCGTCAGCTCAAGGTCTGGGCGGACGCCGGCCGCTACCATCACGAGGGTGAGTGGTCGGTGAACGTGCCGCATCCCGTGGAGGCCACGCGCGGGCAGGAAGGCTGCGGCGATGCGTTCAGCCCCGGCTGGTTTGAGCTGGCATTACGCAAAGGAGAGTCCGTCACTCTCGCCGCCAGCGCTGAGGCGGAGGAACAGTTTGATTTGGGCACGTTCGCGTTCGGCGCGAGTGCCCTCTCCCTCTCCCCCATCGGGGGA
>JBEBFV010000558.1:0-3529 GCA_040081795.1 Limisphaerales bacterium | reverse complement strand
CAGCCGGGCGCTTTGGACGAACCCACACGCCATCATGGGCGCGACCTTCGGCGGTTTCCACCTTGTCGCCGCTGGCTACTTGTATCTGACCGAATCTCGCCAACCGTCGTTGTGAACCCGGAACCATTCCTCCAACTCGACCGCGTCATCCACGAGAAAGGGCGGCTCGGCATCATGTCCGCGCTGGTGGCGCGGCCGCAGATGGCCTTCACCGAGCTGCGCGACTTGCTCCAGATGACCGACGGCAACCTCACCTCGCACATGAGGACGCTCCAGGAGGCCGGCTACGTCGCAGTCGCCAAGTCGTTTCAAAACAACCGCCCGCTCACCACCCTCGCCCTCACCGCCGCTGGCGAGAAAGCCTTCCGCAACTACGTCGCACTGCTGGCTGAGATTGTGGAAATCACCAAGCAGTTCGGCATCGAGCCGGCCAGAGTTCCCTCCACGAAATGAACACCGTGTTTGAACGAACCTCTCTGTTGCTGGTCATGAACTTTGCAGTGCAAACTACAAGCCAAGGCAGAGTTGGCAGCGGAGTAATGGAGTGCTGGAGTGGTGTCTGGCCACCGGTCCCTGCCCATCACTCCGCTACTCCACCACTCCATCACTTCGTTGCCCCTATGAAAATCCTCCGCGCCTCCCACCTCGGCATGTGCTTCGGCGTCCGCGACGCAATCGCGCTCGCCCTAACCGAAGCCGCCCGCCAGCCGTTGACCATCCTCGGCGAACTGGTCCACAACGAAACCGTTCTCGCCGACCTCCGCGCGCGGGGCATCCGGTTTGCCAGCCAGCCCGCCACGGCGGAGACCGACACCGTGATGGTCACCGCCCACGGCGCTTCCGAAGCCGCAAAGAGCCGCGCCCGCGAGCGGGGTCTGAATGTCGTGGAAGCCACTTGCCCGCTCGTCCACGTCGCTCACCGTGCAGTGCAGATGCTCGCGCGCGACGGCTTTCACCCTGTCGTCATCGGCAAGCGCGACCATGTGGAAGTGCGCGGCCTGACCGAAGACCTCGCCGAGTGCGACATCGTGCTCACCGAGGCCGACGTGGCCACGCTCCGCGAACGTCCGCGCTTCGGCATCGCCGCGCAGACCACGCAGCCAATCGAACGCGTGCATCAGCTCGTCGCGCTCATTCGCGCGCGCTTCCCGCAGTCGGAAGTCCGCTTCGTGGACACCGTCTGCCAGCCCACCAAGCAGCGCCAGACCGCCGCCGAGGAACTCGCGCGCCAGTGCGATGTGGTCGTCGTCATCGGTGGCGCGCACAGCAACAACACCCGCGAACTCGTCGCCACCTGCGCCCGCTTCTGTCCACGCGTGCATCACGTGCAAGGCCCCGACGACCTGCGCCCCGAGTGGTTCACCGACGCGGAAATTGTCGGCCTCACCGCCGGCACGAGCACGCCGGACACAACGATTGAGGCGGTGGAGCAGGCGCTGTGGCGTATCGCTGGGCAGTCGGCGACCCAACTCGCCTCCGCTTCACCTTTGGCTGCCTAACTGAACTGAGTAATGAAAACCCTCGCCCGCACCGGTGCCGTCCTGTCCTTCGCATTCTTCTCCTTCCCCGGCCTGGCGCTGATGGCGCATTCCCGCGAGCACGACGAACGGGGCGAGGCCATCTTCGGCTGTCTTTTCATCGGCATCGCCTGCTTCGCGGGCACGCTGCTCTGGCTACTTGGAGAGAAGTGCGGTTCCAAACCGGCTGAGAAATAAGATTTCAACGCAGCCAACCCCGCCTCGCCATGAACCACGCAAAATGGATTGCCCACTTCCAACGCAACCACGAGCAGCGCGCCGAGCCGGACTGGGCCGCGCCGTTCAGCCTGCCCGAATCCGTCCTCAAGCACCTGCGGCCCTCGCTCGCCGAGTATCAGCTTGGCGATGGCGGCGGGCCTGCGTGCCTCATCGCAGGCGACGCGGAGCAGTTTCGCAGCAGCAGCGATGCGATGCGGCAAATCGTGGACCTGTGGTTCGCCGAGGAGCGCGAGCACTCGCGGCTGCTGGGCCGCGCCGTGGACCGCGTCGGTGCGTGGCGCGTCCGTGAACACTGGAGCTTCACCGCGTTTCTCACGTGCCGCCGCGCGATGGGCGTGCGCGCCGAGCTGCAAGTCCTCCTTCTCGTCGAGATTGTCAGCACGGTCTATTACCGGCTCATCCGCCGGCACTGCACGGACCAGCCGCTGCGTGACATGTGCTCGCTCATCCTGCGCGACGAGGCGGGGCATGTGGCCTTCCACCGTGACCGGCTGGCGTCGGCCGGCGTGTCGAACTGGGGTCTCGGCGGCACGCTGTGGGAACTGCAATTCCGCCTCTTCGGCCTCGCGGCGGCGGCGATGCTTTGGCTCACCCACGGCCACTGCTTGAAGGCGCTCGGCGCTCGGCCCACGGAGTTTGCGCGGGAAATCCATTGCGAAGTCTCACGCTTCCTCTGGCGGCTGGGGCGGACGGCGCAGGCCAAGACGCGCCCGGTGGTGCCCGCCTCTCAACTCGTCGGGCAGACCGCGTGACGCCATGAGCACCGCTGCCACCATCACTGAAATCCCGGTTCTCCTGCGGGGAGAGACGGCGATGGTGACGGCGTGGATTGAGCGCTGGGACAGGCGGCGCGCAGGAACCTGGCTGCTGGTCATGGTGCTGGGCGCGGCGTTGTTCGGCGCGGCCATCGGTTGGTGGCGGGCGCCGTTGCAGGCGTTGTTCACAGCCACGAAGTTTCCGCTCGTCCTCCTGCTCACCGCGCTCGGCAATGCGTTGCTCAACGCCATGCTCGCGCCGTTGCTCGGCGTGAACATGGGCCTGCGGCAGTCGCTGCTCGCGGTGCTGATGAGCTTCACCATCGCGGCGGCGATTCTGGGCGCGTTCGCGCCGCTCCAGCTCTTCGTCGGGTGGAACGTTCCGTCGTTCAACCTCGAACTGCGCTCGGCGTTTCTGGGCTACCGCTTCATGCAATTCGCCACGGTGTCGTTCATCGCTTTCGCGGGCGTGATGGCGAACGTGCGCCTGCTGCCGTTGCTCCGCGCCCACGCCGAGTCCGACGCGGCGGCGTGGCGCGTGCTGCTGGCGTGGCTGGCGGGAAACCTCTTCTTCGGCAGCCAAATCTGCTGGGTGCTGCGCCCGTGCGTCGGCCGCCCGCAAGACCCGGTCGAGTTCCTCGGGCCGAGCCTGCTCCAAGGCAGTTTCTACGAAACCGTCTTCGAGGCGGCGCGGGCGATTGTCCTCCAACAAGCGGAAATCGAGCCATGAATTCCGCCGCGTTTCCCATCCGCCAAGTCCCCGTCCTGCTGCGCGGGGAGACGGAGGTCGTCGCGCCGTGGACCGAAGCCGCTTCACCCGCGCGCGTCGCGACGTGGCTGGCGGTGACGGTCCTTGGCTCGGCGGCGTTTGGGGCGGCGATGGGCTGGTGGCGCGCGCCGGAGCAGGCGCTTTACACGGCGGCGAAGCTCCCGCTCGTCCTCCTGCTCACCGCGCTCGGCAACGCGCTGCTCAATGCCATGCTCGCGCCGTTGCTCGGCGTGAACATCGGTCTGCGG
>JBEBFV010000557.1:0-3536 GCA_040081795.1 Limisphaerales bacterium | reverse complement strand
GTTCAGCGGCGCGCTGGGGACAGACGCGCCCTACCCGCCGTGTATCGCCTCCTCACCTACTGGAACACCGGCAACCTCGGCGATGTCCTCCAGACCATCGCCCTCTCGCGCCTCCTGCCGCCAAGCCTCGGCATTCCACGCTGCCGTCTCATCGAGCAGCTCCACACGGACAAGCTTTTCGTCGTGAACGGCTGGCACCGCTGGCCGCGCGAAGTTCCGTCGTCCGACGCGAACTGCCTCTTCGCCGGCGTCCACTGCGCGGACGCGCACGTCCCGTGGGTTCGGCAATCGCGTTTCCCTGCGGGTGCGCGCGACCCGTTCACGCACGAGCTTCTTCAACGTGCCGGCATTCAGTCGGTCATGCTCGGTTGCGCGACGCTCACGTTGCCGCGTTACGACGGCCCGCGCGACGGTGCGCTCTCCGTGGATTTGCCCAACGCTCCCGGCACGCAACTGACCCACGGACTCCGGCGCGACGTGCCCTTCACCGCGCAGTGGCAACGCGGACTTGCCGCTCTCGCCCGCTACCAGCGCGCCGCCGAAGTCCACACCAGCCGCCTCCACGTCGCGCTGCCGTGCCTGGCGCTGGGCACGCCAGTCGCGCTCCACCCCGCGCGATTTCAGCGGGAGCGCTACAGCCTCTTCGAGCATCTCGGGCTTGAGTTCGGAAAACTCCAGCAGCTCGACATCAGCCCGCTGCGCGACGCCTTCATCGCCTTCCTTCGCCAGCACGTCGGCGAACTCAGCGTGGGCGAACCCAAGCTACCGACCGAGCCGCCGGACTGGCCACCCAAGACCCTTGAGCCGCGCTCGAATCCCGCTATCGTGCCGCCATGAAACTCGCCCTCGCCCTCGCTCTCGCAGCGCTCACCCAGTTCGCCGCCGCCCAGACAAAGCCGCTCGCCGACATCCCGCTCAAGGACATCAACGGCAAGGACACATCGCTGAAGGCCTACGCCGGCAAGGTCCTCCTCATCGTCAATGTCGCCTCGCAATGCGGGGCCACACCGCAATACTCCGGCCTCGAATCGCTCCACAAGGAATACGGCGCGCGTGGCTTCGTCGTCTTGGGCTTCCCGTGCAATGACTTTGGCGCGCAGGAGCCGGGCACAGCCGCCGAGATCAAACAGTTCTGCTCGACCAATTACAAAGTCACCTTCCCGATGTTCGCGAAGACCAGCATTGCCGCCGGGCCGGAGCAGCACCCGCTCTTCGCCGCGCTCACCGGCAAAGGCTCGCCTCATCCCGGCGTGGTGACGTGGAACTTCTCCAAGTTCCTCGTGGGCCGCGACGGCAAGCTCGCCGCCCGCTTCGACACCGGCACCGAGCCGGACAACTCCGCGCTGGTGAAGGCCGTGGAGAAGGCGCTGGCGGCGAAGTGACTTTCCCTCCTGCTCGTAATCCTGAGCTTGATCCTGCTCCTCGGGATATGCGGAGCAGGATTAGGATCAAGATCAGGAGCAGGAGTTTTCTTCACCCGCCTTGCACCCGTTCCTCGCCCGCGTTAAGAAAGCCCGCCGCTGGCTGGTCCCCACCGTGGGCCTGCTGGTGATCGCCCTGATGCTTTACCGCTTCGAGCACAGCCAAGTCTATCATCCGACCCGCGACTCGGAATACACGACCGACGACGTGGGCCGCCCCGGCGAGGAAGTCTGGCTCAAGACTCCCGATGGCCTGCGTCTCCACGCGTGGTTCTTCCCGGCGGACAAGGCGTCGCCGCGTGCGCGCTTCGCGATGCTCTTCTGCCACGGCAACGGCGGCAACCTCACCTCCCGCCCCGGCTACTACCGAGCAATTCTCGAAACGGGCGTGAGCCTCCTTGCGTTCGACTACCGTGGCTACGGTCGCAGCGACGGCGAACCAAGCGAGGCCGGCACTTACACCGACGCCGCGACGGCCTACCACTGGCTCCGCGCACGCGGCTTTGCGCCGGAGCACATCCTCGTCTGGGGCGAATCGCTCGGCGGCGGCATCGCCAGCCAGCTCGCGGCCACGCAAACTGTCGGCGGCCTTGTGCTGCAAAGCTCCTTCACCAGCATCCCGGACATCGGTGCCGAAGTTTTCCCATGGTTGCCGGTGAACCTCATCAGCCGCATCAAATACGACAGCCTCAGCCGTCTGCCCGGCATCACTTGTCCCGTCGTGGTCATGCACAGCCGGGCAGACACGACCATTCGCTTCCACCACGGCGAGCGCAACTTTGCCGCCGCGCGCGAGCCGAAGGCCTTCGTCGAAATCGGCGGCGACCACAACGACTCCCTCCTCGCCAACCGCGCCGCCTACGTCTCCGGCGCGGAGCGGTTGGTGGTTCTCGCTGTTGAAGCGGCGCGTAGCGCAGCAGGTGAGAAAGTGGGAAAGTGAGCCGGTGAGAACACCACTCGCACCAACCCTTCCATCCGCGCCCCCGCTCACTTTCGCACTTTCCCACCTGCTCACCATGCACCTCTCCTCCCTCCTTCTCCTCGCCACCTTCGCCACTGCCGCGCACACTCGCGCCGTGGACATCATCGCGCACCGCGGTGCCTCGCACGACGCGCCTGAGAACACGCTCGCCGCCTTCAAGCTCGGCTGGGCGCAGCGGGCCGACGCCGTCGAGCTGGACATCTGGCTCACCAAGGACGGCAAGATCATCGTCTCCCACGACGGCGACACCAAGCGCACCACTGGCATCGCGAAGAAGATCCCAGAGAGCACCCTGGCCGAACTCCGCACCCTCGATGCCGGCTCATGGAAAGACCCGAAGTGGAAAGCCGAGAAGCTGCCGACGCTCGACGAGACGCTCGCGCTCATCCCCGACGGCAAGCGGCTCGTCATCGAGATCAAGTGCGGCGTGGAGGTGCTGCCCGAGCTGGAGCGCGTGCTGAAAGCCTCCGGCAAGCCCGCCTCGCAGCTCGTCATCATCAGCTTCCACCACGACGTCTGCGCGCAGTCGAAGAAGCTGTTCCCGAAAATCCCCGTGCTGTTCCTTTCCAGCTTCAAGCAGGACAAGGCCACCGGCGCGTGGACGCCCACGCCCGCATCGTTGATCGCGAAGGCGAAGTCCGCCGGCCTGGAAGGCATCAACCTCAGCTTCAAAGGCCCGCTCGACGCCGACTTTGTGAAGAAGACTCACGCCGCCGGGCTGAAGTTCTACGTCTGGACCGTGGACGACGCAGAGGTCGCGAAGAAGCTCCTCGCCGCCGGCGCGGACGGCATCACGACGAACCGCCCCGAGTGGCTGCGCGAGCAGTTGCGGTGAGTGCAGTCTCGGCAAGTTGGCGAGCGTGTTCGGTGAAGGTCGCCTTGGGTGCGTATGTGCGTGTGGCTGTGCCTGCGCCTCGGAAGACCTGAAGGCCGACGAAACCCAAGGCTCCAACGACGCAGACGAGAATCAGAATGAGTTGTGCTCGATGGCTCGTGGCAATGGCTGGGTTAGATCTCGCAGAAGGAGGCTCACTTGTCATACCAAGTCCCTATGATAATCGGTGTATAATGCTGGTCAAAGCCAAGGCGGCGGTGCATGCTCGGGGATGGCAAGAAAACGAACCAAGGTGGCG
>JBEBFV010000137.1:0-13256 GCA_040081795.1 Limisphaerales bacterium | reverse complement strand
GCGGTGGCAGCGGCGAAGGCTTTCAGGTCAGCGCCGTTGTCAATGCGGGCGGTGGGCAGGGCCTTCTTCAACTCAGCCACGCCGGCATCCGTCACCTTTGACTCGAAGAGATAGACATTCTGGAGCTTCTTCAGCCCGGCAAGCTGCTTGAGGCCGGCGTCTGTCACCTGCGTGCCGACGAGGTTGAGGTAGGTGAGGTTCGCGAGGCCCTTGAGACCGGCAAGGCTGGAATCCTTCACCGTCGCGTTAGCGAGGTTGAGCCGGCGAAGGTTGGTAACCTTGCCGACCTTGGCGAGGTCGGCGTCGGTCAGTTCAACGCCGGCGGCGTTCAGCTCGATGAGGTTGCCCACGTCCTTGATCTGGTCCCAGGTCTTCGCGTCGAACTTCTTGCCGACGACTCGGAGGTTGATGTAGCGCCAGTTGCTGCCCTGTGCGATTTCGCGCGCGGAGATGCCGGCCTTGCCCAGCTCGGCGACGGCCTTGGTCTCGGCGGCGGTCGCCTTGGGAGCGGGCGGCAGCTCGTCCGCTTTCTTTCCGCCCGCAGCGGCTCCGGTGGCGGTGAGCTTCAGGCCCGACGGCCAGTCCGCGCCTGCGTCAATCCACGCCTTGATGAGGTCGGTCGTGGCCTTCGAGAGCGGCTCGCCCTTGGGCGGCATGATGTCGTCGTGGCCCTTGGCCAGCGTGATGGCCTTGTAGATTTTGCTGTCGGCGGACTTGCCGGGGACGATGCCCGCGAGGCCGCTGTCGCCACCCTTGAAGGCGGTGTCCTTGGAGTCGAGGCGCAGCTTGCCTTTCTGCTTCTCGGCCCCGTGGCATTCGAGGCAGTTCTTGGCGAAGATGGGGCCGATGTCCTTGGCGAAGTCGGGCTTGCTGGCGGCGAAGGAAGTCGCGGCGCTCAGGGCGGCGATGGCAAACAGTGGCGTGGTCAGTTTCATGTGTAGTGCGATTTCAGCGGAGGTTCAGACGGAATGCAAGCGCGGCGGATTCTAGGCAAGTCGCGGCTTCAAGCAACCTCCGAGCGTAGCATCCGCGCAGCATCCGCTTCGTTGCACAGCTTCTTGTAAGCCTCGTCAATGCTCACGACCGCGCCGGAGCCGGGGGCGAAGCCGCAGTCGGGGTTCAAGGTGATGCGCTCTGGCGCGAGAAACTTCAGCGCCTGCCGCACGCGCGCGGCGATGGTTTCCGCCGAATCAATCTTCCCCGGCGTCACGTCCACGCAGCCGAGGCCGATTTCCAAATCCTCGCGCAGCTCCTTGAAAACCGCCATGTCGCCCGCGTTCGGCGTGGTGAACTCCATCGTGAGGTGGTGAACTTTCAGCCGGTTCAGGTGGCGGATGATGGGGCCGTAGCCGCCGCCGTGCTCGACCTCGCCGCGCGCGCGTCCGCCGGCGCGACGGCACAGATGCACGGCAATCTTGATGCCGCTCACGCCGCTAACGACCTCGTTAATCATGTCCACGGCGAAGGCGGCGGCGGCGTCCGGGTCGGAATACTTCGCGCGCACTTCCGGGTCCACGAAGAGGCAGAGATGCGGGTCGTCAATCTGCGCGATGTCTGCCCCGGCATCGCGGATGAGTTCCAGTTCGCGGCGCAGCACGGGCACGCAGGCACGGACGAAGTCGTTGCGGTTCGGGTAAGCCTTCACAGACTTCTCCGCGCTCCACATGCGCTCGCCCAGCAGCGCGGGCGACGGGAGCGTGGACTTGATGAGCCGCTTCGTGATGGTCTTGAGAAACGTCACCTCGTTCGCGATGAAGCCGGGCGTCTTGGGCGCGAGCTTGTCCACGACGAGTGTGAAAGGCCGGCCATCCGGCAGCGCGCCTAGCTCGAAGCCATGCGCCAGCTCGGCGATGACGCCGATGTAGGACTTGCGCCACCACTCGCCATCCGTGAGCACGTCAATGCCCGCGTGCTCCTGCATCGCCACGGCGAAGCGCACCGCCGCCTCCATCTCGGCGCGGTAACGCTCCGGCGTCAGCGGCGGCCGGTCGTTGATGAGGTCGAGCACGAACGCCGGCCGCGGCAGCGACCCGACGACGGAAGTGGGGAAGAGGAGCTTGCTCATAAGAAATCAACCACGGATGGACACAGATGGACACGGATAAAGCCCGAAGCAAACCCGTCGTTCGCTTCCGGCCCGTCATCCCATCTGTGTCTATCCGTGTTCATCCGTGGTTAAAAATCTTTCACTCGCCGCGCCAGTGGCGGCGGGCCAGCTCAAAATCCTCCTGCGTGTCCACTTCCATGTAATCTCCCGGCGTGTCGGCATGGGCGAAGGGAATCCCGGCTTCCACCATCTCCTGGAAGAGCAGAATCAAATACGCCTTCTCGAAGACTGCCGCCTCGCGCCACGGCTTGCCGGCGTGGCTGGCGCGGACGCGATGGAAGTGCTCGCGCAGCCGCTGCGCGCCGGCGGGCGTGAACTTCGCGATGCCGGTGTATTCGCCGTGCGCCTCGGGCGGCGGGATGGCGCGGTGGACGCGCGTGACGTGGCCGTTCTGCACGGTGACCTTCTCGCCGTCGTCGGGCGGATGCTGCGTGCGGTGCTGGTAACGCTCCAGCCAGCGCGTGTCCACCGAGAGCGCGATGTCGGCGGGATGCGCCAGCACGCGGCGGATGACGTCGCTGGTGAAGAGGATGTCCGAGTAGCAGCAGATGAACCCCTCATCCATCACGTCCTCCGCGTGCATGAGGGAGGCGAGGATGTTGTTGTGCTCCCAGCCGGCGTTGTGGCGGAAGGTGAAGTGCGGATAGTCGCGCCGCACCTTGTCAATCTGGTAGCCGCCGATGAAGCAGATGTCCGTGACGCCCGCGCCGGCGAAGGCGGCCAGCGCCCAGTCGAGCAGGCGCTTGCCTTGCACCTCGGCGTAGCACTTTGGCGAGTCGGCGGTCGTCGGCATCAAACGCCGCCCGCGGCCCGCCCCGATGATGATGGCTTTCATTCGTGGTGAATTGCGCTTGGATAAAATCGGCCCGGCACCCGAATGGGAAGCGAATTTCCTCTCCCATTAGCACCCGGCTTCAGCCGGGTGTCGGAGTCAGGCAAGCGAAAAACCGTTTCAACGGTTTTCGCTCTGCGAGAGAAGCCGTTGAAACGGCTGGCGCGCTCGCTCGTTCCACACACCCGGCTGAAGCCGGGTGCTAATGAGAAGGTGAACTTGGACTGCATGGTGTTGCTCTGTTCAAGTTGTTGGCTCATCCCGTCTCCCCTCCGCCTTCCACAAACACGCGATGACCACTGCACCGGCGAACGCGCACGCGGCCCAGAACTTCACCGCGAAGGGCCAGCCGTGGTCCTGCGCGATGTGGCCGGTGAGCCTGTCGCCCGCCGCCGCGCCCATGTAGCCCATGAAGTTCACGAAGCCCACCGCCGCCGCCGCCGTGCCGTGTCGCGCGAGGTCCACCGGCAACGTGCCCACCAGCAGCACTTGAGGCCCGAAGATGCAGAAGCCGATGAAGAACAGCATCGTCACGCTCGCGCCGAAGCCCCAGTGAATCACTGTGTCGTAGGCGAGCGCCAACAGGCCCAATGCGAGCAGCAGAATCGTGATGATCGGCACGCGTCGCCCGCCGAAGAAGCGGTCCGTGGCCCAGCCAGACAGATACGCGCCCGCGATGCCGCCGAAGGGCAGCACCGCGTATTTGTAGGCTGCCGAATCAATGCTCGCGCCCTGCACTTCCTTCAAGTGCGTCACGCCCCAGTCAGTGAACCCATAGCGGCAGGCGTCCAGCAGGCACAGCGCGACGGCCACGAACCAGAGCGCGGGATTCGAGAGCGTGGTGGCAAGATTTTCGCGAAATGAGTTCGGCGTGGTTGGTGATGGATGCGCGGCGCTCGGCTCCAGCTTCGCGTGCTCTGGCGACTCCTTGAGAAACACCAGCATGTGAACCGCGCTTGCGACCAGCAGCCCCGCCGGCACGTAGAGCGCGCCGCGCCAGCCGAACTTCTCCGCCGCCCAGCCCGCGACGACAAAGGTCAACGCGCCGCAAAGCTGGTAGCCCGTGCCGATGATACCGATGGCGCGACCGCGCTGAAGCGGCGGGAACCAGTTCGCGCCCACCTTCATCGTGGGCGGCCAGCCGAGCGCCTGCACGTAGCCGTTGCAGGCCCAGACGAAGATGAGGAAGTAGAGCGCCGTGCCGAAGCCGAACGCGACATTCAGCCCCGCCGACGCCAGCAGGCCAAGCGCAAGCAGCTTGCGCGGTGGCAGCCGCTCGGCGAGTTGGCCGTTGATGAACTGGCCCACGCCGTAGGCGAGCTTCAACGCCATGAGCACCGTGCCGAGCTGGTTCTTGTCGAGGCCGAGTTCCTTGCCGATGCCCGGCAGCGCGACACCAAGATTGTTACGGCAGAAATAAAACGAGCCGTAGGTGAGCCACAGCACCCACAGCACGGTGCGTTGATGCGAGGAGAACGCTCCGGCGGGCGTCGTCTGGCTGGTGGAATTCAAGTGCGCAGAGGGAAGCGAAAGAGCCGCGCCGCGTCAACTCCGCGGTCTGAGAAATCGGGCCGGAAATGGTGAAGTAGGGCAGCGCGTCCCGCCTGCCCCTCCATCTGAAAATCCGCGCCCAAGCGGAATCCGAAAGTGAGAAGGACAGACGGGACGCGCTGTCCTGCGTTGGGTCTGCGTGGATAGTCAACGCCAACGGCGTTGCGCCTCAAAGCCCAAGGTTGCCGCAGGCTACCTTGGGTGAACGGGCGACTCGGTTGGGACCCCACCGGGGTTCTGGCCGTTCAGCGGGTGCGGATTGGCCGTAACCTCGTCGAGGTTGAAACCATCGCGCATCGCTTTCCCAACATAGGCGCGGTGCACCGACCTTGGGCTGGAGGGCGGAACGCCTTTGGCGTTCAGATTGCCGGGTCTTGCAGCGGCGTGACGGACGGGTTCGAGGCAGCGATGAAGGAAGTGGGACTGATGTAGTTGACTGCGAGAATGGCAGCCATCGCTGATGGTCTTACGTCCTTCCTGCGAGTTAAAGCCTCGCAGCAACTGCGTCTCAAGTGTGAGGCTGTCGAACGCAATTCGTCAGTATCGGAAAAATCCGGCAGTAGGGATTTTCTGGTTCACCTCCAGAAGTATTCACCTCTGGCGGAATGACGAACCAAATCTCATCGAAGGTGTGCTGTTCGCTTGAGGGAAAGCGGGTCAAGAAATCAATGTCCGGACAAAACGCAATCGTCGGCTCGTCGGAATAGATGAGCAGCCTCTTGGATGCGAACGGCCCACGCTTGAAGGGATTAGCAGATTTGTCTGAAATCCTCCGGAGCACGAGCTGGGACAATTCACCGTCGGCAAACTCCTTCACGAAAACCAGTTGGCTTTTGTCGCACGCGCGGATTGTCGGGCCATCTACCAGTTCAGTGACTTCAATCCCGTGATGGCCGCCTTCCTTGTCAAGGAGCACAACGTCAGGCGGGTCTTCTGGACTAGATTGCAATCGCACAAAGTGTTCTTCGGGGCACCCGTAACGAGCGAAGAGCCAATCGGAAACTACACCTCGCTCTGTTCCAGCTTTATCGTCTTTGAGACAAAAGTATGGCGCATACGCTCGCTTCCTCTGGAGCAACTCGGCAAGTTCAACTTCCAAGGCTGATGACACTGTTTCCTTTGTGCTCTTTGCGCCCTCTCGCGGCCACTTTAATTCTCCCGCTTGAAGAACCGTTGCACCGCGCCTTTGTGGCGGGGGAGGAGTTGCTGGACGTTCGCCGCGCCGCCGCCGGCTTCGGCTCCGGCCAGCGCGCCGGCTGAGGCGGTTTCCTTGTCGCCGGTCACTTCGGGCGCGCTGCGGCTGATGCCGACGAGCTGCGCGTCCTTCAAGCCGCTGAGCGGCCCCATCGGCAGCGCGGTGTCCTTGAACTTCATGCCGGACTCGTCGGACGGGTCGGTCCATGTCAGCGGAGCGTCGCCACGGCCGCGGTCCACGCCGCCCTGACTGAAGGACTGCACCACGAGCAGGACGGAGTCGAGGTTCGCGCCGTTCTCGGCGAGGAAGGCGGCGAGGCCGGCGGGGTTCGGGCACTGGCCGGCGTTCTTGCAGGCTTCGAGCAGCTTGGGGTCAATCATCTTGAGGTTCGCGAGCTTGTTGAGGACATCGCCGAGCTTGTCCTTGTTGGCTTGGAGCGCCTTCATCAATTCCTTGAGCTGCTCGGCGTTGAGCTTGCCGTCCTTCGCGGCCTTGAGGAGTTCCTCGGGGAGCTTCGCGGCGAGGAGGCCCTGCTCCAGCTTCGCCTGCTGAAGGAGCGACGCGAGATCCTGCATCGCGCGCTCTAGCAACGATGACGCGGAGTCCGGCAACAGGCCCAGCGCGGCGGCGAGCGTCTCGGCCTGCTTCATGGCGTCGGTCTTCTGGATGGCTTCCTCGGCGGCCTGCTTGGCGAGGTCGCTGTTGGACTGCTTGAGGTGGTCGAGGGATTCCCAAGTCTTGGCCGGGTCTTTGGCGGCGGATTCCTTGCCGAGGCGGGCGAGTTCCTTCTTGAGTTCAAGGGCCTTGTCCTCGGGCAAAATCTTTTCCTCCTCCAGCGCGGTGATTTGCTCGGTCAACTCCGTGACCAGCTTGCCCACGTCGAGCGGACGTTGCGCCGCGCCGACGATGAAGCGCTCCGGCATCAGCATGGATGCGCCGAGGAAAAGCGCCGCGGCGCAGAAGAGCGTCATGGGCCGGCCGCTGTTCCAGCGCACGACGGGTTGCGCTGGCTTGGAGCCGTTCTGCCACGCCGAGACATCGGCCTGCGCAGCGGCCATGAGGAGACCGCCAGCGTGATTGTGGCGGTCCATCGCCGCACGCACGGTGGCGAGTTGCGGACGCCGCTGCCACTCGATCCACGCCGCGATCGCGACGACTGGCACCAGACCAATCAACCCGCCTATCAGCCAGTGCGACGCCACCAAGCCCGTCACGCGCGCCACGAGCACGGCGACGCCGACGGCGAGCAGCCAGACCGTCGCGCATCGCAGCGCGGTGCGGAACATCAGGAGGAAGGCGAGGCGCTGCGCGAACGCGCGGATGGCTGGTTCGGAGGAGTTCATGGGGTTTGAATTGGGCGCAACGTAGAAGCGGGGCAGGGGAGCGTCAAGAGCGGGGTGGCTGACTTTCTCCTGCTCGTGCTCCTGATCCTAATCCGCTCTCCTCCCGTCCGAACCGAGGATTAGGATCAGGATTACGAGCAGGAGGCGAAGGCGGGTAGGGCGCATCTGTCCTCAGCGCGCCGGTTGGATGGGCGAAAGCTCTGGCGGCGCGCTGGGACAGACGCGCCCTACCAGATCACTTGTTCTGCGAGTAGCGCTGCTTGCCCGTGTGGAGGCCCACCGCCGTGCCGACGAAGCCGACGAGAAACAGATACACGTTGAAGAGCGGCAGGCAGGCCCATGTCTTCCACGACTTCACGCGCCACGACTCCATGTTGCTCAGGTTGCTGCCCACGATGATGGCCAGCGCGGCGGGAATGTGAAACTGCGGCACGAGCAGCAACGGCACGAGGCAGTAGAGATATTTCGCGAGATGATGCGTCCAGTGGCCCGCGTAGGGAATGCGGCGCAGGCCAAAGCCCCAGGTGCGGAACAGCGCACCAAAGGACTCGGCGACCTGGTAATGCTTCTTCACCAGATGCACCCAGCTCGTCTTGAGCGACTGGAAATGATAATGGATGATCTCCACGTCGCTCACGAAGACCTCGCCCTTCTGGCTGAGGCGCATGAACAAGTCCATGTCCTCGCCGGCGAAGTGGAACTGTGCGGTGTTGTAGAAGCCGATGCTGCGATATACGTCCGCCCGGTGCAGGTCGAACTTCCCGCTGATGCCCTGCCGGATGCGCCCGATCCAACGCGCCATCAGCACCTGGCCCCAGAAGTTGTATTGGAGGAAATTCTCCATCGGCAGCGTGACCAGCGCGACGACGGACACGCGCCCCGGCACCTCGTGAAGCTGCCGCATCATCCGTTCCAGCGCGCCCTTGTCCTCCGGCACGCAATCCTGCTGCATGTTCAGCACGTAATCCCCCGTGGCCTCCTTCGCGCCGAGGTTGTAATCCCAGCTCAACGCCACATCCACCGGGTTCTTCACCAGCCGCGTGCCCGGCGGCGGGTTGTCAATCGGCTTGGGGCTGCTGTCCACGAGGATGATCTCGTGCGGGCGGAGCGACTGCGCCTGGAGCGCGTCCACGAGGCGGGGCAGATCGCCGGCCTTCCCGTAGATCGGGATGATGACGGAAACCTTCGGGTTCGCGGGAACGCTGCTGCTCATGTCACGGCCAGCCGGGGCTGGAACGCGCGGAAGTTACCGGGTGAAGAAGGTGTGTCGAGGGGAAAGGGGCACGTGCTGTGTGATGCGTGATGTGGACGGGACACTGGAACTCAACGCTGAACACGCAGCACGCCTCAGCACGCCTCAGTGCGCTCAAGCTGCCCGAAAACTTCCCGACCCGCATAGTCCCCGCACAGCCGCCATCAGCTCGTTCACTCCGAATGGCTTCGGCAGCAGGAAGTCCACGCCATGTGACCGCAGCGTGCGCTCATCGGGCAACGCCATCACGCTGCCGGTGATGAGCATGACCTTCGCATTCGGAGCGATGGCGTGGACGCGGTGGGCGAGTTCGAGGCCGCTCATGCCGGGCATGTTCAGGTCGGTGACGAGCAGTTCGAGGTCGGCGGGTGCGGCGCTCATGCGGTCCAGCGCCTCGCAGGGATCGGCGCAGGTGCGCACGTCGGCGATGGAGAACTTGCGGAGGATCATCTCCGCCATGTTGAGCAGCATGGATTCGTCATCCACGACGAACCAACGGGGCGCGGCAAGGACGGTGTGGGTGTTCATGGCAGTTTCCAAGGTGAGGTTCCCGATTGCACTGGGGGCACAGTGCCACGCGGGTGCGCCGGCGAAATCGGGCGGTCTCAGTAGGGGAGGCGCAGTAAGGGGAAAGCCTGAACTGCGGGAGGGAGCAGCGAGCCGCGCCGCCCCCGTCCTATCGCACCGATGTTCAAGCCGAAACCATGCAGTTGAAAGTCGCGCGTTCCCTTTCAACGCAAAGGCGCAGAGGACGCAGAGGTGCGCAGAGGTGCGCAGAGATGAGAGGGTGCTGGAACACCAAAAGGCGAACGGATCTCGCCAAGGTCTGCTTTGAGTTTCTCCGCGTCCTCTGCGCCTTTGCGTTGAGTAGAGCGCCGCATTGAACTGCATCGTTCCGGTCAAGAACTCCACAGCTCACTTGCCGCCGGCCGGGCGCGGCTCTTGAACCTTCCAGAAGTCCTCCGCCGATGGCACTTGTTCCCAGCCTCCCTCCGGCATGGCGTAGCCGATGCGCCTGAGCCGTGGCAGTTGCCGGAGCGCCTCCAAGTTCTTCGCGCCGACGGGAAGGGTGATTCCTTCCAGTTGCTTGCACTCGGCGAGGGCGGAGAAGTCCGTGAGGTTGGTGCAGCCTTCCAACTGCAGGAAGCGCAGCGGGGCGTCCCGAAGCGGCGCGAGGCTGGCGATGCGCGTGTGGGCGAGGTTGAGGCTGGTGAGCTTCATTCCGGCCAGCGAGGTGAAGTTGGTGACGCGCGTGCGGGCCGCGTCGAGGCGGGTCAGCGGCATGCCCTTCAGAGCGGAGATGTCGGTCACGCGCGTGTTGCTGATGTCGAGAGCCAGAAGTGGCATGTCATGGAGCGGGCGGAGGTCGTCCACCTGCGTGTCGGGGATGAGGAGCCTGGCAAACGGCGCATTTCGGAAGGGAGTGAGGTCGTTAAACTCGGCCTGCTGCACGGTGAGCGTCAGGCCGCCGGTATCGCGCTTGAGCGAGCCGTTGAGGCCGAGCTTGTTCACAACCGCCTTCCACGAGTCGAGCGTCGCCTTGGGATCCCGACGTTCCTTGGAGGCCAGCTCGCGTGTGGTCATGGCGATGGCCTCGGCGGTGCGCTGCTGGCGGCTCATCTGGCTGCGCAACGCGACAAGGCTTTCCGGCTTGATCGTGGCCTGGCCCGCGTTGTCAGCGAGGATTTTCTCGCACAGCTTGAGATTGCGATCGGCGTGGAGCGTCTCGGGGTCCAGCTCGAGCGCCTGCGCGTAGGCGTCGCGGGCCTCAGCGAACTGAAGAAGAGATTGAAAGATGTTGCCTCGCAAGGCGTGGAAGCGTGCGTCGTCGGGCTGGAGGTAGATTGCGTAGTTCACCTTGGCCAGCGCCTTGGCGAACTTGAGCTCGTCCACGAGCGAGCGGGCCTCGGCGTAGAAAGTGGGCGCGGTGTCTTTCAGTTCCGCGAGCGTCTTGGTCACCTTGTGCGTGAAGGCGGCGGCGAGGCCCAGCATCATCGTCAGCGACAGCGCCACGAGCACGAACTCCGTGCGATGCCGGCGCACCAGCAGCAGCAGCAGCCTCAGAGCGCTGGCCCCTTCCGCAGTGGTGGCAAATCCCCCTTGGTAGGCTGCGAGGTCCTGCTGCAGCGCCGCTACGGTCTGGTAACGCCTCGTCTGGTCCCGGGCGAGCGCCTTCATGGCCACGGCGGAAAGCGCGGCGGGGATCCGCCGGTCCGGGCAGTGCAGCAGTTCCGGCGGGGCGATTTCCTGGGGCGGAGGCAGCGGGCGTGTGATGCGGGTGATGTGTGTGTTGCGTGGGTTGTAGCTGGTCGGCGGGCTGATGGCACCGGAAGCAACCCTGGTGAGCACCTCGTTGACCGTCTCGCCCGTCACGGGCGGATGCAGCGTGAGGATCGTGTAGAGGATCGCGCCCAGTGCGTAGATGTCCGTGCGCTCGTCAATGTCCTCCACGCGTCCCTCCGCCTGCTCCGGGGCCATGTAGCGTGGCGTGCCCTTCACCTGGCCAGACAAGGTCTTGAAGCCGTCGCCCGACAGGTCTGCCGGCGCGCCGGCCTTCCGCAGGGAAGTGTCCAGCTCGCGCCCGTCGCCGCGCACGCGCTTGGCCAGGCCCCAGTCCATCACGAACACCTCGCCGAATTCCCCCAGCATGATGTTGTCCGGTTTCAGGTCGCGATGGACCACGCTGCGCGAGTGCGCGAACGCGACGGCGTCGCAAACCTTTTGGAAGGCCGTCAGCAGCGTGCGCAACGGGTATTTCTCAATCGCCTTGCGGTCACGCTGCCGGATGGTTTCCAGCACCTCGCTCAACGTCACGCCCTCCACCAGCCGCATCGTGTAATAGACCACGCCGTCGGCTGTCACGCCCAGCTCGTGCAGCGGCACGATGCTCGGGTGCTCCAACTGCCCGGTGATCCGCGCCTCCGTCACCAGCCGGTGGATGTGCTCCTCGGAGGCCTCCGCGCCGGTGAGGATCACCTTCAGCGCGACCGTGCGCTGGATGCTGTTGTCGCGCGCCGAAAGGATCGCCCCCATTCCGCCCTTGGCGATGATGCGCCCCAGCTCATAGGCGGACGCGGGAGCCTTGCCCGCCGGGACGACCTCCGTGGCGGCGTCGGCCTTGGCGAGCCGCTCCGCCAGAAAGCGCGAGACCGCCGCCGACACGGGACTGGGCGCGGCCTCGAGCGACTCCTTCAAACGGGCCAGGGAAGCCTCCTGCGCGGGCGGCTCGACGGGTCCGACCGTCTTTTCCTGTGACTCGCTCATGGGCGTTGAAGATAGATGGCGGCCCCTTTCTCACAAGTGGTGATTACCCTGATCTTCGTGTCGGGGCGCCCCGCACCGCATCCCTGACGGCTTGGGCGGCGGAAGATTCAACCACCGGTGGCCCCAAGAGATTTCCGGTTGACATCCCCTTCTTAACTGTCCTACAGTCCTAGGACATAAGACAGCCCGCCACGCCATGCTCCTCCAGCTCAACTTTCACTCCGGCCTCCCGGTCTATCTCCAGATCGTCGACCAGGTCCGTGCCGCCGCCGCGTCTGGCGCGCTGCGGGTGGGCGAGCCGCTGCCGGGCATCCGGCCGCTGGCCGAGCAGCTCCGCGTCAACCGCAACACCGTCGCCAAGGCCTACGCAGAACTCGAAACCCAGGGCGTCATCGAGACCCTCCCCGGCAAGGGCTGCTTCCTCAAGGCCGGCAACTCGCCGCTCAAGAAATCCGCCCGCCACGACCTCCTCACCCAGGAGATTGATGAGGCCGTCGTGGCCGCCCACCACCTGCAAGTCGGCAAGGACGACTTCCTCGCCCTCGTGAAGGAGCGCTTCGCCGCCTTCGAGCAAACCCGCAAGGCCCACGCCAAAGCCAGCGACTAACCTGTATCCAATCAGCCAGAACCCCGAATGAAACCACGGAGACACGATGAACACAGAGGAATGCGACGGTCTGCGTATTCTGCAATCTGCCACCAGACAGTGACAGCTCACCAGATGGCCGATTTCAGGTCTTCTCTGTGTTCATCGTGTCTCTGTGGTCCAACAAGCGCGGCCCCCCTGCCTCGTTCCAACTAAAGCACCCATGACCAACCCACCCGTCATCGAACTCCGCCAGCTCGTCCGCAAATACGGCCACACCGACGCCGTCCACGGCCTCGACCTCTCGGTCCGTCCCGGCTCCTGCTATGGCTTCTTCGGCCGCAACGGCGCGGGCAAGACCACCACCATCAAGTGCCTCCTGAACTTGCTCCGCCCCACCTCCGGCACCGTTCGCGTCTTCGGCCTCGACCCCGAGCGCGATGAAGTCGCCGTGAAATCCCGCCTCGCCTACGTGCCCGACGCCGTCGCCTTTCACCCGTGGATGACCGTGGACGCCGTCCTCGCCTACGTCGCCTCCTTCCGCACGCACTGGAACTTGAAGACTCAGTCGGAGCTTCTCGACCGCTTCCGCCTCGACCCCACGAAGTCCGTGAAGGCGCTCTCCAAGGGCCAGCGCACGCAGCTCGGCCTCATCACCGCCATCTGTCCTGAGCCGGAGCTGCTCGTCCTCGACGAGCCGACGAGCGGCCTCGACCCCATCGTCCGCCGCGAGTTCATCCAGACCGTCATCGGCGCGTATCAGGAGGCCGATCCCGGGCGACGCACCATCTTCGTCTCCACGCATCTCATCGCGGAGTTCGAGGGCCTCATTGACGAGTTCACCATCATTGACGCAGGCCGCGAAGTCCTCCACCTCGAAGCCGACGCCGCCCGCGAGCGCTACCAACGCATCCGCGCCCGCTTCCCCGGAGAACCCCCGGCGTTCGCGCATCCCGGCCTCCTCCGCAGCCGTCGTGACGGCCGCGAGCTGGAGATCATCGCCAATGGCCAAAGCGCCACCCTCGTCGAGCAACTCCGCCTTCACGCCCCCGAGAGTCTCACCACCGAGTCCCTCACGCTGGAGGAAATCTTCATGGCCACACTGCAATGAACTCCTCCACCCGCC
>JBEBFV010000136.1:0-13270 GCA_040081795.1 Limisphaerales bacterium | reverse complement strand
AGGTAGGCGCGCACTGTCTGGCCATCGCGGACGAGGGTGACGTGGTGCCACTGCCAGCGAGGTAGCTCGGTCTTTCCGGCTACGGCGCTGCTTGCGTTGTCGCCATGGAAGAAGACGAGCTTGCCGGTGTTGCCGCTCTTGCCGCCGATGCCGAGGTGCTCGCTCGCCGCGCTCAAGCCGTGGTCGGGGCCGCGCGAGAAGAGCCAGCCGCTCACGTCGCGCCCGTCATTGGGCATCCCGTTCCAGAGCCACAGCGAGACGGAGTAGCGGTCACCGAGTTGGTCGAGCCGCGCGCGCAGGCGTCCACCGACGAAGTGCGGTGCGCGGTTGATCTCCTCCTTCGAGGCGAACTCAGCCGGGCGCGGGCCGTCGAGGTAGTAGGTGATGGCGGCTTCATAGGCGGCGTCGTGGCCGCGACCGGAGGCGTCGGCAGCGAGAGGGCCGGTGAACTCGTTGAGCCGCCAGTAGGCGAGCGGCTTGGCATCGAGCACGGCGCGCGTGGCCGGGCCTTCGGGCAGCTTCCAAGCGCGACGCGGCTGCCCCGTGACCTTCTCCAGCAAGTGAATCGCGGCCTCGGCAATCCTCGGCTCGGCCTGAACTTCGAGGCCGGCGGAACGCGCGGGCCAGGTGTTGTAGCCGCCGAACGCGTGCTGCTCGGGCGGCGGGATGTAGCCGTCCGCGCCGTTGGCCAGCTCGATGACCATTGTGTTCTGCAGCGGGCTGGCGGCCTTAATCTTCAGACCGGTGACCGCATACGTTTCGTTCGGCGTCGTCGCGATGGCAATGTCGCCGATGCGCAACGCCTGCACGACGACTTCCGTGCGTTGCATTTCGTGGAGGATGATTTGCTCGCGCGCATAGACCTCGGTCGTCGTCTTGGGCAGGCGGTCGCCCATTTCTTTCACGATGGACTTGGACCACTCCAGCAGTTGCTTGTCGGGCACGCGGTAGGCCATCGGCAGGCGCTTCTCGGCCATCGCGATGTCCACGTCGGCGCGATGCTGGATGCCGGCGAGCGCCTTCATGGCGATGTCCAGCAGTCCGTCCGCGTAAGCTTGAATCGTCGGGCTGGGCCGCTGCTTCTCGGGAATCTTGTAGTCCACGCGGTAGATGTCGCCGCTGCAACCATGCGACATGATGCCGACGAAGGGGGTCTTGCCCGCAGGCGCGTTGGCGGCGAGGCGTGTCTTCAAGCCTTCGCTGAACAGCCCAAAGTAGTCCGCGCTGATGTCCTTGTCGCCGAAGTAGTGCATCGAAAAGTTGCCGAGCACCGCGAGCGGGCGGCCATCGCGCGCCTGGATGGAGATGAGCGTGAGGTCGGGGTCCTCGGGGCCAGCTTCGCCCGTCACGTCATCCCACACACGGCCCGCGTGCATGTTTGCGCGAAGGGTTTTGTTGCCGAAGGGGTCTTCCGCGAGGCGGTCGGGCCGGCGAATCCACTGGCGCAGCGCGGTGAACTCGGGTGCGAAGCCCTTCGCCCAGGCGATGCGTGCGGGCTCAAGATTCTTCTGCGCGGCAACGATGGCCTCGACGAGCTTGTCGCGCAGGAACGGGATGTAGCGCGGGTCGGCGTCCGTGCCGAGGCAGGCGAACGAGGACGGCGCACTATGCGCGTGAGTGGCAGAGATGAGGATGCGATTGGCGGCGATGCCGGTGCGCTTCGCGGCGAGCGCCTTCGCCTCATCGAGCAAGGGCTTGCCCATCATGCAACTGTCCACGACGACGATGGCGATTTGCTCGCGGCCGTCGGTGAGCGCGAGCGCGCGGGCGTTCACGCGCGTGTTCACCTTCTCCACGCTGCGGTTGAGCATCCCGCCGTTGACCAGCACGGGCAGGACGACGGGCGTCACGTCCACGACGGCGGCCCCGGCGCGGAAGTCGGCGGCGGAAAGTGTGCTGGTGAGCAACGTGGCGGTGAGGCAGGCGAGTAAGACTTTCATAAGTGCGGTGGTGAACTGGGTGCGGCTATCTGAAGCCAGGCGCTCCGTCGGAGCAAGAAATTGTTCCGATGGACAGAAAGGCAAGCGCGTCCAAAATCCCACTGATGACTCCGTCCGTCCGATTTCTTGCCGCCGCCCTCGGTGCGTTCGCGCTTTGCGCCATCGGCGTTTGCGCTGCCGAACTGAAGCCCTATTCCGGTTCCGGCTGCTCGGTGGTGGATGACTATTTCGTCAACGAGGTCTGGGCGAAGGTCGCCGCCGAGTCCTGCCTGAAGTGCCACAAGGCCGGCGGTGACGCGGAGGATTCCAAGCTTGTGCTGCTCGACCCCGCGCGCCTGACCGGGGCCAAGCGCACCGAGGCGATGCGCGCAAACCGTGCTGCGTTCGCCGCGATGGCACAGGTGAAGGAGGGCAACTCAACGCGGCTGCTGCTCAAGTCCACCGGCAAGGTGAAGCACGGTGGCAAGGAGGCGCTCAAGCCAAACTCGGCGGGCCACAAGGTGCTCACGGAGTTCGTGCGACTCGTGAATGCGCCGGACGCCGCCACGCTGGCGAAGGCTTCGGCTGCGGCCGAGAAGAACGCCCCGCCGTTCTTCAGCGGCGTGGCGATGCTCGACGACCGCCAGCTCCTCCGCCGCGTCACGCTCCAACTCGGGGCGCGGCTGCCCACCGATGCCGAGCAATCCACCGTCGCAAGCCAAGGGCTGAAGGCGATGCCACCCATCATCGATGCGGTGATGAAGGAGGACGCCTTCTACGCCCGGCTGCGCGAGGCGTTCAACGACATCTTCCTCACCATCGGCCTCGATGACAGTGCGGAGACCGTCCTTTCCTACGACCACTTCAGCACCACGCGCGGCTGGTATCAGAACACCAACCAGAACAAGGAATTCCTCGGTCACTTCACCGACGAGAAAGAGCGGCGTCAGGCCGGCTACAAGCTCGCCGACGATTACCGCAAGGCCCTCCAGTGGGAGCCGATGCGGCTGGTCGAGCACATCGTGCGGAACAACAAGCCCTTCACGGAAATCGTCACGGCGGACTACATCATGGTCACGCCCTACTCGTCGCGCGGCTACGGCATCTACGAGGACATCAAGGACCGCTTTGCGGACACGAAGGACCCTTTCGAATACATCCCGGTGAAACTCAAGGCGCTCGTCGGGCGCAACAAGGACCAGAACCAGGAATCAGTCACGGGCTTCTATCCGCACGCGGGCTTGCTCGCCAATTTCCAATACCTTCGCCGCTACCCGACGACCGAGACGAACCGCAACCGCCAGCGTGGTCGCGTGTTCTACCAGCACTTCCTCGGCGTGGATGTGCTCGAACTCGCCGCGCGTGTGGGCGACGCTGCGGCTGTCTCGGCCAAGTTCGAGAATCCCACGATGCAGGCCAGCGAGTGCGTCGTGTGCCACAAGAGCCTCGACCCGGTGTCCGGACTCTTTCAGGACTACTGGCGGTTCGCGGACCAGGGCATCTACGGCCGGCGCAAGGGCGGCTGGTTCACCGACATGTTCGCCGCCGGCTATGAGGACGAGGAGTTGCCGAGCGGAGAGCGTTGGCGCGCGTTGCAATGGCTTGGCGAGCGCACCGCGAAGGACCCGCGCTTCGCCGTCGCGATGACGGAGCACGCTTGGTATCTGCTCACGGGGCGCAAGCCGCTGCTCGCGCCGAAGGATTTGGAAGACCCGCTCTTCGCCGCCAAGCGTCGCGCCTATGCCGAGCAGCGAAAGCGAATCGAGGCCATCGCCACGCGCTTTGCCGCGACGGGCTTCAACTTCAAGCAGGTGCTCAAGGATTTGGTGCTGACGGAATTCTATCGCGCCGACGATGTCGCCACCGCTGTGGCCAGCCCCGCGCGTCGCGCCGAGCTGGACGACCTCGGCCTCGTCCGGATGCTCGCGCCGGAGCAGGTCGAGCGGAAGGTCGGCGCGATTTTCGGCAAGGGCTGGGGCCGCCTCACGCCCGGCGATGGCAAGCTCGACATGCTCTACGGCGGCATTGACTCGAAGGAAGTGACCGAGCGCGCCGCCGACCCGAGCGGCGCGATGGGCGCCATCCAGCGCATCCTCGCGAACGATGTCGCGTGCAAGCAGACCGCGCTGGATTTCAGCCGCGCGCCCAGCGACCGCCGCCTGTTCCCGCACATCGAGCCGGACGTGGTGCCAGGCAGCGCCGAGGCCGACGCGCAGATTCGCCGGGCGATTGTGCATCTGCACACACGCGTGCTGGGCCGCTTCGACAAGCCGGAGTCGGACGAAGTCGAGCGCACGTTCCAACTCTTCGCCGGCATCGTGAGCGACGCGGCGGGGAAGAAGGGCTTCGAGAAGCAGGAGAATTACTCTTGCCGCCAAAACCTCGTGCAGCCCGTGCCGGATCCGAACTACACCGTCCGCGCCTGGCGCGCGGTGGTGACGTATCTGATGCGGAGGCAGGAGTTCCTGTATGAGTGACGGCCCGCAAAACACGCGAATGAGAACGGTAGCCGATGGAAAGCGCCCGTGCGTGCGATGTGCCGCGGGCCTTGTGGAGTGCGGTGAGTTCTCGCCGCTTTCACGAGGCGACTTGTCGGCGTCGAGCACTGGAGCCGTGATTTGTGAATGGTCCCGCCAAGGCTCGCGCCAGCGGTGGCGCGCTCTTCAAATCCACACGCCTGTATCTACGACGGCGACGAGTCGCCTCGTGAAAGCGGTGACAAGTCCCCGCACTCCAAAACGCGCCTGGTTCGCGCCGCTCCCCTTCCCATTCCCGTGATTCGCGGGCAACTTCTTTCCCATTCCACCTATGCGTCGTGACTTCCTCAAACTCTGCGCCCTCACCGGACTTGGCTTCGCTTGCCCCGGCGGCATGACCTCGCTGCTGCGCGCGGCGGTGAAGGAGGAGCCGCCTTACGAAGGGCCGTTCTATCTCGTCTTCAACGCCTCGGGCGGCTGGGACACGACCTACTTGATGGATCCGAAGGGCGTGAACGAAATCAATCGCCTCTTCAAGGAGGGCGACATCCTCACCAAGGGCGCGCACAAGTTCGCGCCGACGGACAAACACAAGACCGGCGGCATGAGCAACGAGGAGTTTTATGCGGAGTTCGGCTCCGAGCTGCTCACGTTCAACGGCCTCGACTACTCGGTGAACAACCACGCGCCCGGCGCGCGCTACATGGCCACCGGCAAGCTCGACAGCCTCGCCTACCCGACGTTCGCCGCGCTCGTCGCCGCCGCGAAGGGGCCGACCTGCCCGTTGTCATTCCTCACCTTCGGTAACTACTCCGCCACGGGCAACGTCGTCGCGATGTCCCGCGTGCCTTACCTGCCGTCGCTCCAGAAAATCGCCAACGCGGACCACATCGAGGGCAGCCTGCGCTCGCCCTACCACGAGGACTTCGCGCTCACGCGCATCGAGAAGGCGCTGGCGGAGCAGCGCGAGATGCGTTCCGCCGTGCCGTTGCTGCCGCGGCAGGAGCGCGCCGAGTCCATGCTCTACGCCGCGCAGGTGAACTCGAAGGCGCTCGCCCGCGTCACGCCGCACATTCCCGCGAGTTTGCCCAAGGAGCGGCTCGCGCAGCAGGCGGAAATCGCGCTGGCGTCGTTCAAGGCTGGCGTGTGCGTCTCGGCGAACCTGAGCATCGGCCAGTTCGACAGCCACGCGAACAATGACCCCGACCAGATGAAGCTCCTGCCCGAGCTGCTCGCGGGCATCGCTTACACCCTGCGCCGCGCGGAGGCACTGAAGATTCGTGACCGGCTCGTGGTGGTGATGCAGAGCGAGATGGGCCGCACGCCGACCTACAACAAGGGCAACGGCAAGGACCACTGGTCCATCGGCTCGGTCATGTTCCTCGGCCCCGGCATCGAGGGCAACCGCGTCATCGGCGCGACGGACGACAAGCAGTTCGGCGTGAACCTGAATCCGGCCACGCTCGCGACCGACAGGGACAAGGGCATCAAGGTCCGCCCGGAGCACATCCACGAGTCGCTGCGCGAGCTAGCCGGCATCGCCGCGCACGCGCACGCGAAGAAGTTCCCTCTGGGGCTGGCGGAGAAGGAGAAGCTCAAGGGGCTGTGGGGGTGACCGGTAGGCGCCGAGGTGAGGAGGCGGATTCCACCTCTCAACTCTCAACATTCAACCCTCAACTTGGGAGTCCACCTCCTCACCTCGGCGGCTACGTGAGTAGGGGAACTTGGGGATTGTGGGGGAGCGCCGCAGTGCTAGAGTCCGTCAGACATTCCAATGGCCTCCGACAACCGCATCTCCCTGCCTGACTCGCTGCGTGCGCAGTTCGCCGCGCTGGAGCGCGCGTTGTGGCGGACGGAGACGACTCACGCGGTGGCCGGCGGGGTCGCAGCGCTGGCGGTTTCGTTCGCGTTGCTGTTCCTGTGCGACCGAGTCGGAGACACGCCGAAGGCGCTGCGCACGGCGTTGCTGCTGGCGGGCGTCGCGGGTGCGGCGTGGTTCGCGGTGCGGTGGTGCCGGAGCTGGGTCTGGGAGCGGCGTGACTTAAGGGCGCTTTCGAATGTCGTGCAACACGGGCATCGGCGGCTGGGCGACCGGTTGTTGGGCATCGTGGAACTGGCGGAGGAAAAGCAACGTCCGCAGAACATGTCGCTCGCGCTCTGCCGCGCGGCCATCAGGCAGGTCTCGGCGGACGCGGCGAAGTTTGATTTCCTCGAAGTCGTGAACTCACGGCCCGCACGGCTCGCGGCGTTTGCGATGGCGGGCATGCTCGTGCCGGTGGCGTTCGCGTTCGGCATCGCACCGGCGGCGGGCTGGAACGCGCTTCAGCGTTGGGCCGCTCCCATCGCGGGGATTCCGCGCTACACGTTCATAGCGCTGGAGAACATTCCGCCGCAGCTCGTCGTGCCGCATGGCGAACCGTTCGAGCTGGTGGCGAAGGTGACTTACCGCTCGTTCTGGAAACCCGCGAGCGCGAGCGGGCGCTTCGAGTTGCAGACCAAACTTTCCGCGCCGGTGAAGAACGGCTCGGTGAAGCTCACCATCCCCGGCCAGACGCAGAACGGTTCGCTGCGCGTCCGGCTTGGCGACTCGACGCACACCATCACGGTGAAGCCGTTGCACCGCCCCGCGCTCAAGCAGCTCGCGGCGAACGTCACGCTCCCGGCTTATCTCCAATATCCGGCGACGAACCAGATTGTGCAGAACGCCACGCTCCCCGTGCTCGAAGGCAGCCGCGTCACGCTCAACGGCATCGCCACGCGCCCGCTCGCGTCGGCGGAGGTGACGGTGGACAAGACCGAGCCAGTGTCGCTGCTGCTCTCGGGCGAGAAGTTCAACAGCGGCTCGCTCAAGCTGGACGCGTCGTCGCAAGCGACGTTCGACTGGCGCGATGAGTTCGGCCTCAAGCCAATCGCGCCGTGGCTGCTGGCGTTGCGCCCGACGAAGGACGGCGCGCCGCGCGTGGACTTGGGCGACCTCGGCATGGAAGTCTCCATCCTCGAAACCGATGTGCTGCCGCTGAAGTTCTCCGCGTCTGACGACTTCGGCGTGCGCGAGGGCGCGGTCAGCTCGGAGATTGTCGCGTCGCTCGACCCGACGAACACGCCGGCGATTGCGCAGTTCAAGAAGTCGGCGACGGGCGCGCAGGAGCGGCGCTTCACGAACACGTTCCTGTTCAGCCCCACGGTCATGCGCATCCCGGCAGACTCGGTCGTCGAGGTGAAGGCGCTTGCCACGGACTTCCTGCCGGGCCGCGAGCCGGCGGAGTCGGTCACGCACCGCATCAACATCGTCAGTTTGTCCAAGCACGCCGAGCTGGTGCGGCAGCAGCTCGACGCGCTCTTCGCGCAGGTCGAGGAAGTCACGCGCAAGGAGGAAGCCATCACCGCCGCGACGCGCGAGTTGATGGGCTTGCCCGAGGACAAGCTGAAGTCCGACGAGGCCGCGAAGAAGGCCGGTGAGCAGGCGGACGAGCAGGCACGCAACGCCGCGCAGCTCGACCGCATCGCGGAGCAAGGGCAGGACATCGTGCGCGAGGCGATGCGCAACCCGACGCTCACGCAGCAGACGCTTCGCGAGTGGACGCAAAACCTCGCGCAGATGAAATCGCTCGCAAAGGGCGAGATGAAGGACGCTCAGCAGTCGTTGCAGAAGGCGCAGGAGAGCAGCGAGGCGAAGGACCGCGCGGACGAGGCGACCAAGGCGCTCGAAGCGGAGGAGAAGGCGCTGGAGAAGTTGCAGGCGCTCCAGAAGAAGATGAACGACGGCCTCGACAACTTGCAGGCGCTCACGCTGTCGCAGCGGCTGAAGAAACTTTCCGAGTCGGAGAAGGGCCTGGGCGAACAGCTTGGCAAGGTGGTGGGCGAGACGATTGGTTTGCTCCCGCGCGAGTTGCCGGAGCGCTACAAGAAAATCAACACGTCGCTCGCGGGCGACCAAGGCAGCGTGAAGGCCGAGGCCGAGAAGGTCGTGGCAGAGATGAGCCGGTTCTTCGACCGCACGCAGCGCGCGAACTACGGCGAGGTCGCCAAGGAGATGAAAGCGGTCAACACGGCGAACGAACTGGACCGTGTGCGCGGGCTGATTGACGCGAACATCTCGATGGACGCGATGGGCAACCTCACGACCTGGACGAAGCGCTTCGGCGACTGGTCGAAGAAGCTGGAGCCGCCTGAAGAGGAGAGCCAAGGCGGCGAAGGCGAGGGCAAGCCGAAGGAGGACAAGCTGCTCAAGATGTTGATGGCGGCAATCCGGCTGCGCGGTGGCGAGATGCGGGTGTTGCAGCAGACGATGCTGCTCGAGGAGGAGAAGGCGCGGAACCCTCGCTACGCCGAGGGTGCGCTGAAGGTTGGGGAACAGCAGCGGACGTTGCGCGGCGACCTGACGAAATTGCAGATGAGCAACGACATCGAGGAGGCGAAGGAGTTTCTGCTTGGCACGCAGGACGGGATGCGCGACGCGGAGTCAGCGCTCTTCGACAAGCTGACGGGCGAGCCGGCGCAGAAGCCGGAGAACGAGGCGCTCCTGCACCTGACCGACCTCATCAATCTCATCAACGAGCAGGCCAAACGGCAGAAGCCCAAGGACGGCCAGCAGCAGCAGCAGCAGGCACAGCAGGAGGCCGAGATGATGATGCAGATGGCGCAGCAGGAGCAGCAAATCGGCATGAAGCCCGGCCAGCAGCCCGGCGGTCCGAATCAGAACGGCGGCACGACCGACAAGGCCAGCGCGGGCTTGACCGGCGATGCGAAGGGCGCCGAGGCCGCCGCCCGCCGCATGGGCAACGGCAGCGGCGTGACGCGTCAGGTGCCGGCGGAGTTCCGCGAGGCGCTGGAGAATTATTTCAAGGCAGTGGAGGCGAAGTAATGACCAAGGCCCAATTCCCAATGACCAAAGAATCCCAAATGTCCAATGACCGGCGCGCGGTTCGTCATTCGTCATTCGTCATTCGTCATTCTTTGGGCCTTGGTCCTTGGTCACTGGTCATTCTTTGGTCCTTGGTCATTGGGCCTTGGTCATTCCGCGAAGCGTCCGCCCAGCAGCTCTTCATCGAGAAGTCCGACGCCAGCCCGGCGGCGATCGACGTGATGTATGTGAAGGGCTTGCAGTTTCTCACCAAGTCGCAGTCGCCGGAGGGCGCGTGGGCGGATGTGTATGGGCGGCAGCCGGGTGTCATCGGCCTGTGCGTGGTGGCGATGCTCGCGCACGGCGACGACCCGAACGTCGGCGCCTATGCGTCTGCCATCAAGCGCGGCCTCAACGCCATTCTCGCGGCGCAAAACAAGGACACCGGCTACATCGGCACCTCGATGTATAACCACGGCTTCGCCGCGCTCGCGCTGGCGGAGGCTTACGGCGCGGTGGACGACGTGCGGCTCGGCCCGGCGCTCCAGCGCGCCATCAACCTCATCGTCGCCTCGCAGGCGCGCAACCCGCACGGCGGCTGGCGCTATTCACCGGAAAGCTCGGACGCGGACACGACCGTCAGCGGCGCGCAGATGGTCGCGATGTTCGCCGCACGCAACGCGGGCCTCGCCGTGCCGGAGGACGCGATTCAGAAGGGCCTCAAGTATTTCACGAGCTGCAAGACTCCCGAGGGCGGCTACGGCTACACCGGCGCGAGCGGGCCGAACGCCGCGCGCTGCGCCATCGGCGTGCTGGTGCTGGCGTTGGGGAAGCAGAAGGACACGGCGGAGTTCAAGGGCGCGTGGCAATACTTGCAGCAGACCGGGGGCGACTCGCACTACCAGCAATACTACCTCTACTACGGCGCGCAGGCCTACTTCCACGCCTCGCCCGACGCATGGCGCAAGTGGAACGCCTCGAACATCAAGTCCCTCGCCGCCACGCAGAACAAGGACGGGAGTTGGGACGGGTCGTTTGGAAACTCGTTCGGCACGGCGGCGTCGCTGCTGTCGCTGGCGCTGAACTATCGCTTCCTGCCGATTTATGAGCGTTGAGGAATGACCAAGTCCCAATGACCAGTTCCCAATGAATGCCCAAGGCCCAATGACCGGCGCGCGGTTCGTCATTCGCCATTCGTCATTGGTCATTCTTTGGTCATTGGTCATTGGTCATTGGTCATTCGCGCAAGCGCCCCTGCCCCCCGCCACCGTCTCCTTTCTCGACGGCTCGTTCCTGCGCGGGGAAATCGAGTCGTTGAACAGCGAGACGCTCAAGTGGCGGCATCCCAACGCGCGGCAGCCCATCGAGTTCACCACCACGAACCTGAACAGCATCCGCATGCCCGCGCGTGCGCTGGCGCTGCCCACCAATTCCGCGCCCGTCGTCCGGGTGCAACTCGCCGGCGGCGACGAGTTCGAGGGCCAGCTTCTCTCGCTCGACGGCGAGAGCTTCGAGATCGAGACGTGGTTCGCCGGGCGGCTGCGTGGCCAGAGGGCGGGGCTGGCGAGCCTCGCGTTCTACGGCACCAGCCAGTCCGCGCTCTACGACGGCCCGCGCGCGGCGGACGAGTGGAAGATCGGCACAGGCACGGCGGTCGCGAACCGCATGGTGTTTGATCCCTTTGGCAACAACGTGAACGTCATGCCCGCCTTCCGCATCGTGGCGCCGGCCCGGGCGATGGTGGAGCCAACCCCGCAGGAAGCGGTGATCCAGTTGAAGGCGGAGATTGCGCGGCTCGGCGAGAAAGGCTCCGCCGTCCTGAGGCAGGCGTTGGAAAAGCGGCTCAAGGAGGTTGAGGAAGCGGCGGCGAAAGTTCCGGCCAATGCAGTTGACCCGAAGGCACCCGCGCCCAATCCACCTGCGCGTGTTCCCATCCGCGCATTGCCTGTTTTGCCCAACCGCGCCGCGCCTCCCCTGGCTCCGGCCTTGGACCCCGCCGCGCAGACGGTCAAGGCGGAATTGGATCGCGCGGTTGGCAAAGCCGCGCCGGGCGAACGCCCGCCGGCGCCGCCGCCGAATCTCAACGCCGGCGACGCTGCCCCCGCGCGTGTCATCAACAAGAAGCCCGCCGCACCCGAGATTTCCACCATGGCTTCGCGCGCCCGGCTGGCTGCCACCGTGGCCGACTACTTGAAGACCGACCTTGTGCTCCTCGCCGTGGACGCGGGCCTCGTGAAGGAGGCCACGGTCAAGGCCGACTTGGAAAAGCAGGTGCAGGCCGGCAGCGACCTGCGCACTGTCATCCGCCGCGAAGGCGCGCTCCTGACCGCCCGCCTGCTGCGCGAGCTGGAGCATTTGAAGAACGACCCTTCGGCCATCGCGCTTACTCGGACCTATGACCTGCTTGGCGGCGTGAGGGCGGCGGCGGCGGCCCCCGTCCCCGTCCAGCCCCACACCGTCGCTGTCATCATGAAGCTCGTCGAAGCGGCGCAGAAGGCCGCCGCCGCCGGCGAGTTCATCAAGTCCGACCTTGTTCGCGCCGCAGTGGATGCGGACCTCGCGTCCGAACGCGCGCTTGAGCGCTGGTTCGAGGAATACAATGACGCCGTCGCCGTCGCCCGGGACAAGGCTAAGGAGGCGCGCTTCAAGGCGCTGCTCAAGGCCGAGTCCGCGCTGATGGGCACCCGGCTGTTGCAGACGCTCGCGCCGGGCGCGGGCTTCGCCGAGGCGGGCGAGCTTGCGCAGCAGCTTGCGCAGGCGCAGGCGGACCTCGGCATGGGCGCGCTCGTGATGGCGCAGGCCAACGCCCTCGCCGAGGCGCGGGTCCGCGCACTCGGCGCGTTGCAGTTGAACAACCTCAACGTCGTCGGGGCCGCGAACGCTGAGGGCGTGCTCGCCGGGCGCGCCGCCGCCGCGAACACGAACGCCGCGTGGACCTTCCGCGATGGCGCGTATTACGGGACCGGCGTGGGCACGATCGGCCGCGAGTGCAACCTGCCCACGAAGGCGCGCATCGAGTTCGACATGGCATGGAAGGGACAGCCCTACTTCCGCTTCTCGTTCTTCACGCGCAGCACCGACCAGTTCGACTACAGCGACGGCTGGCAGTTCTACTCCTCGTCCTCCGGCTACATCTACTCGATGCGCCGCTCCGGTGCCGGGGCCACCAGCTCCAGCGGCGCGCGCGTGCCGCAGATGGTCAGCAAGAGCACGGTGCGCCTGACCTTCCTCGTCAACACGGAGACCGAGATCACCACAATGCTGGCCGACGGCGAGAAGGTCCACGAGTGGAAGGGCATGGGATCGCCCGGCCCGGGCACCGGCATCGTCTTCTACAACTACAACGCCAGCTCCCGCGTCCGCATCAGCGACATCCGCATCACGCCCTGGGACGGGCGCGTGGACCGCGACCGCGAGCCGCTGGGCGCGCCCGGAGCCGATCCCGACAAGCTCGTGGAGGTGCCGCCGCCGGACACCGCCGTGGTGGAGTTCGTGAACCAGGACCGCGCGACCGGCACGTTGCACGGCATCCGCGACGGCAAGCTCGCCTTCAATCCGGCGGGCACAAAGCTGGAGATTCCGCTGACGCGCGCGGCGCTCATCGCCTTCCCGGTCAACGCCCCGCCGGAGCTGCTGAAGGTCGAGGGCGTGCAAGTCACGCTGCACCGCAACGAGCGGCTCACGCTCGCGCTGGAAAAGTGGGGGCCGGGCGAGGTCACCGCCGTCAGCCCCGTGTTCGGCCGGCTGACGCTCAAGCCGGAGTCCATCCGCGCGCTGCGCTTCAACCCCTCCGCGCCGCGCGGCCCGGTGGATGAATGGGGCGGGCCGTGAGGGCTTCTATTCCCGCGCGCGTGAAACAGTGCGAAGTGATTAGTAAGCAGAGTTTAGTAATTAGTGGTTACCGGGCCTTCGCAGGTCTTCGGTGCGGTCGGCCCAACTACTACTTACTAATCACTAATTACTGCTTCCCTCTCGCCGCGCTGTTCCTCGCCGCCGCTCTCCCCGTTCG
Source organism: Limisphaerales bacterium (assembly GCA_040081795.1). Lineage (GTDB taxonomy): Bacteria > Verrucomicrobiota > Verrucomicrobiia > Limisphaerales > SXTU01 > SXTU01. Next base: position 22 of record JBEBFV010000136.1, on the reverse strand, counting down.
CGCGCAGAACGTGATCCAAACA
>JBEBFV010000556.1:0-3566 GCA_040081795.1 Limisphaerales bacterium | reverse complement strand
GGCTAGATGACTCGCGTTCATTCGCGTGATTCGCGGGCAACCATTTCAAACACATGAAAACCAAACTGTTCCTCACGCTGGCCTTGACCAGCCTGCTCCTCACCTCCACCCAGGCCGCCGATTACGCGCCCAAGGTCGGCCTCCAGACGTGGAGCTGCCGCAACATGAACTTCGAAGAAGTCGTCGCCTTCGCCGAGAAGAACGGGCTGAAGCACGTCCAAGCCATCGGCAAGCACATTGACCCGATGGGCTCGCTCGACGACGCGAAGAAGAAGAAAGCCATCCTCGATGCGAAGGGCATTCACTTCTACACCTTCGGCGTCGCCGGCACCTCGCCGGACAAGGAAGTGAACCGGAAGCTATTCGTCTTCGCCAAGGCGATGGGCATCAAGGTCATCATCGTCGAGCCCAAGAACGACAAGGCGCTGTGGGATGGCCTCGAAGAACTCGTGAAGGAATACAACATCAAGCTCGCCATTCACAACCACGGCAAAGACTCCGTTTACGGCACGCCGGAGAAAGTTTGGTCCGTCCTCAAAGACCGCGACGCCCGCATCGGCGTGTGCATGGATGTCGGCCACATCACCGGCGCGGGATTTGACGCTGGCAAGGCCTTCGTGGACTACAAAGGCCGCGTGTATGACATCCACTTGAAGGACAAGAAAGTGGACCTCGTGGACGGCAAGCAGGTCATCACCGACGTGCTCGTCGGCACCGGCGCCGCGAACTACAAGGGCCTGCTCACAGAGCTGAAGAAGGCGAAGTGGGACGGTGTGATGGCGATCGAGACCGACAACGCGACCTTCGCGAAGGAGCCGACCGAGTTCGTGACCGGCGCCGTCAAGTTCGTGAAGGACCACGCGAAGTAACCCCGCCGCCCAATCCATTCCCGCAAATGCGCCGGTATCCCCGGCGCATTTTGCTTTTGATCCGACCGCTTGGCCTTTGTGATTGCCCGACTCGCCGCCGTGCGTTGTGATTCGCCCGCAACAAACGTCATGGCCGCGCCCTTCTCGCACCTCAAAGACCTCGACTACTCCGTCGTGCAGCAGTGCATGCACTGCGGCCTCTGCCTGCCCACCTGCCCGACCTACGACGCCACCAAGCTCGAGCGCAACTCCCCGCGCGGCCGCATCTCCCTCATGCGCGCCATCGCCGACGGCCAGCTCGAAGCGACCAAGGCCTTCGCCGACGAAATGTATTTCTGCCTCGGCTGCCTCGCGTGCATGACCGCCTGCCCGGCGGGCGTGAACTACGCCGAGCTGTTCGAGCACGCCCGCGCCGAGGCCGAGGCCAGCGGCGTGTTGAACAACCCGAAGCGCAACGCCATCCGCGCCTTCAGCGTCGGCTGGCTGTTCATGGACTTGAACCGGCTGAAGGTGCTCGGCTTCGCGATGCGGCTCTACCAGCAGCTCGGCCTGCAATGGCTGGTGCGGAACAGCGGCGTGATGAAGCTCATGCCCAAGCGCCTGGGCGAACTGGAGGCCATGACGCCGGACATCCAGCCCGCGCTGTCCTCTGATCTCATCGAGCCGGTCACGCCCGCGCGCGGCGAGCGTCGCTATCGCGTCGCGATGCTCACCGGCTGCGCGCAGGACCTCATTTTCAGCGACGTGAACGTGGACACCGTCGAGGTGCTCGCGCGCAACGGCTGCGAAGTCATCACCCCGCCCGAGCAGCACTGCTGCGGCTCCCTCCACGCGCACAACGGCGAGTGGGAGTTGGCCCAAACCCTCGCCCGCCGGAACATCGACCAATTCCCGCCCGACCAGTTCGACGCCATCATCACCAACGCCGGCGGCTGCGGCTCGCACCTCAAGCACTACGCCAAACTGCTCAAAGGCGACCTCGTCTATGAAAAGCGCGCCCACGCGTGGGACGCGAAGGTGAAGGACATCCACGAGTGGCTCGCCCAGATCGGCCTCACGCCGCCGAAAGCCCCAGCCGCCAACCCCTGCGACGCGCAGCCGAACTGTCAAATCGGCAATCGGCAATCGGCAATCGGCAATGAGCAAGTGGTCACCTACCACGAGTCCTGCCACCTCTGCCACGGCCAGAAAATCACCGCCCAGCCGCGCGCGCTGCTCCGGGCCATCCCCGGCGTGAAGCTCGTGGAGCTGCCCGAGAGCAGTTGGTGCTGCGGCAGCGCGGGCATCTACAACCTCACGCAGCCCGAGATGGCCAACCAGCTCCTCGAACGCAAGATGAAGCACATCCGCTCGACCCAGGCGGAAGTCATCGCCACCGGCAACCCCGGCTGCCTCCTCCAAATCGTCAACGGCGCGAAGGCGGAAGGCCTGAACCTCCGCACCGCCCACCCCGTCACGCTGCTGGCGGAGGCGTATCGGAGGGAATGACCTCATGACGCGCTATGTTGCTCGACATGATTCACGGAACGATTGAGCGGAGAGTCCTGCTCAACTACCGGGTGGACCCTGCGGTTCTCCACCGCGCGCTACCCCGACCGTTCCGCCCGAAACTCTACCGTGGTTTTGGGATTGGTGGTGTTTGCATGATTCGCTTCAGCGGATTGAGGCCGCGCTTCACACCCCGCTGGCTTGGTCTCGGCTCTGAGAACGCCGCCCACCGGATTGCGGTGGAGTGGGAACAAGACGGCGAGAAACGAGAGGGGGTGTTCATCCCACGTCGGGACACGAGTTCGCCATTGAACCTGATGCTGGGTGGCCGAGTGTTCCCCGGTATTTTCCAGAAGAGCAGCTTCGAGTGTCAGGAGGCGTCCTCGTCGGTGTCAGTGCGCATCGTGCGCGAGGATGGCGAAAGCGAGGTCACCTTCGCTGGCCAAGTGGAGGAACGCCTTCCAACCACCAGTTTGTTTCCCTCGCTCGCGGAAGCTGCCGGGTTTTTCTCCCTGGGAGCAACCGGTTACTCAGCAACCCACTCTCAAGGCCACTACCACGGCATGGAACTACGTTGCCTCGATTGGAGCGTCGCGCCGCTTTCGGTCAACGAAGCCAGTTCGCGTTTCTTCGATGACCGTGAGCGATTTCCATCGGGGACAGCGGAGATTGATTGCGCGCTTCTGATGCGAGGCATCGCGCACGAATGGCACTCGCGGCCGGACCTCTACTTGTCGCCAGCAGGCGATTACCTGAGCACCCGCCGCACAACTGTTGGTCACTAACTCCATGCGCACCCAATCTGAAATCTCCGCCCTCCTCACCCACCCCGGCGTCATCGCGGTCGTCCGCACGCAGCAGCCGGAGCAGGTGCTGCCGCTCTGCGCCGCGCTCGTGGACGGCGGGCTGACCGCGTTAGAAATCACCTTCACCGTGCCCAACGCCTGCGAGGTCGTCGCCGCCGTGGTGCGCGAGTTCGGCGGGCGCGCGACCGTCGGCGTCGGCACGGTGCTGACGGCGTTCCAGCTCAAGTCCGCGCTGGACGCGGGCGCGGAGTTCTTCGTCACGCCCATCTGCCGGCCGGAGCTGGTGCCGCTGGCACACACGGCGGGCCGGCCCATCATGCTCGGCGCCTACACGCCCACCGAGGCGCAGCTCGCGCACGAGGCCGGCGCGGACTTCGTAAAACTCTTCCCCGCCGACAACCAC
>JBEBFV010000555.1:0-3580 GCA_040081795.1 Limisphaerales bacterium | reverse complement strand
TGCACAACCTCCGCACGACGGCACGGGCGACCACCTGAAAATAACGCCAATTCATTCATACGCCTTTTCACCTATTACGCATAGAGTCTACTAATTACTAATCACTTTCCCGCCCGTGCTCGAAGTCACCTTCACCCCCGCCGAGTTCACCGCCCTCCGCCAGCGCGACCTCAGCCAAACCGTCTGCGTCGTCTTCGATGTGCTGCGCGCCACGTCCACGATGGTCACGGCGCTGGCCAACGGCGCGCGCGAAATCATCCCCGCCTGCGAAATCGCCGAGGCCGTGGCACTGCGGCAGGCACGACCTGAAGTGCTGCTCGCGGGTGAACGCGATGGCGTGCGCATCCTCCGCGCGCAGACGGGCAGCGTGGACTTCGACCTCGGCAACTCCCCGCGCGAGTTCACCCGCAAGCGCGTCGCGGGACGCAGCATCGTGATGACGACGACGAACGGGACGCGGGCGTTGCAGGCGTGTCGCGGCGCGCGGCTCGTGCTGGTCGGGAGCTTCTTGAATCTCGGCGCGCTCGTCGGCTGGCTGGCCCGCGAGCAGCCGGAGAACTTGCTCGTGGTTTGCTCCGGCACGCACGAGGAAGCGGCCTACGAGGATGCGCTGGGTGCGGGCGCGTTGTGCGATGCGGTGTGGTCGCAGTTTGCAGCCGGTCACATGGCGGATTCGGCGCAGTTGGCCCGCGAGACCTACCTGCGCGGCGCGGCGGACTTGCTCTCGGCCGTCGCGGCCGCGAACAACGCTCGTCGCCTGCTCGCGCTGCCGGACTTGCGCGATGACGTGCCGCTCTGCCTCCAGAGCGACGGCGCAAACGTGCTGGCGGAGATGGCGACGGATGGCGCGGTGCGGCAGATGGCAAAAACGGGCGGTTGATGAGGCGGTTGCTGGTGCGGCGCTCAGCGGGTTTCCACAAAATCATGGGGCACAGAACCATGTGGCGCACTGGAACGAACCGCGCCTGGTCCGTTCTTTCTGCCCATTTCTTTCTGTCAACTGTCCCCCCAGGACGCCCGGAGGCAGGTGGGAGAACTGACAGATAGCACGGGGCAGAAAGAAGGGATTGCCTAGAGGCGCGCCGCTGCTTCTTGAGAGCCGGATCAGAATCTCTTGCTGCAAACTCCCCTTCCGTGCCGCGCCGGCATTGGCTACTCTCCGCACATGACAATCCGCCTCTGCTTCGTCGCGCTGCTCGCCTGCTTCGCGTTCACTTCCCGCGCCGCCGACTCCTCCCGCCCGAACATCGTCATAATCTTCGCCGACGACCTCGGCTATGGCGACCTCGGCTGTTACGGCCATCCGAACATCCGCACCCCGCACCTCGACCGGATGGCGGCGGAGGGAATGCGCTTCACGGAGTTTTACTCGGCTGCGGAAGTCTGCACGCCGAGCCGAGCGGCGTTGATGACAGGCCGCTATCCGATTCGCAACGGGATGTGCCACGACCAGTTCCGCGTGCTGCGCAACGTATCCATGGGACACCTGCCCGCAGGAGAAATCACGACCGCCGAGGCGCTCAAGGCCCGAGGCTACGCCACCGGCTGCATCGGCAAGTGGCATCTCGGCAACTGGATCAACAACCCCGCCGGCCATCCGCGCCGGCACGGCTTCGATTTCTACTTTGGCCTGCCGCACTCGAACGACATGAACATCACGCCCGTCGCGCCCAAGGGCGCTGGCAAGCTCGCCGAGCAGCAGGCCGAGTGGTGGAACGCGCCGCTCTTCCGCAACGAGGAACTCATCGAGCGCCCCGCAGACCAGACCACGCTCACACGCCGCTACACCGACGAGGCGGTGAAGTTCATCCAGGCCAACAAGGCCAAGCCGTTCTTCCTCTACTTCCCGCACACGTTCCCGCACACGCCGCTGTTCGCGTCGAAGGACTTCGCCGGCAAAAGCCCGCGCGGCATCTTCGGCGACGTGGTGGAGGAACTCGACGCGAGCGTTGGCAAAGTCCTCGACACATTGCGGCAGGAGAAGCTCGCGGAGAACACACTCGTCTTCTTCACCAGCGACAACGGCCCGTGGCTCATCATGAACCAGCAGGGCGGCTCGGCGGGTCTGCTGCGCGACGGCAAAGGCTCGACGTGGGAGGGCGGGATGCGCGTGCCGGGCATCGCGTGGTGGCCGGGCAAAATCAAGGCCGCGCAAACGCAGCGCACGCTTGCCTGCACCATGGACCTCTTCACCACGAGCCTGAAACTCGCGGGCGCGGACGTGCCGGGCGACCGCGCGATTGACGGCCTCGACATCCGCCCGCTGCTGTTCGGCACGGGCACGGTGCAGCGCGACGCCTACTTCTACTATCGCGGCACGCGGCTCATGGCGGCGCGCTCCGGCGACTTCAAGGCGCACATGATGACGCAGCCCGGCTACGGCCAGCCCAAGCCCGACGAACACGCCACACCGCAGCTCTTCAACCTCCGGGTGGACGCGAGCGAGACCTTCAACGTGGCGACGACCCACCCGGCGGTGCTGAGTCAAATCGCGCAGGCGGTCGAGCGGCACAAGGCGGCGCTCAAGCCCGCGCCGACCCAACTCGTGGAAGCGGTGCCTGTGCTGGAGAAGAAATGATAGGGAAGTCGTGCGGTGTCGGAGGTAACAAACCTGATGAAGAAAAGTGCCAACTGGTTGAACTGGTCACTGCAATTCCTCGCCGGGCTGGTGGTCGGTGGATTTCTTGGTTATGCCATCGTCTCGAAGCGCCGCCGGTTCGGCGGCGGTTGGTGGCTGGCTCCGGAATGCGTATCCATGTTTCTTTGGGGCGCAGCTCTCCTTGGAGCCGGCCTCGCCTCGTTTTACGGCGAGCGGCTCTGGTGGGGTTCGTTCTTTCGCGTGATTCCTCCTGATGAGATGGAGCACAGCCGATCCAGTCGAGTTGCGTCCATCGCTACAGGCGCGCTGGGTTGCATGCTGATTGCCGTGTCCATCCTTCGACACTTCGGCGTCATTTAGCAAAGCGAAGGGCCTGGGACTGTCTTCCTGGACTGCGCCGGCAGAGCGCAGCGACGACGATGCTTTGGTTTCCTGCGGAGCGGAGGCACCGTGATGGGGACACTCTTGTCCCCCATGCCGAGAAATTATCGGATGCGAGCCACGGCGGACAGGAGTGTTCGCCCTGCGACCGCTCCGCTGGACTCGAAAGTGGCGGCGCGCTCCGCTTGCCGCCGCAGTCCAAGACGCGGGCGGAAATTCGCTCGCGCCTCTTGTTGGGGTGAGCTTTCATGTAGGCATCATGTCACTCGTCCGTTGTCTTGTTGCGTGGTTGCTTGTCGCGTCCTGCCTCGCCGCCGCCGAGCGGAAGCCGAACATCATCTTCATCCTCGCCGATGACTTGGGCTACGGTGACCTCGGGTGCTACGGGCAGAAGCTGATTCAGACGCCGCACCTCGACCGCATGGCGGCGGAGGGGATGCGGTTCACGCAGTTTTACGCGGGGTCCACGGTGTGCGCGCCGAGCCGCAGCGTGCTGATGACGGGCTTGCACACGGGGCACACGCGCGTGCGCGGCAACGCGGGCACGGTCAATCCGCTCGCGCAGTCACTCCGGCCAGGGGACATGACGGTGGCGCGCGC
>JBEBFV010000554.1:0-3601 GCA_040081795.1 Limisphaerales bacterium | reverse complement strand
CTCCGGAGGCTTGGGCAGCTTCGCGAGGCCATCCTTGTCGGGCTTCAGGCTGAACACGCCGATGTGCGCGAGCGTGCGGAGCTGGTTGGCCTTCACGCCGCCGTAGTCGTGTTCGCGGTTCATCTGGAGGGTGTTCACGCCCAGCACGTATTGCGCGGCGCGGCTGTGGCAGGTCATGCACTCGGCGCGGCTGGGATAATGCCACGTCTGCTTGCGCGAGCCGCCGGGCGCGCGGGCGTCCTTGATTTTGAAGTCGCGGTCCGCGCCCTTCGCCTCGACTAGTTCCGCATCGGTCTGCGCGTCGTTCCAGCGGTAGCTGTAGCCCACCCACTCGTTCTGCTCGAACAGCATGAAGCGCGTCTCAATCCACTTCCGCGACTTCGGGTTCCCGGCTTCGAGGTCGAGGGCAAAGCTCTTCACCAGCACGGTTTCCTCCGGGAACTTCCAGGCACCCTCGCTGAAGGTGATTTGCGTCTCTCCCGGCAGCGCGATGAACCGTTCCTTGTGCGTGCCGTCGGACCACAGCGGCGAGTTGACGGAATACGGAATCAGCGCGGGCTGCACGACGTGGCCCTTCACCTTGGCGAACAGCCCGCTCTCGCTGAGTTTCTTCGGGAACGGCGGGCGCTTCTTCGCGACGGGAGGCGTTGGCTCCAGTTCGAAGAGCTGCCCGGCGGCGTAGTCCACGTAGAAGATTTCCCCCGCGCGGCCTTCGCTGAAGCCCACCATCGCGTGCGGCGTGTCGGCTATCTCGCGGTGCCAGGTGACCTGGTGGCCCTTGCGTTTCGCCGCCCAAATCTTCCCCGTGCCGTAGTCGCCGTAGACGTAAGCGCCGCGTAGCTCTGGGAACCGGCTGCCTTGATACACCACGCCGCCGGTGATGGAGCGCGCCTCGGCGTGATGATGCTCGATGAGCGGCGGCGTGACCGGATGCGGGCCGAGCTTGCGCTGCGCGTGGAAGGGATGATTTCCCTCGCGCACGCTCCAGCCGAAGTTCGCGCCGCGCGTCACCAGCTCAATCATCTCGTAGAGGTCCTGCCCGATGTCGCCGACCAGCAGGCCGCCGTCCGCCGGGTCCATCGTGATGCGCCACGGGTTGCGGAAGCCGTAGGCCCACAGCTCCGGCCGCGCGCCGGGGATGTTCCAGAACGGGTTGTCCTTCGGGATGGAGAATGCCTTGCCGGGGTCGGGATGCTCGATGTCGAGGCGCAACAGGCCGGAGTTCAAGTCACTGATGTCCTGCCCGGTGTTGTTGCCGTCGGAGTCGCTCGTGCCGTCGCCGGACGTGATGTAGAGCATCCCGTCCAGGCCGATCACCATCTCGCCCCCGTTGTGTCCGTTCGACCACCACTTGATGATCTCATGCTCGGATGCGGGGTTCGCTTTGCCCTCCGCAGTCACCGTGTAGCGCAGGATGCGGTTGAACCGGTTCGTGCCACCCAGCACGACGCCCGTGCTGTTGGTCTGGAGTTTGTTCGGCCCGTTGGCGAAGACGAAGATGAACCGGTTCGTCGCGAAGCCGGGGTGGAAGTGGAACGAGTAAAGGTCGTGGTTCGGCAGCTCGAAGAACATATTCGTCGTGCTCTGCGACTGGTCGCGGGGAATTGCCAGGATGCGCCCCGCCTGCTCGACCACCAGGAAGCGCTCGCTCCCCGCGTCACGCCCGATGAAGAGCGGGTGATTGAAGCTCGTCGCCGGCCACGCCCGTTTCGCCCGCAGCATCAGGGGCGGCTCCGGCGAGCCGACCACCCGTGAGGTCGTGAGCGGGATGCGTTTCTCGATGCCGACGGGCTGGCCGTCGTGCGCCGTGGCCGCGAGCAGTTGGGTGAAGGCGCTCCCTGTGAGCAACGCGAGGAGCGAAAGAGTCAGGTGGTTCACGCGACAAAACTAGACCCCGAGGCGGAGGCGTCAATTCAGCGTTTGGCCGACTATGGGCAACTTGCCGCCCATCTCATTGGCACTGGGTTTCAACGCGGTGAACAGCCCCCGAGGCTGCGCGAGCCGTTTCAACGGCTTGCTCGTTGCCTCCCGTCACTCCCCGGCAGAAACCGTTGAAACGGTTTCCGCCTTCACCTGCGGCGTCCACCCGGCTGAAGCCGGGTGCTAATGAGAGAGCGGCGATTGGCGAGCGCGACTTGAATTCACAGTTCAATTTGCGGGCACCGAGTCACGTCCAACGCCCCACTCATGCTCACACTGCAAGACCGCCTGCACCGCCGCCAGTTCCTGCGCGTCGGCGGCCTTTCGCTGGGCGGTCTCACCCTTGCCGACCTGCTGGCGGCGAAGGCCACTGCCCGTGCCGCCAAGCTCCCCCTCCGCGACAAGTCCGTCATCTTCCTATTCCAGCACGGCGGTCCCTCCCAGTTCGAGACCTTCGACCCGAAGATGGACGCGCCCCGCGAGATACGCTCCGCGACCGGCGAAATCCCCACCCGCATCCCCGGCATCACGTTCGGCTCCACCTTCGAGAAGCTGGCCCGGCTCAACGACAAGTTCTCCATCGTCCGCTCCTTCGCCACCGGCGATGCCAACCACGACATCAAGCCCATCGTCGGCCGCGACACCTTGCGCGCGAACATGGGCACGCTCTACGCCCGCGTCGCCGGCGCGCTGCGGCCCGACACCGCGATGCCAACCAACGTCGCACTGTTTCCCCGTTCAGTGGACATGGCCTCCGGTCCGGCCATCACGCAGTTTGGCAACTTCGAGTCCACGGGAGAATTTGGCTCCGCCTACGCGCCCTTCGTGCCCGGCGCAGGCGGCGGATTGCAGGCGGACATGAAGCTAAACCTCCCCCAGAGCCGCCTCCACGACCGCCACGCCTTGCTCTCCTCCCTCGACCAATGGAAACACCGCCTCTCCGCCGGTGGGGCCTTCGACGGCACCGACACCTTCCAGCAGCAAGCCTTCGCCACCCTGGAGCGCGGCATCTCCGACGCCTTCGATCTCACGAAGGAAGATCCGCGCACCGTCGCCCGTTACGACACCGCGCCGCTCATGTCCCGCGACCGCTTCAGCCCCGCGTGGAAGAACCGCGAGCACTACGCCGACAACTCCGCCACGCTGGGCAAGCTCCTCCTCCTCGCCCGCCGTCTCTGCGAACGCGGCGCAGGCTTCGTCACCGTCACCACCAGCTTCGTCTGGGACATGCACGCCGACGTGAACAATGCCCCCATGACCACCGGCATGGACTACGTGGGCCGCCCCTTCGACCACGCCGTCTCCGCCTTCATCGAAGACTGCGAGGCGCGCGGCCTGCGGGACAAGATCCTCCTCGTCTGCTGCGGCGAGATGGGCCGCACCCCCCGCATCAACGCCAAAGGTGGACGCGATCACTGGGGCGGCCTCGCTCCGCTCATGCTCTACGGCGGCGGACTGCAAATGGGCCGCGTCATCGGCGCTTCCTCCCGTGACGGCGGCTCACCTGCCGATAATCCCGTGACCATGCAAAACCTCCTCGCCACCGTCATGCACACCCTGCTGGACCTCGGCGAAGTCCGCGTGATGGACGGCCTGCCCAAGTCCCTTCAAGAGACCCTGACCGGCGGCGAGCCAATCAAGGGATTGGTGTAATCCAGCGTGGTAGGGCGCGTCTGTCCCC
>JBEBFV010000004.1:0-45534 GCA_040081795.1 Limisphaerales bacterium | reverse complement strand
CGAGCGTGCGCCGCGCGCCGTGGTATCCCGATTTTCTCGATTACAATTTGTTTTGCGGGCCGACGCCGATGATTCCGCTCGAGCGCGAGGAGCTGCATTGGGAATGGCACTTGTCGTGGGCCACCGGCAACGGCCAGCTCGGCAACCACGGCGCGCATCTGCTCGACATTGCGCGGCGCTTCATTGGGGCGGACACCCCGCCGCGCCGCGTCCTCGGGCTCGGTGGACGATTCGGACCCGACGATTTCGCGGACACCCCCAACACGCAAATCGCGATTTACGACTATGCCGACGTGCCGTTGATCTACGAAGGCCGCGGGCTGCCGACGAAGCCGGGCACGACCGTGCTCGATCAAGTGAACGGAATCCGCGTGGGCGTGGTGGCGCACTGCGAAGGCGGTTACGTCTCGGGACTCGTCGGCTGCGCGGCGTATGATCCGGCGGGCAAGCTCATCAAGCAATTCGGCGGCGACGGCGGCCGGGGACACATGGACAATTTTCTCGACGCCGTGCGGAGTCGGCGGGCGGCGGACCTTGCGGCCCCGGCGATCGCGGGGCATGTGACGGCGGCGATGTGCCACTACGGCAACATCTCGCTGCGCGTCGGCGGGCCAGCCGAGCCCTCGACGATCGCACGGACCCTGGAAGCGATCCCCGCCGCCGCGGAAATCGGCCGGTCGGTGCAACAACATTTGGGCGTCCACGGCTTCGACCTCGCAAAGGGGCGGCTCGCGCTCGGCCCGTGGCTCGAAATCGATCCCGCGACGGACGGCATCACGCAGGTGAGCTCGCGCGACGAGGCGGCGCTGTCACGCGCGCGCTACCTGTTGCACGAGGTGCAGCGACCGCCGTTTGTGATTCCGGAAAAGGTGTGAGGTAACCACCGCAGGGTATCCCAACATGAAGAGCCACTTTTCTCTCCTCCTTGCGCTGGCGCTATCCGCACCGGCGATCCGGGCCGTCGGCGATCCCGGCACCTGCCTGGTCTGGGCCAGAAGCGACACCGTGCATGTGCTGCGCGACGAGCCCGCCGGCACGGTGCGGAGCGTGGCGCTCGCCGCGGCGCGGCGCGAGTGGGAATCCTTCCAGATTCTCGTGCGCTCCGACTCGCCCGTGAAAGGTGTGAACATCGATCCGGGTGAGCTCGCCGGCCCGGACGGCGCCGTCATCTGGGCCGCCGGCGCCATGCTCTACCGGCAGCATCAGCACGAGCTGACGCAGCCGACCTACCGCAACACCGACTTCAAGCCCGGCTGGTATCCCGATGCGCTGATCCCGTTCCGCCATCCGCTCACGCAGCGGCCGCTTGGTGACGCGCGAATCAAGGCCGTGCCGTTCGATTTGCCCGCGAACGAGACGCACGGCTTCTGGGTGGACCTCCTTGTGCCGGCAGACGCGAAGCCGGGGAAATATCATGGCACCTATCGCGTCATCCGCGAAGGCCACGCAGCGGCGGCGGTCACGGTGGAATTGACCGTGTGGGATTTCGAGCTGCCGCGCGTCTCCACGCTCCAGACCGCGTTCGGTTCGCCTGCGGGTCGGTTGCGCGGCTACCACGCCCAGCGGGCCAAGGCGGGCAAGGAGCAGGCGCCGCAGGATTGGGCCGCGGTCGATACGCAGGTGGCTGACGAGGTCGGCCGGCATCGGATCAATGCGACGCCACCCGCCGGGGTGCTGACACCGCAGCACGGTAGCGACGGCACGTATCGCTTCACCACCCAGCAAGTCGACGCGTTGCGGACGTTCGTGGACACCTACCACGTCAACGCGCTGCAGACGCCCCATCCGCGCAGCGCGATCAAAGATCCCGAAACGGAGCGCGAAAAACTGCACGCATGGCTGAGGAGCTTCGACCGGATGGCCGCGGAACTGAAACGGCCGGACGTAACGTTTTTCACCTACCTCAAGGACGAGCCCAACACGGAGGAGGACTATCGCTATGTGCAGCGCTGGGGCCGCGCCGTCCGAGAGGCCAGATCGATCGTGAAAGTCATGGTCGTCGAGCAGCCTTGGGCGGAGCCGGGCAAGCGCGGTTCGGACCGCACTTGGGGTGATCTCTACGGCGCAGTAGATATCTGGTGCCCGCTGTTCTCGCTGCACCGCCAGGACGCCGCCACCAAACGCCAGGCCTTGGGCGAAACCATCTGGGCCTACACCGCACTCTGCCAAGGTCCGCCCACACCGTGGTGGCATATCGACTATCCTCTCCTGAACTATCGCGTGCCGGCATGGATGGCTTGGCGCGACCAAATGAAAGGCCTGCTCTACTGGGGCGGCATGGCCCACTGGGCCAAAGTCGAAGATCCGTGGCAGCAGGCTCCCTATTTCGCCGGCAAGGGTGTCTTCCAGCAGGGCCAACAGGGCCTTGTCTTCCACGGCGAGGGCTCCCTGGTGTATCCCGCCCGCGCCGTGGGCTACGACGGCATCGCGCCGAGCGTGCGGTTGAAGGCGTTGCGCGACGGCATCGAGGACTACGAATACCTCGCCATTCTCGAACGCGCCGGCCTGCGGGTGGAAGCGGAGAAGATCGTGCGCTCGCTGACGGAGTCGTGGTTCAAGTGGGAGAAGGATGCCGCGGCCTACGCCGGCGCGCGCACGAAACTGGCGGCGATGATCGTGGAGACGAAACGCAAATGAGCCCGCAAGAATTTCCACGCGCCGTTTGGCTCGGCCTACACGCCCTGGCGTTTTTCAGCGGGAGCCTCGCCGTTTTTTCGGCGACGCCGATCACGTCGTGCGAGACTCTCGTGCTGTTCAACGGCAAGGATCTGTCCAATTTCACGACATGGGAGACCGTGCATGGCCGGGAGGACCCCGACCGGGTCTTTAGCGTCGTAGACCAAATCGACGGTGCGCCGGCGATCCGGCTCAGCGGCCAGCATCACGGCGGCATTCTGACCAAGGAGCGCTACACCAACTACCGCCTGATTGTGGAGTTTCGGTGGGGAGGCGTCACGTGGGGACCGCGCAAGAACGGCGCCCGCGACAACGGCATCCTCCTCCACTGCCAAGGTGAAGAGAGCAAGGAGGACGGCAATCCGTCGCGCGTTGGCGAGCAGGTAGCCGAAGCCGTCGTGCATACGCTCGACAGTGCACAGACGCACTTGGCCTCCCTTTGGCATGACGAACCTGCTGTGCTCGTGACCGCTTCTATGACGTGCGGCTCGGTGCGTGACGCTACGCCCGACCTCGCCGAAACCCGGCGACGAGTTCGCGATCGCGTTGGCATCTTCGTCCTCTACGTGCAGGAGGCGCATCCGGAATGCGAGGCGTCGCCCTACAATCCGAATCAGCCGCCGCTACCCCTGAAAGAGAAGGGCGGTCACCGGCAACCCCGCGATCAGCCCGAGCGCCTTGATTTCGCGCGGGATTTTTCCCGCACCTACCCGACCGTAGCGCAGATCGTCGTCGATTCAATGGATAACACCGCGTGGGTCGTCAGTGACAAGGGCCAAGAGTTGAAGCTCCTCGTTGGCGCCGGTGGCAAGCTTCTCTTCAAGCAGGGTTGGCTCAATTCCGACCGCCTGCCCGTGGCGGGGGCGGACCACCTCGGGAAAAATCCTGCCACACTATGACCGCCTCCACCAATTCCGCCATGCGCCAGTCCCTCCCGTCACTCTTGGCGATTACGGCCGCGCTCTTGTCTGCGCTCGCGGTGCTTCCCGGTTGCCTCGGCGTCCTGAAATTCACCCACCGCTTCGCCGCTACGCCCACGGGGGCTTGGTTCATGCATATCGGAGCGATTCCGCTCCATGCGAGCGCCACGATCTTGTTGGCGGTCGCCCTGATCCTCGCCCGCCGGATCGGTGTATCATGGCTGATCCCGGGTTTCGCCGCTGCGGGTCACATCGGTGTGAGCCTGTTTGGTTTCTTCATGCACACGGGCTTCATGTTCCGACCGGTCGCGCAGCCGGACTATGTCACGCTCGACACGGCCATCGCTCGGTTCGGGCCGAAGGAGACTGTCGTCGGCGTGCTCGACTCACGCGGGATGCCCTACGCCTACGTCGCCCGCCTCGCCCGTCGTCCGCACATCGTCCAACAGCCGGAGGGGCCTGTGCCCTTCATGATGAGCCACTGCATTCTCGCCAACAGCTCGATGGCCTACGCTGTCGAACCCGGCGCGCCGTCGCCGCGAATTTCCATTTCCTCGGTTATCGCCAACAATCTCGTGTTCTACGACCACGGCCGCCACCGCACCGTCCAGCAGATCTACAACTGCGCGATCGATGGACGCGACCAACTGCCGCTCCTTCCCTCAGTGACCACGACGCTCGCCGCATGGCGCGTCCTCTACCCGGATTCACGCGTCTGGGTGCGGCCGGTCGAGTGGCGCGACACATTCTACGTCAAGTTCCTCGCCCGGGGCTCTGTCATCGATCCGTCCAGTCCCGACCTCGTCTATCCTCTCCAGCGGTCCGCTGACCTGCGCCTTGCGCTCAAGTCCAGCGTCATGGGAGTGCAGCTCGGGCCCACGGCGCGCGCCTACCAGGCGGAGGCGCTTGCCGGCGCCCGAGTGACCGCGGAAGAAATCGACGGTCAGCCCGTGGTGTTTCTTGCCAGCGAAGACGGCGCATTCATCCAACTCCTCTCGCGTCGAAGACCAGACGGTCAAGGAGTGTTGCGTTTCAAGCTCGCGGCGGACGCCCGCAACTTCCTCGACGAGGAGACCAATTCGACGTGGGACGCCGCTGGCCGCTGCCACGCCGGCCCGCTCCGCGGCGCGCAACTCGCCGCGATCCCGCACTACAGCCGGATCTTCTGGTGCGTCTGGGCCGATTTCTTTCCGCACACTTCGGTCTTTGGCCAGAGCCGCTGAACCATGAAAGAAGCGACGTTCCAGCCCGGTCTCGTCTCACGCTCATTCACGACATCCGGGGCGCATCCGCGCCTCAGTTCAGTGCAGCCACACTTTCGCCTTCCACCCCCATGAGCACGCCGACGCCCCCCCTGTCCATCAAGGAACAACTCGCCGACATTCCCGGCACCTACCCGTTCACCAAGGAACGCTGCCGCCTCGGCTACCACCTCAACATGTTCTTCACCACGCTGCTCAAGGAGGCAAATCGCCGCGAATTCCTCGCCGATGAAGATAGCTACCTCGCAAAATACCCGCTCACGGACGAGCAGCGGCAGGCCGTCCGCGCGCGCGATTGGGGCGCCATGCTCAAGCTCGGTGGCAACATCTACCACATGTCGAAACTGGGCGGCACCGACCACCTGACGTTTCAGTATCTCGCCGGACGCATGGCCGGCATGAGCGAGCAGGACTATCGCGATATGATGATGCGCGGAGGCCGCCCCATTGCCGGGAATCGGAGCATCGCCGAACAATCGAACCAATCCTGACATGGCACGCATCATCGCCGGCATCGGCACCTCCCACGTCCCCGCGATCGGCGTGGCGGCCGATCAGGGCATCACCGATCAACCGTATTGGAAGCCACTCTTCGAAGGCTACGGCCCCCTTCGGCAATGGATGGACCAAACCCGACCCGATGTCGCCGTCATCGTCTACAACGACCACTGCGTCGCCCTCTCCCCGGCCTCGATCCCGACGTTTGCCATCGGGGTCGGCGACGAATTCAAACCCGCCGACGAGGGCTGGGGCCCGCGTCCCGTCCCCGTCGTGAAAGGCGACCCCGACTTCGCGTGGCACCTCGCCGAGTCACTCATCCTCGACGATTTCGACCTCACGATCATGAACCAACTCGAGGTCGATCATGGCCTCACCGTTCCGCTGACTGTCGCCTGCGGCCAACCCGCCGCGTGGCCGTGCAAAGTCGTGCCACTCGAGGTCAACGTCGTGCTCTACCCGCAACCGAGCGGCCGCCGCTGTTTCGCGCTCGGGCGTGCGCTCGCTCGCGCCGTGGCTTCTTATCCGCAGGGTCTGAAGGTCGTCATCTTCGGCACTGGCGGCATGTCGCACCAGATCCACGGCGAGCGCGCCGGCCTCATCAACCGCGAGTGGGACACCGCCTTCCTCGACGATCTCACTGCGAATCCCCAACGCCTCGTCGACCTCGGCCACGTCGATTACATGCGCGACGCCGGCGCCGAGGGCATCGAGCTGATCATGTGGCTCGTCATGCGCGGGGCGTTGAACGACGACGCGAAGGAAATTTACCGCCACTACCACATCCCGGCCTCCAACACCGCCGCCGGCCTGATCATCCTGGAAAACAAATGACCCCTATGAAAATCATCATCGTGGGCCAGGGCGCCTTCGGCCAGAAGCACCTCGACGCGATTGCCAAAATCGCGGGCATTGAGGTCGTGAGCCTGTGTGGCGGCAGCGCCGACTCCACCCGTGACGTGGCCCAGGCCCGTGGCATTCCGCATTGGACGACCAACCTCGCCGAAAGCCTGCGGCAGCCGGGCGTCGAGGCCGCCATCATCGCTTCGCCCACGTCGCTCCATGCGGCGCAGGGATTGCAGTGTCTCGAAGCGGGCAAGCACGTCCACATCGAGATTCCCATCGCCGACAACCTCGCCGACGCGGAGCGTCTGGTTGAAGCTCAAAAAAGAACCGGTCTCGTCGCGATGGCCGGCCATACGCGCCGCTTCAACCCGAGCCACCAGTGGATTCATCGGAAGATCAAGGCGGGCGAGTTGAAAATCCAGCAGATGGACGTGCAGACGTATTTCTTTCGCCGGACCAACATGAACGCCCTCGGCCAGCCCCGCAGCTGGACCGACCACCTGCTCTGGCACCACGCCTGCCACACGGTGGACTTGTTCCAATACCAGACCGGCGAGACCGTCTCCCGGCTCCACGCCCTGCAGGGCCCGGTCCACCCGACACTCGGCATCGCCATGGACATGAGCATAGGCATGAAGGTCCCCTCCGGAGCGCTCTGCACGCTGTCGCTCTCGTTTAACAACGACGGCCCGCTCGGCACGTTCTTCCGCTACATCTGCGACCGCGGCACGTTCATCGCGCGCTACGACGATCTCTTCGACGGCAAGGAAACCAAAATCGACGTCTCGAAAGTGGACGTGTCGCTCAACGGCATCGAGCTGCAGGACCGCGAATTTTTCGCCGCCATACGGGAAAAACGCGAGCCCAACGCCAGCGTCGCACAAGTGCTGCCGGCAATGCGCACGCTCGACCGTTTGGAGCAGTCACTTGGATAGGACTCAAGCTACCATGCAAACCAGGAAACTCGGCTCGTTTCAGGTGTCCGCCATTGGGCTCGGCTGCATGGGCATGTCTCATGGTTACGGCACTCCCGACACTTTGGAGTCCGCCCAAGCCTTGCACCGCGCGCTCGACCTTGGTTGCACTTTCCTGGACACGGCCGCGCTCTACGGTTTCGGCGCCAACGAGTCGCTTATCGGTGCCACCTTGCGCGAGCGACGCCACGAATACGTGCTCGCGAGCAAGTGCGGGATGTTTCGCAACGCCGAGGGCAGACGCGAAATCGACGGCCGGCCCGAGGTGTTGCGGCGCACTTGTGATGAAGCGCTGCGCCGGCTCCAAACCGACGTCATCGATCTCTACTACCTGCACCGCGTCGATCGACGCGTCCCGGTCGAGGAAAGCATCGGGGCCCTCGCCGACCTCGTCCACGCGGGCAAGGTGGGAACCATCGGGCTCTCGGAAGTGTCCGTCGCCACGCTGCGCCGTGCGCACGCGATCCACCCGATCTCGGCGCTGCAATCCGAATACTCCCTCTGGTCGCGCAACGCTGAAATCGGCGCGCTCGCGGCGTGCCGGGAGCTCGGAATCGCATTCGTCGCCTTCAGTCCGCTGGGGCGTGGGTTATTGGCCGGTGGCGTGCGCGCCCCGGCGGAATTCGTCGAGAAAGACATTCGCCGCAACATGCCGCGCTTTCAGGGCGCAAACTTCGCGAAGAACCTCGCGCTGCTCGACGGATTCGCCGCCCTCGCGGGCGAGCAGGACTGCACGATGGCGCAACTCGCACTCGCGTGGGTGCTCGCACAAAGCGAGCACGTCATTCCTATTCCAGGCACGTGTCGCCTGCGCCATGTCGAAGAAAACGCTCGCGCCGTCGAAGTCGAGTTGAGCCCCGATACGATGCGCCGGCTCGACGCACTCATCAACCAGCGCACGGTTTCCGGCGCGCGCTACGATGCCGCGACGCAACAGGAAATCGGCACGGAAGAATTTTCTACCGCAGCCTGAATCTCCACCGTGCAAACGCCGATTCCATTCATGCAACTGCGCGGAGGCAGCTCGAAAGGCCTCTATTTCAAGGCCGCCGATCTGCCGGCCGACCACGCGTTGCGCGCGCGCGTGCTCATTGCCGCGATGTGCGGCGCCGGCCCCGATGACAAGCGCCAGATCGACGGTCTCGGGGGTGCCGATCCGCTGACCAGCAAAGTAGCCATCGTGGGTGCCTCGTCGCGCCCGGGCGCCGATCTCGACTACGAATTCGTCCAAGTCGTGGTCGGCGGCAACGCCACCGACGCGACGCAAAACTGCGGCAACCTCCTCGCCGGCGTCGTGCCGTTTGCCATCGAGGCCGGATTGCTGCGCGCGGAGGAAGGCGAGACGCGCGCGCGCGTCTACATGGTCAACAGCGAGTCGGTCTGCGAGGTCGTCGTGCAGACACCCGGCCGGCGCGTCGAGTATGCGGGCAGCACGAGAATCGACGGAGTCCCGGGCACCGGCGCCCCCATCCTCTGCCACTATCTGGATACCGCCGGGTCGGCCTGCGGCGAACTGCTGCCGACCGGCAACCTCATCGATGTGATCGACGGCGTGCGGGTCACGTGCATCGACAACGGCATGCCCGTAGTGCTCCTGCGCGCCAGCGACCTCGGGCGCACCGGCTACGAATCGCCCGGGCAATTGAATGCCGACACCGAACTCAAGGTTCGGCTCGAAAGCATCCGCCTGAAGGCGGGTCCGCTGATGAAGCTCGGCGATGTGCAGGGAAAAGTGGTGCCAAAGATGACGTTGATTGCGGCACCCATCGCAGGCGGCGTGGTGCATTCGCGCACCTTTATACCGCACGTCTGTCACGCGGCGATCGGCGTGCTCGGCGCGGTGTCGGTCGCGACGGCGTGCGTGATTCCGGGCGCGGTTGCGGAGGGCATCGCTGTGTTGCCGAAAGAAGGTGCCGCCTACTCGGTCGAGCACCCGAGTGGCGAGTTTTCCGTCACTTTGGAAATCGAACATGCCGGGCCGCTGCCGGTCGTGCGCCGGGCGGGGCTGCTGCGCACCGCGCGGTTGTTGAGCCGCGGCGAGGTTTTCATCCCCGCGGGAATTTGGAGCAAACCATGAGCGCCGCTGAACCCAAAAAATCCTGTGCGCCACCGGACGCGAACACGCGCACGCCGAAATTCAAGGCACCGCCGAAGGCCTGCGACGCGCACTGCCATGTCTTCGGACCGAAACACCTGTTCCCCTATCATCCCAACAGCACTTACGAGCCACCCGATGCCGGCAAAGATCGGCTGAAGAAATTGCACGACACTCTCGGCCTCACGCGCGCCGTGCTCGTGCAGGCGAGCTGTCATGGTCCCGACAACCGCGCGATGCTCAACGCCATTGCGAGCAGCAACGGCGCCTACCGGGGTGTGTGCATCGCCAGCAAGGCGTTTAGCGACGCCGAGTTTCAGCAACTGCATGACGGCGGCGTGCGTGGCGTGCGGTTCAACTTCGTCACCCACCTCGGCGGCACGCCCGACCTCGATGCGATGAAGACCATCCTCGCGCGCGTCGCTCCGCTCGGCTGGCACCTGATCATCCATGTGAACGCCGAGGACATCATCACGTTCGAGGATTTCTTCACGCGCATCGAGATGGATATCGTGGTCGACCACATGGGCCGCGTGCCGTGCGACCAGGGCACGGCCCAGCCGGCCTTCCAAATCCTGAAGCGCTTCATGCAGCGCCCCAACTGGTGGTGCAAGATCTGCGGTGCTGAACGCATCTCGCGCGCCGGCCCGCCGTTCCACGACGCGGTGCCATTCGCTCAGGAACTCATCGCCCTGGCACCCAACCGCATCCTCTGGGGCACGGATTTTCCCCATCCCAACATCACCCGCTGGATGCCGAACGACGGCGACCTGCTCGATCTGCTCCCGCGCTTCACCAACAGCGACGCGGCCCTGCAAAAGCTCATCCTCGTGGACAATCCCGCCCGCCTCTACGGGTTCGACGACTGAACCGCAACGCTACCGATCCACCATGAAGACTGTCGCCATCCGCCACATCGCCCGCGCCTCAAAAGGGGAAATCGCCGGACTGAAAAAACTCGGCGTCGCCACCGTGCATGAAGCGCAAGGTCGCGTCGGTCTGCTCCGGCCCTACATGCGCCCCATCTATTCAGGCGCGCGCATCGCGGGCAGCGCGGTGACGGTCCTCGTTCACCCCGGCGACAACTGGATGATCCATGTCGCCATCGAACTCTGCCAGGCCGGCGACGTCCTTACAGTCGGCTGTTCGACCGAAAACGCCGATGGCTTCTTCGGCGACCTGCTTGCCGAGTCCTGCAAGGCCCGCGGTGTGCGTGCGCTCATCATCGACGGCGGTGTGCGCGACACCAGCGACCTCAGCGAGATGGAATTCCCCGTGTGGTCGAAAGCGATCAACGCCAAGGGCACGGTGAAAGCCACACTCGGGGCGGTGAACGTCCCCATCGTCTGTGCCGGCCAACAGATCGTGCCCGGCGACGTGGTGGTGGCCGACGACGATGGCGTCGTGATTGTCGAACGCACATCCGCCGCGCAAGTCCTCGCTGCTGGCAAAATGCGCGAAGCGGCCGAAGTCGCCAAACGCACGCGCCTCGCGAAGGGCGAACTTGGGCTGGACATCTACGACATGCGTCCGGCGCTCGCGAAAGCCGGCCTCGTCTATCTCGACACCCTGGAAGACTACGAGCGCTTCCGAGGCTGATCAACCCGCTTATCGCAACACTCCGCCATGATCATCGACTGCCACGGCCACTACACGACGACGCCCGAGCCGCTCGGCGCGTATCGCGAGGCGCAGAAAGCGGCCATGAAAAACGACCCGCACCACATCGGCGAGAAGGGCATGCTCAAGATCACCGACGATCAAATCCGCGAGAGCCTCGAGCAGAACCAGCTTCGGTTGCAGCGCCAGCGCGGCACGGACCTCACGATCTTTTCGCCGCGCGCGAGCTGGATGGAGCACCATGTCGGCAACGAGCACACGAGTCGCTTCTGGACCGAGCACACGAACGAACTCATCCACCGCGTGGTGCAGCTTTACCCCCAGAGCTTTGTCGGCGTGTGCGCGCTGCCGCAATCGCCCGGCACCGACCTCGCCGCCAGCGTCCGCGAACTCGAGCGCTGCGTCACGCAGTTCGGTTTTGTCGGCTGCAATCTCAACCTCGATCCTTCCGGCGGGCACTTCAACTCGCCGCCGCTCGGCGACCGCTACTGGTATCCGATCTACGAGAAGATGGTGGAACTCGACGTGCCCGCGATGATCCACGTCAGCGGTTGCTGCAACTGCGCGTTCCACGCCACGGGTTCCTACTATCTCGCGGCCGACACAGTTGCATTCATGCAGCTCATGCAGTCGCAGGTCACACGCGACTTCCCGACGATCAAGTTCATCATCCCCCACGGCGGCGGCGCCGTGCCGTATCATTGGGGGCGCTTCCGCGGCCTCGCCGACATGCTGAAGCTCCCGCGCCTCGATGAGCTGGTGATGAACAACGTCTATTTCGACACCTGCGTCTATCACCAGCCCGGCATCGACCTGCTCCTGAAGGTCATTCCGAACAAGAACATCCTCTTCGCCTCCGAGATGATCGGCGCGGTGCGCGGCATCGATCCGGAGACGGGGCATTTCTTCGACGATACCAAACGCTACATTGATGGCAGCGCTCTCAGTTCGGCGGAAAAGGCGAATATCTTCGAGCACAACATCCGCCGGGTGTTCCCGCGATTGGACCGTCGGCTGAACGGAAAACTCCATCGCGCCTCGACAATTTCATGATCCACCACACGCAAATCGGCATTATCGGCGCAGGTCCCGCAGGTCTTCTGCTCTCTCATCTGCTGCACCTCGAAGGCATCGACTCCGTCGTCCTCGAAAGCCGGAGCCGCGAGGAAATCGAATCCACGATCCGCGCCGGCGTCCTCGAGCAGGGCACGGTTGACCTGCTCGTCCAGGCCGGTGTAGGCGAACGAATGAAACGCGAGGGGGCCGTCCATCATGGCATCTACCTCCGCTTCGCCGGCCGCACGCATCGCATCAACTTCACCGAACACGCCGCCAGCAGTGCCATCACCGTCTACGCGCAGCACGAGGTCATCAAGGATCTCGTGGCCGCCCGGCTCGCCGCAGGCGGCAAGATCCTCTTCAACGCGAAAAGCACCGGTGCCGCCGGCTTGGATGGAACCAAGCCCTTCATTCGTTTCACGCACGAAGGGAGCGAGCACGAACTGCGCTGCGATTTCGTCGCCGGCTGCGACGGCTACCACGGCGTCGCCCGCCCCACGATTCCCGCCAGCAATCGCAACGACTACGTCCGCATCTATCCGTTCGGTTGGTTCGGTTTCCTCGTCGAAGCGCCGCCATCGTCGGACGAACTCATCTACGCCTATCACGAGCGTGGCTTCGCCCTCGTGAGCACCCGCTCGCCCACGCTCCAGCGGATGTATTTCCAATGCGACCCGAAAGACGACGTGAGCAACTGGTCCGACGACCGCATCTGGGCCGAGATGCACGCGCGGCTCGAAACGAACGATGGCTGGAAGCCGAAGATGGGGCGAATCGTGCAGAAGAACATCGTCGGCATGCGCAGCTTCGTCACGGAGCCGATGCAACACGGCCGGCTTTTCCTTGCCGGCGATTCCGCGCACATCGTGCCGCCGACCGGAGCGAAGGGCCTGAATCTCGCCGCTGCCGACGTCCGCGTGCTCGCACGCGGCCTCCTCGAATTTTTCCGCACCGGACGCACCGCCAGCCTCGACGCCTACTCCGCCACCGCCTTGCACCGTATCTGGCGCGCCGAGCATTTTTCCTGGTGGATGACGTCGATGCTCCATCGCTTCCCCGATGCGGACGGTTTCCAGCATCGAATCCAGCTTGCCCAGCTCGACTACGTCTGCAGCTCGCCCGCTCCCGCCCGCTCGCTCGCGGAAAACTACGTGGGCCTCCCATTCAACTGAAACCCTTCACAGGACTATGCCCGTTCCCACAACCTCCGTCGAATCTGCCGGCCTGCCCCTCGCCTTCAAGGCAGCCACCGGGGCCCGCGCTGCCGGCCCGAGCGTTCGAAGCGCATCGTTTCGCTCACTCGCTGGCATGCAAAAGGAGGTCGTGATCTTCACCAAGGACCCGGCTGCCTCCTGGCGGATGATCTGTGACGAGGGCCCGTATCTGAACGGCACCGATCTCGCGCCGTTCCCACTCGGCTTTTTTGCGGCCGGACAGATGTTCGCCCTGCTCGCCGAGCTGCTCGCCGCGGCGGAGGAGGCCGGCGTTTCGCTCGACCGGCTCGCGCTCACGCAAACCAACCGCTACACCATGACCGGCTCGTTCCTGCGCGGCGATGCCACGGGCGGCGCTCTGCCGCCGGAGATTATCATCCGCGCTGGCGGCCCGTCGTCCGCAGGCGCCGTTGCCGAACTGGTCCGTCGGACGGTGGACGCGTCGCCCAGCCTGGCGCTCATGCGGGCAGCGCCGGAAAGCGGATTTTCGCTCCGCCACAACGAGCGGGCCGTGCTCCTGTGCGGTTTGCAGGCTCCGCCGACGGACACTCCCGATCCTGCTGTGGTCTTCATGGATCTCAGGCCAGTGGACGCCCATGCAATCCCCGACATCATCGTGAAGACGCAGGCTGCGCCAATCGCGCAGGGTGTCGCCGGCGGCGCGGGCAGCAGTCTGCAGGCGATTCAGAACCGCACCCTGCACATCGCGGGCGAAGCAGCCTGGCTCGGGGCAGGTCAACTGCAATGCGACGTCGGCCTGGTGCAGCCCATCGGCAGCTCCTTCCGGTTCCGGTGCGACACCACCGGCCGCGAGGCGCCGGGTCCGCTCGAATACCTCGCCGCCGGCATCGGCTTCTGTTTCATGACGCAGCTCGGCCGCTACGCGCACATCAGGAAGCTGCGCCTGACTTCCTACCGCTTGAATCAGGAAAGCGCCTTCGGCCCCGCGCTCCGTATCGCGACGCACACCTGGCTCGAATCGGAGGAGTCCGACGAGGTCGCCGCCGATATTCTCCGCACCGGCGAGCGCACCTGTTTTCTCCACGCGGCGCTGCGCGCCGTGCTGTGGCCCGCCATCCAACTCGAATTTAACGACACCCCGGTCGCATTCTGATCTGTCGCCTCCCGCCCGACCCAAGCCCCTTGTCTCATGTCCCGTCAACCCATCTGGCAACCCTACCACACGATCTGGACCGCGCTCTTTCTCGGCTGGGTCGTTTCCTATATCGACCGCGCACTCACCGGCCCGGTCATCACCTGGATGATCGCCAACAAGGTGTCGTTTATGGGCGACGTCGCTCACCCGCACGCGTTCGGCGGCCTGATCGGCAGTCTGTTTTTCGCCGGCTACATGCTGACGCAGTTTCCCGGCGGCTACTTCGGCGACAAATACGGCCACCGCGCCGTCGTGCTCGTGAGCATCTTCTGGGCGGCGCTCACGACGCTGCTCACCGGCCTTATCGGCGGGCTGCTGTGGTTCGTCGGACTACGTGTGCTGACCGGCTTGGGCGAGGGTGCGTTCTACTCGAACGACCGCACGATCATCGCCCGCACCACCCCGCCGGAAAAGATCGGCCTCGGCATGGGCGTGGTGATCAGCGGCCTCACGCTCGGGCTCACCATCGCGCTGCTCGCCACGCCCCCGGTCATCGCCTGGGCGCAGCCGTTGCTCGGGCAGGACGCGTGGCGCGCGCCGTTCCTCCTGATGAGCGTGCCTACCCTGCTCGTGGGACTTTACATGGTGCGCGCACTGCGGTCGGTCAAACGGCCCGACGAAAAGACCGGCGCCGCGTTGCGCGGGCTCACCGGGTATTCGGCGTTTTTTTTCTTCCTCATCATGGCAGTCTACATCGGCGCGACCAGGCTGGGCTTCTCCCCGGGCACCACGGGATTGATCCTCTCTGCCTTCGCCATCGTCTTCGTCGTTTATCTCTACTGCGCCAAGCGCGACTCGGTCGGCCCCGTGCTGCTCGACCGGAATCTACTGCTGATCTACCTCTCCGCCGTGCCAATCCTCTGGCACCTCTGGTTGTATTCGTTCTGGGCGGTGGATATCATTAAAGACAGCGGTAGCAGCTTCATGGCCGCGGCGCTCACTGCGTCGTTCAACGCCATCGCCGGCCTGATCGGCTTCCCGCTCGGCGGCTGGCTCTCCGACCGAGCCGTGCGTAATGGCGGCAGCCGTCGAAACGTGCTCGCCTGGCTGACGGCGATCGAGGCGGTGTCGATTCTGGCCTTCGCCGCGCTCGTGACCTTCGACATCCGCGACCCTGTGGTCGTCTCGGCGCTGCTGTTCGTGTCGGGGCTGTTTTTCTTCGCCCAGCAGTCCGTCTCGCACGCGCTGACGGCCGAGTTGGCCCCGGCCAGCCACCGCGGCAAGGCCTTCGGCCTTTGGAATCTCATCGCCGAGATCGGCGCCCTGCTCTCGCCCGTGATTTCCGGCACGCTGCGCGACCACACCGGCGGCTGGGGCGCCGCGCTGCTGCTGGACGGCGCGCTCATGACGCTAAGCTGCGTGCTAATTCTGGCGATTCGTCCGCGACCTGCGGGCTAGCTGCACAGATCGACGAAATGATTATTCCCGCAACATTCGTTCCAGTGTTCTTCCGCACGCGCGCGCCCCGGCCCAACGCGGTCTCAAGTCTGAGACCGCGTCGCGGACGGTTGCCGAATCGCCCATTCCAATCCGACATGACATGACTCCTCACCCTGCGTCGTCCACTGCGGCCGTGACGCGCCGCGCCTTGTTGCAGCAAGCCGGCCTCGGCGTGCTCGGCCTCTCCGCTCTCGCGCCGGCGTTGTCCGGTGCGGAAGCGACAAGTAAGTCGAAGGCTCCTGCGCCGAAGGCTCCCGCGCCGGCTCCGCCGGGTGAACTCGCGCCGCTCAACCGCTTCGGCCGGATGATGCAGGAGTATTACGTCGCGCGCTTGCGCGAGGTGGAGCGCGCGGCCAATGCACGCCGCGCCGCCCTGCGCACGCGGGCCGACGCCGAGGCCTACGTGCGCGACGTGCGCCTGAAGACGCAGCTGTGCTTCGGCCCCTGGCCGGAGAAAACGCCGCTCAACGCCCGTTTGACCGGCATCGTCGAGCGCGACACCTACCGGATTGAAAAGGTAATCTTCGAGAGTCGTCCCGGGTTTCCCGTGACAGCCAATCTCTACATGCCGAAGGGTCGCGGCGGGAAACTCCCCGGCGTCGTCGGCACCTGCGGGCACTCGCCCAACGGCAAGGCCGAGCGGAACTACCAGTCGTTTGCCCAGGGGCTCGCGGGGCTCGGCTACATTTGCCTGATCTACGATCCGTTTGGGCAGGGCGAGCGGTTCCAGTGCGTCGGGCCCGACCTCAAGCCGCGGCGCGGCACCGCCGCCGCCGAGCACCTGCATGTGGGCAACCAGCAATATCTCGTCGGCGAATTCGTCGGCACGTGGATGGCGTGGGACGGCATCCGCGCGCTCGACTACCTGCTCACGCGCCCGGAGGTGGACCCCGCGCACGTGGGGGTGACGGGCAACTCCGGCGGCGGCACGCAGACGACCTGGCTCTGCGCCGCGGACTCGCGGTGGACGATGGCGGCACCGAGCTGCTTTGTGACGACGTTCAGGCGCAACCTCGAAAACGAGCTCCCCGCCGACACCGAGCAGTGCCCGCCCCGCGCGCTCGCGCTCGGGCTCGATCAAGCGGACTTCATCGCGGCGATGGCGCCGCGCCCGGTGATCCTGTTGGGCGGAGAGCTCGACTTCTTCGACGCGCGCGGGCTCGAGGAGGCGTTTGGCCGGTTGAAAAACCTCTACCGTCTCCTCGGCGCGGAGGAGAACGTGCAGCTCTTCATCGGGCCCAACCCGCACGGCTACTGGCAGTCGAACCGCGAGGCGATGTATGGCTGGTTCAACCGGCAGACGAAGCATTCCACAATCTCGGCCGAGCCCGCGGTCACGATCGAGCAGGACGAGGTGCTGCAATGCACTGCGCGCGGCCAGGTCGGCGAGGCGTCGCCGGCCACGGTGTTCACCGTCACGCGCGATCTCGCGCGGTCGCTCGCCACGAAGCGCGCGCGGCCCAAGGGCGCGGCCTTGCGGCGCGCGCTGGCCGGCGCGCTGAAGCTGCCAGCGCGCGACGCCGCGGTGCCACCCGACTATCGCATCCTCCGTCCGAGCGCCGGCCGCCGCTACCCGAAGCCCTTCGCCGGCACCTACGCCGTCGAGACCGAGCCGGGCCTCCACGCGATCGTCTATCGCTTGAGCGACGTCGATCTCTACTCGCGGCCGGCACGCGACGCGAAACGCGCGATCCTCTACGTCGCGCATCACTCGGCCGATGCCGAGCTGCGCAGCGAACCGCTGATCGCAGACGTAATGGCGGCCGAGCCGGCGTCGGCGGTGTTTGCGTGCGATGTGCGCGGCGTCGGCGAATCGCAGCCGACGACCACGAGCCAGGGCCAACACTTCACGCGCGCTGGCAGCGACTACTTCTACGCGGCGCACGGCCTGATGCTCGACGCGCCCTACGTCGGCCAGAAGACACACGACGTGCTCCGCGTCGTCGATTGGCTGCGCGCCAACGGCCACGCCGAGATTCACCTCGTGGCGCGCGGCTGGGGCGCGCTGCCGGCGACGTTCGCCGCCGTGATTTCGGACGGCGTCACTCAGGTCACGTTGAAAAACGCGCTCACGAGCTACGACGACATCGCGCAAAACGAAGCCTACCGCTGGCCGCTCTCGTGCCTCTTGCCCGGCGTGCTGAAGGTCTTCGACCTACCCGACTGCTACCGCGCGCTCGCCGCGAAACAACTCCGCCAGATCGAGCCCTGGGGCCCGATGGCGGGGTAGCACCCGGAAGGTCGCGATCGCCCCCGGACACAAATCATCATGCAACGCCGAAAATTCCTCGAATCCGCCGCGCTCGGTGCCGCCGCGCTGCTCTCCAACCGCGCATCCGCCGCCAACGCACCCGCTGCCACGAAATCGTCCGCCGGCCCGCTGCTCCGTTACGACGCGTGGCTCGCCGCCCGCCACAAAAAAGTAACCGCCGGCGCGCACATCGACGCCTTCCTGCAGCCGCCGCCCAACAATCAGTGGGCGAAGTTCGATCCTGAGCTCGGCTACGTGCCGAAGGACTGCGTCCAACGCGACGGCGTCGATGGTTCCCGCACCGTCTACCGCTACGGGGCGGCGGGCGAACGCCTGCTCATCAACTACGCCGACCGTAGTTGCCGCGTGAACACGTATGGCAACAGCTTCACGCAATGCCATCAGGTCAGCGACGGCGAGACGTGGCTGGAATACCTCGCCGCCCACTTGGGTGAGCCGATCCGAAATTTCGGCGTCGGCGGCTACGGCGTGTTTCAGGCCTTCGCCCGCCTGCGGCGAATGGAGCAGACGGCGGTGCAAGCGCCTTATCTGATCTTCAACATCTACGACGACGATCACCGGCGGACGCTGATGCCGTGGCGAAGCTTCGTCATCAATTCCGAGCGTTCGAGCGAAATGTATCACGGCAATCCGTGGACCCACCTGCGGGTGAACCTCGACTCCGGCCGGTGGGAGGAGGCTGCCAGTCCGTGCCCCACGACTGCGGCACTGCGCGAGCTGGTCTCGCTCGAGCGCACGCGCGCCATCGTGGCCGACCACGAGATCGTCCACATCACTGCGATATCGGAGGGCGTGCCCGATGTGCCGCAGGATCGGATTCGCCGGCTGGCGGACTGGGCGAAGATGAAGTTCGACTTCACCGACGCGGCCAGCCGACGCGACTCCGCCGCCAAGCTGGGCGACTACGTCGCGCGGGCCAGCACGCTGCACGTGATGGAGGAGCTGCATGCCTTCGCCACGCAGAATGGCCGCCGTGTGATGGTCGTCTTGAGCTACGGCACGCGCGCGGCGCTGCGTGCGTGCGAAGGCGCGCCGAAGCTCGCGGCCGATGTCGCCTTGCTTCGGTGGTTGAGGGACCGCGGCATTCCAACGTTCGATGCGCTGGACGCGCACGTCGCGGACTTCGCGCAATTCCGCATTCCGGCCGCCGCCTACCTCAAGCGCCTCTACAACGGGCATTATTCACCGGCGGGAAACCAGTTCTTCGCTTTTGCGCTCAAGCGCGCGTTGGTCGAATGGCTCGACCCGAAGCCGATGGCCTACCAGGCGCGCGGCACAATTATCGATTTTCAAGACGGAAAATACCTGGACAAACCTCCGTCCGACGCCCTCCCTGGGCGATAGTCGAGTAATTTCGCCGACATGAATCCCCAGCCGCCTATCAACATGAAAAAATCGTTTTTGACGCTAGCACAGAACGTGAAGGTCGCCTTGCGACTATGGGCCATGTTCGAGCGTGCCCTTGCACACTTGATTCGGTCTTCATCGCCAGCGCTTGGGGTGTCGGCTCTACTCGGCGCTGTCGCGCCGGCGCAGGACGCGCTGGCTCAACACCCGCACGCGTGGGAACGCTGGGAGCAGGCGCTGACGAGCACGCGCCCCTACGAAAATCCCTACGCCGATGTCACGTTGCGCGTCAGGTTCACCGGGCCGGAGGGCCGCGTCCTCGCCGCCTACGGTTTCTGGGATGGCGGCAGTGTGTTCCGCATCCGGTGCGCGTTTCCGACCTCGGGCACTTGGCGGTGGGAAACGGAATGCTCCGATGCCGGCAACTCCGGGCTTCACCAGCGACAGGGCACGGTCGACGTCACGCCGTATCGCGGCGAGAACCGCCTTTACCGCCGTGGATTCCCGAAAGTAAGCCCGGATCGCCGTTATCTGATCTACGGCGATGGCACGCCTTTTCTCTGGATGGGCGACACGGCGTGGGCGACACCGATGCGGTCCAACGATGACGAGTGGAGCCGCTACCTCGCCGACCGCAGGGCGAAGCGCTTCACCCTGATTCAAGTGGCCCCAGCGCCCAAGTGGGCGGGCGAAACCAACCGGAGGGGCGATGTGCCGTTTCACGACGAGGCGTGTTTCCAGGGCAATCCTGCTTTCTGGCAGGCGTTCGAGCGCAGGATTCAACAGGCCAACGAGGCGGGATTCGTGGTCATGCTCGTCGGGCTGATGGAGCCGGTGAACAGGTATCCGGAATCCGCCGCCGCGTGCCTTTTTGCGAGGAACATTGTGGCGCGGCTCTTCGGGAACTTCGTCATCTTCTCGCCGAGCTTCGACAGCAATTTCATGCCGCTGGCCGATGAAGTGGGTCTGGCCACCCGGGATGCCACGGCCGTCCACCTGATCACGCAGCATCCCGGCACGCCTTCGCGGGAGCCGATTCCCACCTACACGATGAAGTATTATGATCAGCCGTATCTCGATTTCGCGGGCGTTCAATCCGGGCACAACCAAGGAAACCGCGAACGGTGCGCGCATCACGCATCCGAGTGGATGCTGCACGCCTACCGCCACAAGCCGCACAAGCCGGTGATCAATCTCGAGGCGATGTATGACGGACAGGGCGAGAAGGCTTGGCAGGCGGTGGACGCCCGTTCGGCGGCGTGGCGGACCTGGCTGTCGGGCGCTAAAGGCTATACCTACGGCGCGGGCGACCTCACGCCCAAAGTCACGCACGGCAACGGCGGCATCTGGAAGTGGATCACCGACCCGGAGAAATACGATTACTGGGAAAAGGCGCTCCAATGGGAGAGCGCCTCGCAGATGCAATACCTGCACGACTTTCTGGCGGCCATCGAGTGGTGGAGATTGGAGCCGGCGTCTGGACTCATTCGCAATCAGCCCGAGGTATGGACGCGACGCATGGTCCTGGCGAGGCTCCAAGGGCGCGATTACGTGGTCGCCTACCTCCCGGACAACGAGTGGATCGAAGTGGATCTGTCGACATTTTCAGCCTCGCTGGCGGCCCGCTGGTTTGATCCGGTTCGCGGTCACTTCGCTCCGATAGGCGGCCGCATCAAAAACGAAGGCGTTCATCGTTTCACGCCTCCGGCCAAAGGTGAATGGGTCCTCGCCTTGGAACCGCACGGTCCTCCCGGCCGGATCCCCTGAAAACCCGAATTCCTTTCTGTCAGTGCCTATGCATTCCGGTTTCCATCTCGCAATCCGCAAACAAATGAAAGCACCGAACCATCCCATTACCTTTCTCGCCGCCTTGGTCACTTTCCTGCTGGGAGGCTGCGAATCCACACCGAAGGTGCAGGTCTCCACGACCGCGGCGATTTTTCCGGTCCGCGTCTCGGCGAACGGGCGCCACTTCGAGGATGCGAGTGGCAAACCCTTCCTGCTTCAGGGAGACACCGCATGGAGCCTGATGGTGCAGCTCTCCCGGGAAGAAACCGAGGCCTATCTGGAGAACCGCCGTCGAAAGGGGTTCAATGCGATTCTGGTCAACCTCATCGAGCAGTTTTATGCCGACGATCCACCCAAGAACAAGCAGGGCGACGCGCCATTCCTGACGGCGGGCGATTTCTCGACTCCGAACGACGCGTATTTCGCCCATGCGGACTGGGTGATCCGGAAGACCGGCGAGAAGGGAATGCTTGTCGTCTTGAATCCTTGCTACACCGGCAACGGTCCGCCGGGGTCGTCGAAGCTCGACGGATGGGCCAATGCGATTGTGGCGAACGAGCCGGCTATTTGCCGCAACTACGGGCGCTTCCTTGGCCGACGTTACCACGGTTTCTCCAACCTCATCTGGCAGGCTGGAGGAGATCAAATGCCCAAACCCGGTTCCGCGTTGGAGCGGAACTGGCTGGAGATTCTACAAGGAATCAAGGAGCACGCGCCGGCGCACCTGTGGACCGCGCATTGGGATCGCGCCACCACTGCGCGCGATCAAACGGCGTTCGCGCCGCACATGACGATCGACAACATCTACACCGGCGGCCGCACCTACATCCAGGCGTTGCGCGCCTACAACCGGCCAAACCCGGCGCCCATCTTCCTCAACGAGGCGCACTACGAGGGCTACGGCGTGACTGCGTATTCGAGGCCGGCGGATGAGTCGCCGCAGATGATGCGCGCCCAAGCCTACTGGACGCTGCTCTCGGGCGCGAGTGGCCACCATTTCGGCAGCCATCACGTCTGGCATTTCAATTGGACGGGCATCTATCCGAGGTATCGCTCCGGCAGCTGGCGGGAGGGCATGGAGTCGCAGGGTTCCCGCGAAATGATCTTCGTGAAACGCCTTTTCGAGGCGCGCGCCTGGCACGAGCTCGTGCCGGACCAGGATCACTCCATAGTGACGAAAGGCTACGGCACATTCGGCAAGGACGACCGCGTTTCAGGTGGAGACTACGTCACGGCGGCGCGCACCGCCGACGGCACACTCGCGATGGCCTACGTGCCCTCGACTGGGACCGGCGCGCGGACGATCACCGTGGACATGGCGCGACTCAGCGGGCCAGCCAATGCCCGCTGGTATAATCCAACGGACGGAACTTACACTGCCATCGCAGGTTCTCCGTTTGCAAACAGCGGTTCGCGCGAATTCTCCACCCTCGGCGACAATGGCACCAGCGCGAACGACTGGGTGCTCGTTCTCGATTTGGCGGCCTCGCCACCTCGACGCCCCGCCCCCGGCGACGGTTCTCCTGCGCAGTCAGCCCCCGCCGAGAAGATGGCGACGGGCCGGCATGGCTGGAAGTTCGGCTTCGCGGAGGCAGACATCACTCCCAAACCCGGCATGCCCGTCATGCCATCCGGTTTTGCCAATTCGCGGATCATGGACGGATCGGAATCGCCCCTGGTCGCCCAGGCGCTCGTGCTCGAGGATGCGGGCGGCAAGCGCGCGATCCTGTTCACTGCGGATTTGCTCGGTTTCGGACGCATCACGGTCGACGCCGTGCGGCACAAAATCAGAAAGGCGCACGGCATCCCCGAGGAAAATGTCTGCTTCACCGCCTCGCACACGCACTGGGCCCCTGCGGTCAACTTCCGCACCAGCTCTGCCATCGGTGACGTGAATGTCTGGTATCTGGCTTTCCTCGAGACGACGTTGCTCGAGCTGGCCGACCGGGCCTTGAAAAATCTCGCGCCAGCCGAAGTCGCTTACGGCTGGAGCGAGGTCCAGATCGGCATGAGCCGCCGTTTGCCGGGAGAGAAGGGCATCCAGTGGGCGCCCTATCCGGCCGGCAGTTACGACAAGCACACCCCGATTCTGCGGGTGCGTCGGGAGGCGTCGCCCCGGCAAGTGCTCGTGGTTGGCCACGCGTGCCATCCGACGAGCATGGGCAACCTCAAGCAGTGGTCGGCCGATTATCCCGGCGCGCTGCGGCACAAACTCCAAGCTGAGCTGGAGGATTGCCGCGCGATGTTCGTCAACGGCGCCGGCGCCGACGCCAAGGTTGTCCACCGCGATCCCGCGACGGGCCGGCCCGAGTTTTCCGCCAGCCCCGACAAAAGCCACGCCGCAGGACTCGCGCTCGCGCAGGCGGTGCTCGAGCGTATCCGCGCGGGCCAGCCGCTCGAGCCGCTCGACGCCCGGCTAAGCGCGGCGCTCGTGCGCGGCAAGCTCAGCCTCCAGGAGGGCCCGACTCAGGAGGAGATTAAGAAGATGGCGCTCGAAGGCAGCGTCACCGGCTCCATCACGTGGTGGGCGCGCAAGATGCTCGCGTTTCCCGACGCGCGCCGCGACTTCGACTACGCGGTCCAGTCGTGGCAATTGGGCGAGCTTACCCTCGTCGCCATGGAGGGCGAGGTCTGCGCCGACTGGGGCGCGATGGCGCGCAGCCTGCCGGCGACAAAACACTCGATGACGATCGGCTACGCCAACGAGGTGTCGTCCTACATCCCCACGGCGCGCCTCATCCAGGAAGGCGGCTACGAGTCCGACCTCTCGCACAAAATCTACCTACTCCCGGGCCGCTTCGCTCCCAGGATGGAAGTGGAACTCACCGCGCTCATCCGGCGCGCGGTCGCGCAAAGCGCCGGGCAGCCGGCCCCGCTCGATCCGGTGCCGTTCGATCGCAACCGGCTGCTCGTGGCCGTGGACGGGCAAGGGGCCGAGCATCGCATCACGTCGCCTGCGGAATGGGAGTCCCGCCGCCGGCAAGTCGTCGCCCACGTCGAGCTGGCGACCGGGCCGTTGCCGGGGCCGGCGTTCCGCGTGCCGCTCTACTTGAAAGTGTTGGAGGAGGTGGACTGCGGTTCATACGTCCGACGGAAGATCGCCTACAACGTCGATCCGCATGACCGCGTGGAGTCGTTTCTCCTCGTGCCGAAGAATCTCCGCGGCAAGACGCCCGCCATCCTCGCCCTGCATGGGACCAACTCCAAAGGAAAGGATCTCGTCGTGGGGCTGGTCGAGAAACTGGGAAATACCCTCGATGCCGTTGCAACGCGGCGACAATATTACGCAAAAGAACTCGCCGAACGCGGTTACATCGTCATGGCGCCGGACTACTGGTATTATGGGCTCTATCGCGACAAACACTACGCCACGGATCCCAACCTGAAATACGATCCCCACCAGCGCGGCTACGCGACCGGGAAGATGAAGGGGATTTGGAACCATATTCGGGCGATCGACGTGCTGGAAACCCTGCCGGAGGTGGACACCGGGCGCATCGGCTCCATCGGCCACTCACTCGGCGGCTACAACACGCTGTTCTTGGGCCTGTTCGACCCGCGCGTGAAGGTCATGGTCACCAGCGCCGGCTACAACGCGTTCCCCGACTATGCGGTGTCCAAGTATGGCGGCGGCGACTTGAAAAACTGGGGGATCGACAAGGAATTACGGCGCATCCGCACGGTCTACGGCAACGATCCGAAGCAGGTGCCATTCGATTTTCCGGAGTTGCTGGCGGCGCTCGCGCCTCGGCCGGTGTTCACCAGCGCCCCGTTGAGCGACGATTATTTCGATCACCCCGGCGTGCTGAAATGCCAGGCTGCGGCGCGTCCGGTTTACGAGTTGTTCGGCGCCGTGGGCAACCTCGAGATCCAGTCCCCTGAGGGTCGGCATGATTTCCCCGACGAGCAGCGCCAAGCCGCCTACGAATTCCTGGACCGGCACTTACGCAAGTAAATCAACCAACTGGTGAGACTGACCTTATGTCCACAACCACCAACCAAAATGCGCGGCAAACAAACCGGCGACGATTTCTTCAAGACTCCGGAGCCGCCGCCGTTGCGTTGCCTCTATCAGCGGCGCCTGCCAAAGCCCAGACACCTTGTCCCAGGGAACAACTGGCCATTGACAGTAGACCAAAAGCAGTGACGGCTTCGCATATCGATGCCACCACATTGCCGCAGTATGGAAAGCAGGAGGAGGAAGCAGTCCTCGCACTGATGCGTTCTCCCAGTTACGACCCCATCACCAAGTTGGAGCGGAAAAGGAAGGAGTTTTTTGGAGTTACGCACGCGACCAGTTATCTTATCTGCATGAGCGTCATCACCGCCATGGTTTTCGCGCCGGACCTCCCGCCAGGAAGCGAGGCAAATGAGTTCCCCAGCCGCGAACCGCTCACAGCAGGCTTCCCCAAATAATTCCGACACCCTTCCACCAAAACCTACAGGCCTCCACCATTAGCGCAGGAGCACCATCACCTATGAGTCGTTCAAATCCAAATCGCATCGGGCGCCGGCAGTTCATTGCCAACGTTGCCACCACGGCGGTGACCGCTGCTATCGCCGCCCCGGAGTCGCTGGCCGGCTCCGCCGCCGGCACCCGCAAGCCATCGCCGATACAAAGCGAGAACGCCCACGAGGGCGCGCTCGACTGGCAACTCACCCGCGTGCGCGTCGTGCCGGGCAAAGGCGGCGCCAGCACTGAAGCCTATCGTTCACCAGCGATCGAAGGCTACTGCTCGCGCCAGAGCGTCGCAGCGGGTGAGACGATCGAATTCATGATCAGCACCAACCCGCCGTCGCGCTACAGGATCGAGGTGTTCCGCACGGGCTATTACGGCGGGCGCGGTGCGCGGCTCATGACCACACTTGGGCCGTTTCAGGGCACCCGGCAGCCCGAGCCGGCGGTCGGCGAGCGCAGGCGAGTCGAGTGTCGCTGGCAGCCGGGCTCTTCGCTCAAGATCCCGTC
The DNA here is from genome assembly GCA_040081795.1 of Limisphaerales bacterium. GTDB lineage: Bacteria > Verrucomicrobiota > Verrucomicrobiia > Limisphaerales > SXTU01 > SXTU01. The sequence continues at coordinate 19,401 of JBEBFV010000004.1, read as the reverse complement.
CAACTGGGTGAGCGGCGTCTACCTCGGCCGGCTGACGACCCTGCCGGACAACAGCGAACAACCGTATTGGCAGAATTACGTCGTTTTCATTGTGCGCGACGATCGGCCGGCGGACATCCTGTTTCAGTGCAGTGACAACACCTGGCAGGCCTACAACCGGTGGCCGGGCTCCTATTCACTTTACGACAACGGCCAGCCGGGGATGACCTCGACGCCGGATGTGGAGGTGAGCTTCGACCGGCCCTACGGCAAATACCGGCAGATTTACGACAACCCGCAGAGCACCGGCAGCGGGGAGTGGCTGTGCTGGGAATACCCGCTCGCCTACTGGCTGGAGCAACACGGCTACGACGTGAGTTATTGCTCGAACAGCGACCTCCTCACCCCGCAGCGCGGGATGAAATGCAAGGCGTTCCTGAGTGTCGGGCACGACGAGTATTGGGACGAGCGTGCCTACCACAGCGTCACCGCGATGCGCGACGCCGGGGTCAATCTCCTGTTCCTCTCTGGAAACGCGGTCTGCTGGGTGAGCCCGTTCACTCCGAACGCTGGCGGCACGCCGAACCGCCGCATTCACCGGGCCGCGCCCTATGGCGGTCTTGCGCGGCAAGTGAAATTCCAGGAGAGGGAAGGAAAGCTCTACACGACCATCGGGCCCGACGAGGGACTGCTCATGGGGGCAATCAACGTCATCCCGGTCAACGGCGGCGGCGACTGGATCGTGGCGAGACCGGATCACTGGATCTTTGAGGGCACCGGCATGAAGAAGGGCGACCGGATTCCCGGCCTGGTCGGTTGGGAATATCACGGCGACCCGGCGAAGATCCCCGGCCTTGAAGTCGTGGCCGAAGGCACCGCATGGTCGGGAGGCACGGTCGCGCAGCACTGGACCGCGACCGTCTATCCCGGCCCGAAGAACAACTTTGTCTTCAACGCCGCCACGATTTTTTGGTCACAGGCGCTCGCTTCGCCACCCGGACACATGCTGCCGTGGTCGCACTGGAATCGTCCGCACGGCCCGGACGAACGCGTGCAGCGCATCATGCGGAACCTGCTGCGCCGCGTGATCGGTTCATGAGTTCAGAGCCACCTTGAAACACCTATGAAAACCCAACCAATGAAAACCCAAACGAACCAGCAACAACCACAGGATTCCCGGCGAACGTTCCTGAAGTCAACGGGCACGGCCATCACCAGCCTATTGCTGACGGATCAGTCCGCGAAGGGAGCCGACCGAGGGTCTCCCGCCGGAAAGGAAACTCTGGCCGTGCTCGGCGGAGTCAAAGCCGTCACGCACCCGCACGGTCAAGCCACGCGCTGGCCGCTCTACGGGGAGGAGGAGGAACGGGAGATCCTGAAGCTGCTCCGCGAGCCTGGCTACGGGCCGATCGATCTGCTCGAGGCCGACTGGAGGAAGCACTTCCAAGTCCCCCACGTGCGCGCGTATTGCAACGGCACGAGCGCGCTCACGACGATGTTCTTCGCGATGGACCTCCCGCCGGGCAGCGAGGTCATGGTGCCGAGCTACACGTTCTTTGCGAGCATCACGCCGATGCGGATGTTCGGGCTCGTGCCGGTCTTCGTGGACATCAACCCGCGCACGCTGAATTTCGATCTCGAGGATGCGAAGCGCCGCCTCACGAAAAACACGAAGGCAATGCTGCCCGTCCATTGGATTGGCCTCCCCTGCGAGATGGACCGCATCTGCGAATTCGCGAAGGAGAAAGGCCTGATCGTGATCGAGGATGCCTGCCAGGCGCACGGCGCCTCGCTGCAGGGCAAGTCCGTGGGTTCGTGGGGCCGGATGGGCGCGTTCAGCTTTCAGGCTACCAAACCGTTGCCGGCCCTTGAGGGTGGGATGGCCGTTTATCAGGAGCGCGCCGATTTCGAGCGCGGCTCGACTTTGGGTCACTACGACAAGCCGCGCAGCTTTCCCGAGGACAGTCCCTATCGCAAATACCAGGGGACGGGGCTGGGCCTGAAGCTGCGTATGCACCCGATGGCCGCCATTTTGGCCCGCAGCCAACTGCGCGGCCTGGATGACCGCAACGCGAAGGCCGCGGCGCAAATCCGCCGGCTCAACGACCGCATCCTGCACTTGCCCGGTCTCCACGAACAAACCGCGCGACCGGACATGAAACGCATCTACTATGCGTGGAACATGCTGTTCATCGACGAAGCGAAAGCGGGCATGTCGCGGGATGCGTGCGTCAAGGCCCTGCTAGCGGAAGGCGTCCGGGCCGGCGGAAACGGCTACCCCTTGCAGCACAAGCTGGCACTGTATGCCGAGGCGAAATGGTGGCACCACGCACCGACGATTCCGGAGTTGCCCGGCTCGGAGCAGGCCAACCGCACTTCGATCTCGCTGCCCGTGTTCACCAGCGAGCAGCCCGAGCTGGTGGACCAATACGCCAAGGCGTTCGAGAAGGTCTGGGCGCACCGCGGGAAATTGGGAAAAGCCTGAAGGCAGGAAGCCGGCTTCGATTCAGTTCCCCATGCAAACCCCGCCTCACCGGCCGCCTCACCCTTGAGTTCCTTCGCCCGGTCGCCGAAGATGTCTTCAGTCGGCGTGCGCTCGATGAGTCCGCCGACCAGCGTGTGAAAAAAAGCCGCCTGCGCCGGGAAGCGCTCGTGCTGCACCTTCACGCCGCTCTCCAGCGTGAGGAAACGCTCCGGCTTCAGGTTCGGCTGCGGCGTCTCCAGCACCCCCCTGTCTGCGCGATGTCGAACCGCGTGAGGTCCGACAGGTTCGGCGCGGCGAACTCTTGCGACACGCCGGCGAAAAGCGTGCCAGGATTCGCTCACGCCGATACGCCGGGAGCTCCGTGAGTGAGAGGTGCGTGGGCTTCATGCGTGTGGCAGCCTTCGGTTTCATTAGGCCGACGATCATACCGGACCTGATGTGGCAAGGGACACAAACCGGTGCCCGGTCACGCAATAGCGACGGTCCAGTCGAGTAAGATGGATGGGCCGTCAGTGCGATCCATTAGCAGCGGCTCCTTCCCGATTGGGATGACAAAGTTGGCACCCTCGACGGCATGCGCCTTTGTCAGTGTAGAAACAACTACTTCATTGTCGCGCGGCAGCCCCCCCCCGTAATAGGATCGAGGCGTGGCTCATGCAACACATCGGCAGAACGCCCGGGTAATCTCCATGCGGAGTGTGATGAGCAAGCCGTGCAGTTTCAGCGATTGGCATGGTCACGCATTCGAGGAGTTTTCCCTTTGCACGGGTGATCGGGCGATGGTGGGGCAGGGCGGAAAACGGATCGCGGTGCCAGCCAACGTTCTCTTCTACTACCGGCGTGGCGTCACCCACGGCTATTGGAATGACGCGGTCCAGTCGCCGCGTTTTTGGGTGTTGCACTTTGCGGCTGATTCTCCGGCCCAGGCGGAATTTGATTTTCTGCGGCGCGATCAGGATGCATTTTGGACGCTTTCCCCGGGGCAGGTCGCGCTTTTCGAGGATTGCTACTTGAAACTTTTTTTGGAGCACACGCAGCCGCGCCGCCTGCGTGAGCAGGCGGAGGCAACGTGGTTACGCCTCCTGTTTATCGAGGTTCAACGCTGGTCGGAATCGGAAAACGCGAAGGGGGCAACGCCGCCGTCCCAAGCGGCTAGTCCAGAGGTGATGCAACTCTGGCAACTCTTGAACGAGAGCGTGTCCGAACCTGGCCAGCTAACGCAACGACTCCAGGCGGCGCTGCCAAACTACGATTCAGTCCGCCACGCGTTCAAAGCGGCGTTCGGCTGTTCGCCCAAGAAAATGCTGCTGCGGCTACGCATCCAGCAGGCCAAGAACCTCCTGCTGGAAACTCGCCTCAGCATGAAGGAGATCGCCGATCTCGTGGGCTATCCGCAACAGCATGAGTTCACCCACACCTTCAGCAAGATGGTGGGAGTCAGTCCCACGAAGTGGCGCGAGAATCCCCAAGCGACTCCGCCCAGGCGCTCAACAAGCGGCTAGGCCCAGCGGAGCACGCATAGGAGTGCTCCGAGACTCATCGCCGGACGGGTGATCCGTTCCAGCCCTGACAAATGAATTTCCAGCCACGCCAAAGACGAACCATGGATCCCGTGGTGTCATAAACCGAACCGCACCAGTGACGAATTGGTGCTGGCCTGAGTCACAACGCGTTTCGCGGCTTTCAATGACAATCATGAACGTGGCCATTCTTGGTGCCGGAGCGATGGGTAGCGTCATCGGCGCACTGCTTGGGCGGGCTGGACACAACGTGACCCTGATTGATGTCTGGCGGGAGGCGGTGGAAGCCATCAATCGTGATGGACTCAGGATTCAGAACAAAGCCGGCGAGACGAATGTCAGCCGTGTGCGTGCGGTGGTTGAGCCAGAGGACGTGGCCGATCCGGTGGACCTGTTGTTGGTCTTCGTGAAATGCTACCACACGGTCGAGGCGATCCGGTCGGTGCTGCCCATACTCGGCCCGCATTCGATGGTGCTCACGCTCCAGAATGGCTGGGGCAACGGGCCGAGGATTGCGGAGGTGGTCGGCGAGAAACGCGTGTTGCTTGGGGTTTGCTACCATAGTGCCACTGTGTTGGGGCCAGGCTTGGTCAGGCACGGTGGGGTTGGCAAGACGATGATCGGCGAGATCAACGGGGAATCCACCGCACGCCTGAAAGCGGTGGCCGACTTGTTTGCCACCTCCGGAATTGAAGTCGTCGCGAGCAATCAGGTGATGGTGGAGGTGTGGTCAAAGCTCGCGTTGAATTGCGTCACCTTGGCTACATCGGCAGTCCCCCGCATCACCGCCGACAGACTGCTCGAAACGGCGGCGATGCGTGACCTCTGCCGTGGCCTGTTACGGGAGGTCGTCGCGGTCGCCAACGCGCAGGGCATTCCGCTCGACTTCGAGGAACGGTGGACGGCCATCACGAGTCTATGCGCCAAACTCGCGCCGGAAACCAAAGGCTCAATGCTTCAAGATGTCGAGCGGCATCGCCGCACCGAAATTAACGTCATCAACGGCGCGATTGTTGACGCTGGGAAGCGGCTCAAGATCAGCACGCCGCTCAACCAGGCCATGTTCGACCTGGTAAAAGCGGTGGAGAATTCCTATCCCAACGGCAGAGAGCAAAGCCACGCAAGCCCCTCCCCATCCATGCCGCTCCCGGAAGTGTTTACCCCTGGTCTGCTTGCTGCCAGCCCGTCCGTGTAGCCGGCCATGAGACTTTCTCGTTTGATTTTGCAGGGAGCTGGCACCTAATCAGCTAATCATCATGCCCAAGCTTCGCTACTTTGGGGTCGCCGCCTACGAGCTGCTCCACATCAACGGTCGCCGGATTCTGGTGGATCCGTTTCTCGACGACTGCCCCGGCAATCCCGTGAAATCCGATCAGCTCGAAAAGGTGGACCTTATCGTCGTTTCCCACGCTGCGATCGATCATTTGGGCGACACCGAGAAGATCGCGAAGCAGCACGACTGCCCAGTGATCTGTGGCGGCGAGGTGAAGGCATACCTCATGGCCAAGGGCGTCGCCGGCTCGCAGATCCGTGCGACGACTTGGGGGATCAAGGTTCGGGTGGCGGACGTGGAGGTCCAACCTGTCGAGTGCCACCACTGGTCGCAGATCAAGATGCCCGACGGCACGTTCGCCAGCGGCGTGCCGATGGCCTTCGTCATCGAGCTCGGTGGGGGGCACCGATTTTATCACTACGGCGATACAGCGTTGTTTACGGACATGAAGCTGCAGGCGGAGCTCTATCGCCCCTCGATTGGCGCCATCGGGATCGCCAACCCGCAGGAAATACTCGGGCGCTTCACGATGCCGGGCGAAATGCTGACGAGCGAACTGAGCCCCCGCGAAGGCATCCTCGCAGCACAATGGCTCGGCCTAAAAACCATTCTCCCGTGCCACTATATCAACCCGGATGAAAACGCCGATCTCGCCGAATTCCAAAAACTGCACGCCGAGGCCAGAGCTCGTGGCGACGTCATCGGGGAGAGTGTGGTCTTAAAACCGGGCGACTGGCTCGACCTGTAATCACAATCCACCTGTAATGAAAGCGCTCGTTCTATCCAGCCCCGAGGCATTAACCGTTGGCGACTGGCCCACACCCAGCTGCGGCCCGACCGACGTGGTCATCCGGCCCATAGCCACCGGCGTCTGTGCGGGAGATCTGCATCTCTACGCCGGCCGGAATCCTTATGCGAAATATCCGCTGGTCGGCGGACACGAGATATGTGGCGAGGTGGTCGAGACCGGCGCCGGCGTGCAGCGCTGCCGACGCGGCGACCTCGTCGTCATCGAGCCCGTCGTTGGGTGCGGGCGATGCCATCCTTGTCGCCACGGCAAACCGAACTGTTGCGCGAATTTCAATCTCATCGGCCTTCACCGGCCGGGGGGATTTGCCGAATTCTGCCTGGCGCCAGAGCGGAATATTCATCTGGTGCCACCGGGGCTCGATCCGGTGATTGCGAGTTTCGCCGAACCCCTGACGATCGGGCTCCACGCCTGCCGGCGCGGCGGTGTGATGGCAGGCGAATACTGTCTGGTTCTTGGCGCGGGCCCGATTGGTTTGGCTATCCTTGAAGTCGCAATGCGTCGCGAGGCGCGCGTGGTCGTCACCGATATCAACGAGGATCGGCTCGCATTTGCGCGCGAGCTTGGCGCGCAAACCTTGAAGGCCGGCGATCAGTTGGCCGCAACGGTCCTCGATCAAACCGCCGGCGATGGCGCCGACATCGTCATCGAAGCGACCGGCAGCCCCAAGGCCATCGAGCAGGCCGTCGACCTCGTCGCGCCTGGCGGGCGGGTGGTCATCGTCGGATTGGTGAAGCGGGGCGTCGGCGTCACGCTGCCGGGACTCGATTTCACGCGCAAGGAAGTGAACCTGCTCGGTTCGCGTAATTCAGTGGACTGTTTTCCTGAAGCGCTCGCGCTGCTCGCGAACGGCGGCGTAAAATATCCCGAGGTGGCGACGCACATTCCGCTTTGGGAAGCCGTGCCAGTCTTCGCCCGGCTTCATCAAAACCCTGCGGCGATGCACAAGGCCGTTTTGCTTTCCTGACTATGTTTGAGGGGCTCGATCCTATTGCCATCGCCGTGCCTGACAATGAGGCCCCATTGAAAGTCCGGGTTGGTTGCGTTGCGCCGAGCAAGCCATGAACCTGCTCGAATCCCCCAATCCCACGCTGCGCGGTGAGCCGCCGCCGCCCGCGTTTCGGCCCGTGCTGTCGTTTGGCGCGCAGCTCTTCTTCAGCCTCGTTCACCTGGCGCTGATGACGCGCGGAAAGTTCAAGCACCAATCGGTATGAAGACGCTTCGCTTTGCTTTTTTCGGCGCAGGCTTTTGGGCGCCGTGCCAGCTCGCGGCGTGGCGTGAACTCAAGGGCGTCGAGTGTGCCGCCATCTACAACCGCACCGGCGCCAAGGCGGAAAAACTCGCCGCGCAGTTCGGCATTCCCGCGGTCTACAACGATGCCCGTGAAATGCTCCACTGGGAGCGACTCGACTTTGTCGACATCGCCACCGGCAACGACACCCATGAAGAATTCGTCTTGCTGGCAGCAAACCACCGGCTTCCTGTCATTTGCCAAAAACCGATGGCGCCCACGGTGGCGGCCTGCAAACGAATGGTGGCCGCGTGCCAGCGGGCGCGCGTGCCGTTCCTCATTCACGAGAATTACCGCTGGCAGGCTCCGATTCGCGCTCTTCGCGCTGAACTCGCACGCGGCACGATCGGCACACCCTTCCGCGCGCGCTTCGACAGCATCTCCGGATTCCCCGACATCACGATGCAGCCGTTCCTCGCCGAGCTGAAACAATACATCATCGCGGACCTGGGCGTGCATATCCTCGACATGGTGCGCTTCGTCTTCGGGGAGGCGGCGAGTGTTTACTGCCGGACGCAGCGGATTCATCGCAACATCAAGGGCGAGGATGTCGCCACGATTGTCCTCGGGATGAAGAGCGGCGCGACGGTCTCGTGCCATCTCGCCCTGGCCGAAAATTTTGTCGAAAAGGAATGCTTCCCGGAAACGCTGGTCTTCGTCGAGGGGGACAAAGGCACCCTCGAACTTGCGCCCGGCCACTGGCTGCGCGTCACGACGAAGGACGGCACGCACGCGCGCCGCCACCCGCCGCCGCGCTATGCCTGGGCCGATCCGGCCTACGATCTCTCGCAGGCCGCCATCGTGCCCTGTCACCAGAATCTCCTGCAAGCGATTCGGCGCCGCGGACGCGCCGAAACCGGCGCCGACGACAACCTGAAGACGCTTCGCCTCGCCTTCGCCGCCTACGATTCCGCCCGCTGCGGCCGGGCAATCAACCTCAAGTGAACGAGACCGAACAATCACCGCCGCGGCATCTGCTGCGCTTGATCACCGGATACTGGGTGACGCAATTGATCCACGTCGTTGCCCGGTTGGAAATCGCCGACCGCCTCGCCGCCGCGCCCCGCGCGTGCGACGAGCTCGCGGCGGAGTGCGGCGTGCGTGCACGGGAGTTGCACCGGGTGCTGCGGGCGCTCGCCGCCGAGGGACTCTTCACTGAAGTCGCCCCGGGCACGTTCGCCGTCACTTCGCTCGGTGAGCTGCTCCAGAAGAACCGTCCCGGCTCGCTCCACGCACGGGCCCTCGTCTCCGGCGACAAGGACTACGCCGCGTGGGGCGCGCTGCTCCATTCGGTGCAGACCGGGCAGCCGGCGTTCGATCACGTTCACAGCGAGGATCACTTCACCTGGCTCCAGCGCCATCCCAACATGGCCGCGGCCTTCCACGAGACGATGACGCAGTTCGCCGCGCACTATTACCGGGCAGTCGTGGATGCGTTCGACTTCGGGCGCTTTCGTTGCGTGGTCGACATCGGCGGCGGCCATGGCCAGTTGCTCGCACTCATCCTCGCGCGGCATCCTACGATCCGCGGCATCCTGTTTGACGCACCCCACGTTATCGCCGGTGCAGGCGGGCCGCTGCGCGAAGCGGGAGTCGCTTCGCGCTGCGAGCTCATCGGCGGCGATTTCTTCGTCAGCGTTCCCAGCGAAGGCGACGCGTATGTCATGTCGCATATCCTGCACGACTGGGACGACGAATCTGCCGCGCGGCTCCTCCAAACTCTGCGCCGGACGGTGGATGCCGGCACGCACTTGTTAATCGTCGAGAAGATCATTCCACCGGGCGATGGTCCGAGCCTGGCGAAACTCATGGACATCAACATGCTCGTTCTCACCGGTGGGCTCGAACGCACGGAGGGGGAGTTCCGCGAGCTGCTCACTCGGGCCGGATTCCGACTGGAGCGAGTCACCCCGACCGCCTCGTTCATGAATGTGCTCGAATCCGTGGCGGTCTGAACGCCCGCCGTTTCCACCGCCTTTCATTATATTGGCTCAGAATGAAACTATACACCTACGAATCCAAGAAACAGCAACGCATCGGGGCCGCACTCGACGGTCGGCTCGTCGATCTCAACGCCGCACACGCCGCGCGCCTCGGCCGCAAGTCCGCCGTGCTCGCGCCGACGATGCTCGATCTCATCCGCGGCGGCGCCAAAGCGCTCAAGGCTGCACGGCAGGCGCTCGTCTTCGCGAGAAAGAATCCGGGCGCCGCCAAGGCATTCACACGCGATTTCGCGAAGGTGAAGTTGCTCGCCCCTCTGCCGCGCCCCGGAAAAATCTTTTGCTCCGGGCTCAACTACGGCAGTCACATCGAAGAGGAGCCGGGCTGCAAGATGCTCGCCGACCCGCGCTTCTTCGTGAAGGTATCGTCCGCCGTCGTCGGCCCCGGCGCGCCCATCGTCTCGCCGGGCGACAAGTTTCAAGTGGACTACGAAGTCGAGCTCGCGGTGGTCATCGGCCGGATCGCCCGCCGGCTCACGCAGCCGCAAGCTATGGCTGCGATTTTCGGCTACACGATTCTGCACGATGTCTCCGCCCGTTGGGTGCAATTCAAGGACAAGAACGAGGACATGGGGAAAAACTGCGACACCTTCGCGCCCATGGGGCCGTGCATCGTCACCGCCGACGAAATTCCCGACCCGTCCAAACTGCGCCTGTCGCTCAAGCTCAACGGCCGAGTCATGCAAGATCGCACCAACGAGGATTGGTGTTTCTCCCTCCCGCGGATGCTCGAATGGCTCACAATGGCGACAACCCTCGAACCCGGCGACGTGATGACCACCGGCACGCCCGCCGGAGTCGGCTTCTTTCGCCATCCGCAGGTCTTCCTGAAGCACGGCGACCTCTGCGAACTCGAAATCAGCGGCATCGGCAAACTTGTGAATCCCGTCGTCGAGGACCGCTACCGCTTCGTCACGCCGCCGAACTCCTGACCGCTCCGCACGCCATCACGAGTTCGCCGTCAAAACAGCACCGCCAAAAAAAGCCGCCATGAAACCCGCCACACCAACAACGGAAGCGTCACCTTCGAATCAACCCCGGAATGACGTTTTCAGAGATTCCCTGATGGCCTCGGCGGCTGCCGTGACGGCCGCTTGGGAAGGCAAGGTGATGACGGTCACGGGCCTGATTCCGGCCGACCAAATGGGAATCACGCTGCCCCACGAGCATCTGCTGATCGTTCACCATGGCCCCGACGTGGACTTGACGGACGAGTCGCTGGCAACGTCGGAACTCCGCTGGTTCCCGCTAGCCGGCGGCAAGACGCTCGTCGAGCTGACCAACTTTGGAATCGGCCGTGACCCGGCGGCGATGAGGCGAATCGCCGAGCAAACGGGCGTTCAGGTCGTGATGGGCTGCGGCTACTACAAGGACACGAAGCAGTCGGACGCCGTGCGGGCAAAGTCGGAGGAGACGCTCGCCCAGGACATCGTCCGCGACGTTGTCGAGGGCGTTGACGGGATTCATGCGGGCGTGATCGGCGAGATCGGCGTGAGCCGTCCCATCACGGCCTTCGAGGAGCGGCAGCTGCGGGCCACGGCGAAAGCCCAAAAGGCAACCGGTGCCGCCGTCAATCTGCACTTCGACATCCAGACCACTCCCGCCGAGCACCATTATGCCTTGGACATCTTGGAGCAGGCGGGCGCCGACCTTTCGCGCGTGGTCATCAGTCACCTTCCGCCCCGCCTCGAAGAGGTTGACCGTTGCGTGGCGCTGGCCGAGCGCGGCTGCTACGTGGAACTGGATCTCTTCGGCATGGAGCTATTCCCCGACGTGGTGCGGCAGCTCAAGGGCACCGAGGATCCCGTCGCCACGACGAAGGCCCTGATCGACCGGGGCTGCCTAAAAAAACTTCTGATCTCTCAGGATCTGTGCGCTCAGGTGTGCTACAAACAGAATGGCGGCTATGGATACGACAACCTCCTCAAGAGGATAGTGCCGATGTTCAAGGCGGCCGGCATCACGGATGAGCAAATCCGGACGATCATGGTCGAAAACCCCAAGCGGCTGTTTCCGTTCAAGAACTATGCCGGGCCATCGGCGGGGGCCGGGGAGATGAGCAGGTTCAAGGGCTTGGACCACTTGGCCATCGCCGTGGCTAACACGGAGGAAGCCCTGAAGATCTGGCGGGACCGGTTTGGTTTCCCGGTCCTGTTAAGCGAAAAGGTCGCCGGCGGCGCCACGCTGTTGACCCATCTGGACCTCGGCAATACCCACCTGCAATTGGTGGAGCCCCTCACGTCCGATCACCCGTTGCGGGCGTGGCTCGCCACCCATGGGACCGGATTGCATCATGTCTGTTTCAAGGTCGACGATGTCGGGAAGGCCTTCGTCGAATTCCCCGAGGCCGGGCTGCCGGTCGCTCCGGCGATTCATCAGGGCACGCAAGGAAAGCAGGCGCTCTTCGTGGACAAAGCCGCGACGCAGGGTGTGCAGGTGGAAGTCACAGGTGCATGAACCGCCCATGAACGAGCCCGTCTCCAAAGTGCAGCTTTTCGCCTCGCTCCCGCCGCCCTGGCCCATGGACCTGCGGCTGGCGATTCGCGAGGCTGCGGAAGCGCTCGCGGCCAAACTCGTCGTGCTCGACGACGATCCCACGGGCACGCAGACCGTCTACGACGTGCCGGTGCTCACCACATGGGGCGTCGAGGAGCTGTCAGTGGAGCTCGCCGACGCGGCACCCTGTTTTTATGTGCTCACGAATTCGCGCAGCTTGCCGCCCGAGCGGGCACGCGATCTGGCGCGCCGCCTCGCTTGCAATCTGCGAGCCGCCGCCGGCCGCACCGGCCGACGCTTCGTTCTCGTGAGCCGGAGCGATTCAACGTTGCGCGGACATTTTCCGCTGGAAACCGATATCTTGGCCGAGGAACTCGGACCGTTCGACGCAACGGTGCTCGTGCCCTATTTCGAGGCGGGCGGCCGCTACACGATTCACGACACGCACTATGTCGCGGACGGCGACACCCTGATCCCGGCGGCGGCCACGGCCTTCGCGCACGATGCCGCATTCGGTTATCGTTCATCGAATCTCCGCGACTGGATTACGGAAAAAACGGGCGGCGCCATACCGGCGAACACGGTTGTCAGCATCTCGATCGACGAGATGCGATCGCACGGTCCGAGTGCCGTTGCAGCCCGACTCGAACGGCTGCCGCCTGGCTCGACAGTGATCGTCAACGCCGCATGTCCGCGCGATCTCGATGTATTCATGTTCGCCGCGCTCCAGGCGGAGGTGGCCGGCCGGCGTTTTCTTTTTCGCACGGCCGCACAGTTCGTCGCCAGCCGGCTCGGGCTTGTCGAACAGCCACCCTGGCGGCCCGCGTTCGGCGTGGCTCCCGCCCGGGTGGGTGGAGGGCTCGTGGTCGTCGGCTCCTACCTGCCGAAATCGAGTCAACAGCTCGCTGAGCTTCTGCGCGTCGCAGCGACCGGCCCTGAGGCCACTCTCCTCCCGATTGAACTCAGTGTCCCGCGCGTGCTGGTGCCGTCCCAGTGCGAGGCGGAGATCGTCCGTGTTCGCAACATGATGTCGGATACACTCTCCGCCGGCCGCGATGTCGCCCTCTTCACCAGCCGGGAGCTGGAGACAGGCGCCGACGGCGCACTGAGCCTTGAAGTCGGCGCGAAGATTTCGACCGCGCTGGTCGAGCTCGTGCATTCGCTGCGGCAACGTCCCGCTTTTCTAGTGGCCAAGGGCGGGATTACCTCGAGCGACCTTGCCACTCGCGCCCTCGGCGTGCGTCGCGCGATGGTGCTGGGTCAGATCATGCCGGGCGTGCCGGTCTGGCAACTGGGACCGGAGTCACGGTTTCCCGGGATGCCCTACATCGTGTTTCCGGGCAACGTCGGCGACTCCCATGCACTCGCCGAAGTCTATGGTCGCATGCGTCGCAGGGCTTCCTCGCCGCAGCATTCACTTTCCCTTACAAATCCATGAAAATCGCAATCCTCGGAGCTGGAGCAATGGGCAGCGCCATCGGCGCATTGCTTCACGAAGCCGGCAATGCCGTCACGCTCATCGATGTCTCGCGGCCCGCCATTGATGCGGTGACCTCACGCGGACTCATCATCCAAGACAAGGCTGGCAACCAGCGCACGGTCAGGGTGCCGATCACCGACCAACCCGCCACCATCGGGGTCGTCGATCTGCTGATCGTTTTCGTCAAATGTTATCAGACGGCGGATGCGGTGACGAGTGCGTTGCCCATCATCGGGCCCCACACCGCCGTCCTTTCCTTGCAAAACGGATGGGGCAACGGCCCGCGGATCGCCCAACTGGTCGGCACTGAACGCGTGGTGCTGGGGGTCTGTTATCACAGTGCCACCGTCCTTACCCCCGGCCATGTGCTCCACGCCGGGCAGGGGAAGACCTTTGTGGGCGAGTTGGATGGCTTCGATCGCCCGCGGCTCCAGTCGATCGTGAAGACGTTCAACGATGCTGGAATCGCGGCGGAGCCCAACGGCCATGTGCTCAAGGAAATCTGGTCCAAACTCGCGCTCAACGTGGCAACGCTGCCCACGTCGTCCACGATCCGCATCACGGCGGACCGGCTGCTCGACGCCCCGGAAATGCAGGAACTGATGAAGGATTTGCTCCACGAAGTCGTCGCCGTAGCCAACGCCCAAGGCATCCCGCTCGATTTCGACGAACGCTGGGAAGCCATCACTGGACTGTTACGCAAACTGGCGCCGGGCACCAAGGGCTCGATGTATCAGGACGTGGAAAACCGTCGGCGGACCGAAATCGATGTGATGTGTGGGGCGATCGTGGAAACGGGCACCCGGCTGAACATCCCCACTCCGTGCAACTGCGCCATGATCGGTCTGATAAAAGGACTCGAGCGCACGTTCGCGTTAGCCGCATGATGACGACGTGAAATCCATGCGCTTCGCCATCTTCGGGGCCGGCTTCTGGCCGCGCTATCAACTCTCCGCCTGGCGCGAAATTCCCGGCGTCGAGTGCGTGGCGATCTACGATCGCACGCGTGCCAAGGCCGAGGCGCTGGCGCGTGATCTCCGCATCCCGGCCGTCTATGACGACGCGGAAAAGCTCTTACGTGAGGTGCGGCCGGACTTCGTCGACAACATCACCGGGGTCGGCGGGCACAAGCCACTGTCGCTCCTCTGCGCCCGGCATGGCATCCCGTGCATCTGCCAGAAGCCAATGGCCGCGTCGCTGGCCGACGCGGAAGAGATGGTGGCGGCCTTTCGAAATGCGAAAACGCTGTTCTTGGTGCATGAGAACTGGCGGTGGCAGGCGCCGATGCTCGCCCTGCGGCAACGCCTCGCCGAAGGCGTCATCGGGACGCCCTTTCGGGCGCGCATTACGATGGTCTCCGGTTTTGATTGCTGGGTGAACCAGCCGGCGCTGGCCGACCTCGAGCAATTCATCCTGACCGATTTGGGCAGCCATTTGCTGGACACGGCGCGCGCCTGTTTCGGCGAGGCCTCGTCGCTCTACTGCCAGACCCATCGCACGCTCGCAACCGCAGTGAAGGGTGAAAACGTGGCCACGATCATGCTCACGATGGGAAAAGCGCGGACTAGCGTCGTAGTCGAAATGGCCTTCGCGAAAACGCCGCTCGAGTGCGACAGCTTCCCGCAGACGCTTGCCTTCATCGAAGGCCCGCTCGGCTCGCTCGAGCTTGACTCCGCTTATGGCCTCCGAGCCACCTCCGCGCGCGGCACGCAGATCACCCGGCACCCGCCGATGCGTTATGCGTGGGCCGATCCGGCCTACGATATCGCCCACGCGAGCATCGTGCCATGCCACGTGAACCTGCTCGCCGCGCTGCGCGGCGAAGGCGCCGCCGAAACCACGGGGGATGACAACCTCAAGACGTTGCGGCTTGTCTTCGGCGCCTATGACTCCGCGTCGCGCAATGTCGTCGTCCACTTCGACCATGAGTGAATCACTGGCGCGTTCGCCCGCCGCTGCGTCGGCGCCCACCGCTCGCGTTTCGCTGCGGGCCGGCCCGCTCACGATGATCTGCGAAGGCGGCGACCTGCGCTATATCAAGCTCGGCGAGCAGGAAATCATCCGCCGCATCCACGCTGCGGTGCGGGATCGGAATTGGGGGACGGTGCCCGGCCGGATTTCGGATCTCCAGGCGAGCGTGGCGTCGGACCATTTTCGGATCTCCTACCTCAGCATACACCAGCGCGACGAGATTCATTTCGTCTGGCGGGCAGAGATTACTGGTCAGGCCGACGGGACCATCCGCTTCACCTTCGACGGAGAAGCGCGGACGACCTTCCTGCGCAATCGCATCGGTTTCTGCGTGCTGCATCCGGCCGATTGCGCCGGGATGCGCTGCCTCGTCGAGCGGGGCGCCGGGCCGCCGGTCGAGGTCATGTTTCCCCGGCTGGTCGAGGCAACACAACCGGTTCCGGGTATCCACGACTTGGCGGCGCTTTCCCATGAGGTCGCCCCGGGCGTGTGGGCAGAGCTGCGCTTCGACGGCGAGCGGTTCGAGATGGAAGACCAGCGCAACTGGATCGACGCCAGCTTCAAGACGTTTTGCACGCCGCTGCATCTCCCCTATCCGGTCGAGGTGCCGGCACTCACGCGCATCCGCCAGAGGATTTTCTTGAAGCTCATTGCCCGGCGTCCGCTTCCTGCCGTGACCGCCGAAGTTCGGTCACCGCTCCGTATTGCCCTGACGGGCGTTCGCCGACCGCTCCCGACGATCGGAATCGGCAGCGCCTCGCACGGACAGCCGCTCACGGCCGGGGAGGCGGCGCGGCTGGGCGCGCTGCGGTTCGCCCACCTTCGCGCCGAGGTGCGGCTTGATCAGGCGGGATGGCTGGAGATGTTGACGCGGTCGCAGCAGCAGTCGGCGCAGCTTCGCGTTCCGCTTGAACTCGCCGTGCACCTGCCCGCGCAGGGCGGAGAGCGGGAACTCGACGAACTCGGCCACCAGCTCCGCGCAGGGCCGGCCGCCGTCGCACGCGTCCTGTTGTTTCGCGCTGGGGAAAAGACCCCCTCGGCCGCCAGCCTGGCCCTCGCGCGCACGCGGCTGACATCGCTCGGCGTTCCGATCGGAGCCGGCACCGACGCGGATTTCTACCAGCTCAACCAATGCAGGCCATCGCACGAACAAGCCGACTTCGTGCATTGGTCGATGAACCCGCAGGTGCATGCGTTCGACCTACCGTCGATCGCTGAAACGCCCACCGCCGTCGCCGCTCAGCTCGAAAGCGCACGAGAATTTTTCCCGAACAAACCTCTGGTGGTGTCGCCGGTGACGTTCAAGCCTCGCTTTAATCCTGTCGCGACGGCCCGCGAAAAACCTCCGGCACCCGATGAACTTCCGCCGCCGGTGGATTCGCGTCAGGTGTCGCCATTCGTTGCGGCCTGGACGCTGGCGATGATCAAGCATCTCGCGGAGCAGGGCGCCGCGAGTGTGACGTTCTTTGAAACGACGGGCTGGCGGGGCGTCATGGAACGCGAGTCTGGTTCTCCACTACCGAGCCGATTCCTGTCGCAGCCCGGCCAGATATTTCCCGTGTATTATGCGCTCGGTGCGCTCGGCGCGTTCGCCGGCGGCGAGGTCATACTCACTCATTCCTCCGACCCGCTTCGCGTCGAGTCGATCGCGTTGGCCAACAAAGACTCCACTTGCCTGTGGCTCGCGAACCTGACCGCGATCCGCCAAACTGCCGTCGTGGCGGGCTTCACCCGAGTCACCCATCGACTCGATCTCGATTTCCCGCCGGGAGGCCGGTGGCAGTTCGAGCCCGATTCGATCTTACGCAGCGTTGGCCGTGAGCTCGTTCCTGCAGCAGAGCACGAGCTGCCGATTGAGCTGGCCCCCCATGGTCTGGTGCGGCTGGAGTTGCAGCCATGATGGTCGGCCCCACAATTCAACGAGCGGAACCCGCTCCGCTCCTCGTCATGCGCGGGATCCGGAAGGCGTTTGCCGGGATCGAGGTGCTGAAGGGCGTGGACTTCACGGTTCGCGCCGGTGAAGTGCACGCGCTGTGCGGCGAAAATGGCGCGGGCAAGAGCACGCTCATGAATATCCTGGCCGGTGTGCATCGGCCGGATGCCGGCGAAATCACGCTCGGCGGCCGGACGCAGGCGGGGTTCACGAGCGCGCACGCGGCCCAGCACGCGGGGGTGGGCATCGTTTTTCAGGAGCGCAGCTTGTTTGGGCCGCTGACTGTCGCGGAGAATATTTTCGCCGGAAGACAACCGGTCACGCGCTGGGGCATGGTCGACCGTCGCCAGTTGCATGCCGCGGCGGCCGCCGTGCTGGCCCGCGTCGCTCCCGATGTCTCCCCCGAGGCGACGGTGGCTGATCTCTCGCCGGCGCAGCAGCAAATGGTGGAGATCGCCAAGGCGTTGTCGCTCGAAGCAAAGGTGATGATCTTCGACGAGCCCACCGCAGCGCTGACCGACGCCGAGACCGGCAGACTCTTCGCGGTTATCCGCCAGTTGCAGAGCCAGAGCGCCGGCATCGTTTTTGTCTCCCATCGCCTGGAGGAAATTTTCCACATCGCCGACCGCGTCACAGTCCTGAAAGACGGCGCATGGCAGGGCACATTGCCTGTCGCGGAAACCACTTCCGATGATTTGATCCGCTTGATGGTGGGCCGTGACGTCGAAAAATTCCAACCCGGCGCCAGCGAGGCCGTCCAACCGGTGCTGCTTGATGTCCGCGGCTTGAGCGACCCGACGGGCCATGCGGAAGGCAAACCCGTGCTGCAGGACATTTCGTTTCACGCGCGAGCGGGCGAAATCGTGGGCCTCGCCGGGCTGGCCGGTGCCGGGCGCACGGAAACCGCGCTCGCGCTCTTCGGTGCGAGGTCCCGTGGGGCAGGGGAGATTCGGCTGGACGGAAACCGCGTGTCGATCCGTTCACCGGCAGACGCGATCGCCGCCGGGCTGGGTTACGTGAGCGAGGATCGCAAGGAGTCCGGGCTTTTTCTCGACATGAGCGTGCGGTGCAACATCAGCGCCGCGCGGCTCGCGAAATTCGGCGGCTGGTTTTTCCGCGACACCGAAGAGTCGCGCGCGGCGCGCGATTTTGTGGCCAGGCTCCGGATCGCGTGCCGCGGGGTCGAGCAAGACACGGCCCACCTCAGCGGCGGCAACCAGCAAAAAGTGCTGCTGGCGCGCTGGCTCCTCGCCAACCCGCGCGTCCTGATCGTGGATGAGCCTACGCGCGGTGTGGATGTCGGCGCCAAGGCCGAAGTGCACCAGCTCCTGCGCGCCTATGCGCGACAGGGGCACGCCGTCGTGGTGATTTCCAGCGACCTCCCCGAGGTGCTCCGCATTAGCGACCGCATTTATGTGATGCGCGCCGGTCGCATCGCCGGCGAAGTGAGCGGCGAAGGAGCGAACGAGGAGACGGTGATGCGGCTCGCCACTCGGGATGGAAGGAATTGACCGATGCCCCTGGAACCCCAACTCCGCCGCCGCTTCGTGCCGACCCGTGAAATCGGCGTCTTCCTGCTGTTGGTTCTCATCATCGTCGCGTTTCGCGTCTTGTTTCCCGTCTCCTGGGAGCGATTCGCCACGTTCGATAATTTTGCGTCGGTCGTTCGCAACATGGCGTTCGAGTGCATCCTCGCACTCGGCATGATGCTGATGTTGATCGGTGGCACCTTCGACCTGAGCGTGGGCGCGACCGCCTCGATGGTCGGTGTCGTCACCGGCTGGCTCATGAAACACGCGGGTTGGCCCGTGCCGGCCGCAATTGCCGGCGGTCTCGCGCTCGCTGCCCTCAGTGGATTCGCCAACGGAGTCGTCGTCGCCAAGGTGCGCGTGAACGCCCTGATCACGACCTTGGGCACGATGGGAATATTCTCAGGCATCGCGCTCCTCGTCGGCGGCCCCGGCATTACCTTTCTGCCGCCCTCGTTCACCCAGCTCGGCCAGGCGCAGTTCCTCGGCCTGCAGGCTCCGGTCTGGCTAGTCATCTTTCTCGGCGCGGTGGGACACTATGGCTTCGCCCATACGCGCTTCTTTCGGCAATTCTACTACATCGGTTCGAATGCGAAGGCGGCGCACCTCAGCGGCATCAACGTCGAACGCCTGCAG
>JBEBFV010000553.1:0-3623 GCA_040081795.1 Limisphaerales bacterium | reverse complement strand
AAGTGGGTGAAAGTCGTGATTCCGGCACAGCGTCACGTAACACGCGCGCAGTGATGCGGCAAGTGCTGTGTCAGCTCCAAGCCCGGCGCTCAGGTGAACTTCTAGTTGACCCTCCCCCGCCTTTCCCGGCTCAATACGCCCGCTCTAACCCAACTCGCCGCATGGCCCACATCACCGCAGGGAGTGGCTGGTTTCCGCAGGTCGCGCGCAACTTCGCGCGCCGCGCGGCTGTTGTCTTCGCATTCGTCGCGACAATCATCTTCCTCGCGTCGTCCGCCCCCGCCGCCGAGCGGTTCGATGACATTTCGGTCTCGCCGCAGGTTTTCTTCCAAGGCCAGACCTATCACGGCTACGTCGAGATGCGCTTCGCCGTGGAGAACTCTTCTCCCGACCGCACGCGCAAAGTCACGCTCGCCACGCCGCATACGGCCCACGGCTGGGGCAACAACGTCCGCCGCGTCGAGCGCACCGTCACCGTCAGCCCCGGTGCGACGGTCAACGTCACGCTCTGGCAGCCGCCGCTCATGCTCAATGGCGACAACCAGTTGGAAGTCTTCGTGGACGGCCGCTATCGCGGAGCCATCCCGCGCGGCGGGAACAACCAGCACATGCAGCGCAGCCACACCTCCACCCCCGGCAGCTCGCGCTCTGTGCTGGTGAGCCGCAGCCTGAACAGCGATGACTTGGACAAGGCGTTTCGCGGTGGCGTGACCTTCAAGGGACCGACGGGACATTACTCGGCGGAACAAGCCACGGGCGCCCCGAATGTTCCAGCACGCTCCGGCGGCATGAACCAGTTCGCTTGGACACCCGACCGCAGCGGGCGCATGGGCGCGGAATGGCTGGAGTTGGATTTCAAGCCGGCGCGTTCCGGAGTGAAGTTCCTGCGGATTCACAAGATGGGCTGGGACCAAGCTTTCAGGACGGTGGTGCTCAAGGGCACGGATGGAACTGATCTCGCGACAATCTCTGTCACGAACAATTTCACTCGGGGCTTCACCTTGAGCGTGCTCCAAGTCCCGCTGCCTCCGCTGACCAACGCCATCGCCACCGTGCACATCAACATGGACGCGTCAGGAGCCGGCGGGCAGGTCAGCGTGGACGCGGTCGAGCTGTCCGACGGCTCGACCTCCAGCTACGCAAGCGACGCGCGGGCCAGCAGCACCTGGGCAACCCGGATGTCGCCATCGTCAGCGTCCACCGCCTACCAAGGCCCGACCATCTTACGCAGCGAACTGGAGGCGAGCGGCTGGAGCGAGTCGTGGCTCGCCTTCACGCCCTTCGATCTGGTCGTGCTCTCCCGCACCGACCTCGCCGCGATGACGGCGGCGCAGCAGAGCGCGCTCTGGAGCTACGTCGAAGCTGGCGGCGGGCTGGCGGTGCTCGGGCTGACGGAATTGCCGAAGGCATGGCAGAGCGCGGTGAGCAAGACGACCAGCACGGCCCGCACCGGCAAGTTCAACGCAGGCTTCGGCCAAGTCCTTCTCCTCGATGCCAGCGTCATCACCGGCTTGGAGCGCAATCATGTGGACGTGATGCGCGACCTCGCCCGCGAGTGCGGCCAGGTCTGGGGCTCGATACCCACCGAGGGCAACGCGAACAACGAGTTCCCCGTCATCGAGGACATCCGCATTCCTGTGCGCGGCATCGTGTTCATCATGCTCGCGTTCATCCTCGTGGTCGGGCCGCTGAACATCTTCTTCTGCGCCCGCGCCAACCGCCGCACGGCGATGCTCTGGACCATCCCGCTGATTTCCTTCATCACCTGCGCCATCGTGTTCGGCTATTCGCTGATGAGCGAAGGCATCACGCCGAGCCTGCGCACAGAGGCGATCACGTTGCTGGACCAGGTTTCACACCGCGCGACGACGCTCGCCCGGCAGGCCTTCTACACGCCGCTCACGCCCGGCGGCGGGCTGCGCTACAGCCACGACACCGAGGTCACGCCGCTCGTGGACGTGAACAACTACAAGGGCGGCAACTCGCGCGAGCTGGAACTGTCGCAATCGCAGCACCTCACGCGCGGCTGGGTCACGGCGCGCGTCCCGGCGCACTTCGCGCTGCGCAAGTCGGAGACGCGCCGCGAGCGCATCACGCTGCAGAAGCTGCCGGATGGGCGAGTGACGGTGGTGAATGGACTCGGCGCAGACATCGAGACGCTTTGGCTTTTCGATGCGGAAGGCCGACGGTTCAAAGGTGAGCGCCTGAAAGCTGGACAGAACGTGCCGTTGCATGTCGATGCGACCGTTCCCGGAGGAGCACCAACCCATTCACTTTCGACGCTCTATCAAGGCGCGTGGGTTGCCGCTCACCAATCATTGGTAGATGGGCCCGGCAACTACCTTCGCCTCAACACCTATCTCGCAGTCCTGGCCGATGCCCCGTTCATCGAGAATGGCCTCGGCAAGTCCGGCAAGTCCCGTTCCCGCCAAACCATCATCGGCCTGCTCGGCCCGGAGGACGTGAAATGAAAGTTCAAGTTCGCGGCCTACACAAACGCTTCGGCAAGACCATTGCCGTGGACAACTTCACGTTCTCCTTCGACAACGGCCACGTCTTCGGCTTCGTGGGGCCGAACGGCGCGGGCAAGACCACCACCATGCGCGTCATCGCCACGCTGGAGGAGCCCACCGAGGGCGACGTGCTCATCAACGGCATCTCCGTCCGCGAGGAACCGGAGTATGCGCGCCGCTGTGTCGGCTACGTGCCCGACTCGCTCCCTGCGCACAACGACGTGACCGTCCACGAGTATCTGGACTTCTACGCGCGGGCCTACGGCTTGCAGGGTGCGAAGCGGCGCGAGGCGGTCGGCGCGGTCGAGGAATTCACCGGCGTCTCCGGCATTCTCGACAAGCATCTCAAGGCGCTCTCCAAGGGCATGAAGCAGCGCGTCACACTGGGCCGCGCGCTCATCCACAACCCCGACGTGCTCATCCTCGACGAGCCCGCCGCCGGCCTCGACCCGCGCGCGCGCGTCGAGTTGCGCGAGTTGCTCATGGTGCTGGCCACGCAGAACAAGGCCATTCTCATCAGCTCGCACATCCTCACGGAGTTGACGGAGATTTGTAACGGCGTGGTCATCGTCGAGCGCGGCAAGCTGCTGGAGTCCGGCACGGTCGCAGACGTGTTGAAGAAGAGCACGCCGCACCGCGCCTTCGCCATCCGCGTGCTCGGCCCGGCCTCGGCACTCGTGAAGGAACTGCTTCAGACTCCCCACGTCATCAACGCACGCGAAGTCAGCGGCGAAGTCCTGCTGGAAGTCGAAGGCGACGAATCCGCCGGCTGCGAACTGCTCGCCGCGCTCATCAGCAAGGGCTTCAAAGTCGCCGAGTTCAAGCAGAGCAAGGCGAACCTGGAAGACATTTTCATGAACGTGACGAAGGGAGGGGTGCAGTGAGCAGGAAGAGCGGGGAATGGGTGATAGGGAATAGGGAATGGGGAGGGACGGTGCGCCGTGGCGTTGCGTTGTTGGCCGCACCTCTCATTAGCACCGGGCTTGAGCCCGGTGTCGGCGGCGGCGAAGAGCGGAGCCGTTTCAACGGCTTTCCCTTTGTGTCCATCGCCCCACGCGGGGTGAAAACCGTTGAAACGGTTTTCACGCGGTGCCGCTCGCACACCCGGCT
>JBEBFV010000003.1:0-45970 GCA_040081795.1 Limisphaerales bacterium | reverse complement strand
TCTCCGCATTGCGGAGACAATTGCCCCGAAAGGTCCCAACGCATGAAACGCAAACTGGCAGTCGTGAAGACATCGCCCCCACCGGCCAAGCCCGGCACGAAGGGGCTGCTGACGGACGTGCGGGAGATGATTCTGAAGGCGCGCGAAGGTGTCGCGCGAACGGTGGACGCCACCCTCGCGCTCCACTACTGGGAAGTCGGGCGGCGTATCCGGCAGGACATCCTGAAAGAGAAGCGCGCGGAGTATGGGGCGGAGATTGTCGTGACGTTGTCACGACAATTGGAACGGGAGTTTGGCCGGGGCTACGCGGACAAAAATCTCCGCAGGATGGTGCAGTTTGCGGAGGTTTTCCCTGATAAGGAGATTGTCGCCGCACTGCGGCGACAATTGGGATGGACTCACTTCAAGAGCATCATTCCGATTGCCGACCCGCTGAAACGCGACTTCTACGCGGAGATGTGCCGCATCGAACGATGGAGCACGCGCACGCTCGAAAAGAAGATTGGCGGGATGCTGTTCGAGCGGACAGCGCTGTCGAGGAAGCCGGCCAAGCTGATGGCGATGGAGCTGAAGCAACTGCGCGAAGAGGACAAGCTGACGCCGGACCTCGTCTTCCGTGACCCGTATGTGCTGGATTTCCTCGGCCTGAAGGACACCTACGCGGAGAAGGATTTGGAGGCCGCGATTCTGCGGGAGATTGAGGCGTTCATTCTGGAACTCGGCGTGGGCTTCTGCTTCATGGCGCGGCAAAAGCGGATGCAGATTGACCACAAGGACCATTACCTGGACCTGCTGTTTTACCACCGGCATCTGCGGCGGCTGGTGGCGATTGACTTAAAGCTGGAGGAGTTCAAGGCCGGCGACAAAGGGCAGATGGAGCTTTACCTGAAGTGGCTGGACCGCCACGAGCGCAAGCCGGACGAGGAGAAGCCCATCGGGCTGATTCTGTGCGCCGGGAAGATGCACGAGACGGTGGAGCTGCTGGACATGGAGCAAAGCGGCATCCGCGTCTCGTCCTACTGGACGGAGGTTCTGCCGAAGAAACAATTGGAGCGAAAACTCCACGAGGCGGTGCGGCTGGCGCGTGCGCGGCTGCAATCGGCCAAAGACAAAACCGGAGGGGCGAATGGATAATCCTGTCCATACGCGGACTGCGCAGGCCGTGCTTGCAGGGAGTTCTATGGACAAAGAAGGACAGCGTTTGTCCATAGATTTGTCCAAAGCCGGACGCGAGGCCGAAGCGGACGGCGCTTGGCGGCGGTGCGTCGTCCGGACAGGAGGGCGCGCGTGACGGTGAAGGAGGCATTGGTCGCCGAGCTGAGGCGGATGGGACACTACACCAAGGGTGACCAGGTGCCCCCGTGCGCCATCCTCTGGCCGGACCCGGAGGCGCAATGGGCCGAAGCGATTGCCGCCGTGCGCGACGCAGTGCCGGAGCTGTTCATCCTCGGGCCATTTCAGCCGGACCAGCGAACCGGCCCGGCGGTGTGGCTGCGGTGCGTGGAGGCGCGCACGGTGGAGGTCCGCCCACCCGCCGGAACCATTCCCATCTTCTACCTGCCGCGCGTCAGCCGGCAGGACTTGCGCGCGGCGGAGGATTGTCCCGCTGAATGGCTGCCGCTCGTGGAGCTGCAGTTTCGCGGCGCGGTCTGGGCGCACGTCAACGGCCGCGACTGGACGCCGTATGCGTTCCTCGTTTCGCAGGAGGGCGGACTGGGGCTGGACGTGGCGCGGGACGAGGCCACGGACGAGGCGTTGCGCCGCGCGCTGCCGGTGTTGCTGGAGGAACGGGTGGAGGGCTTGCACGGTCAGAAGCTAGCCTCGCCACAGTTCAATGAGCTGCTCGCCCCGGACCTGCCGCGCAAGCTGTTGGGCTGGATGAACGACCCGAAGCAGGAACGCCAGCGGGTCAGCGCCTCGGAGTGGAAGGCGTTCTGCGAACAATGCCAGGGCGAGTATCAGTTCCGTCCGGACAAGGACGGAGAACTCAAGGCGGCGGAATTGCTGGGCCACCGCGAAGCAGGCTGGCCGCAAGTGTGGCAGCGCTTCGCGGAGGCTCCGCAGCGATACCCCGGCGTGGTCAAACTGCTGGAACGCATCACGCCCACCACGACCGGCCAGTTGACCTTCAACGAGGAGCCGTGGCCGCACTACACCGACGCGGCGGAACGTGAACTCGAAGCGGCCTTCCGCGCGCTGGCCGGCCAGCCAAGAGCGACAGCCGTGCAGGCGGTGCAGCAGTTGGAGCAGAAGCACGCCCGGCGGCGCGGCTGGGTCTGGAACGAACTCGGACGTTCACCGCTGGCGGCGGCGTTGGAGCCGCTCGTCGAGCTGGCGCAACGCACTGCCTCCCCGCTCGCCGGCGAGTCGGCGGACGCGCTCGCCCAGCGCTACTGCGAGGACGGCTGGCGGACGGATGCCGCCGCCATCGCCGCGATGGCCTTCGCGCGGGAGCCGGGAAAGGAATCGGCCATCAGCGCGGTGGTCCGGGCGCTTTACTTCCCGTGGCTGGAGGAGTCGGCCCGAAATCTCCAGCACTTGTCTGTCAGTTCGCCGCTGACCCCGCGCGGCAGTTGCGTGAATGGTCCGTCCGGCCGGGTGGTATTGTTCGCGGATGGACTGAGGATGGATTTGGCCCGCCAGCTTCAGGACGAGCTGAACCGCGCGGGGTGCGCTGCGGACCTACAATGGGACTGGACGGTTTGTCCGTCTGTCACCCCCACGGCCAAGCCCTTCGTTTCGCCGGTGCGCGAACTCCTGACGGGAGCGGCACCCGATGCGGAATTCTCGACGGCCTTTTCCGGCGACGGCAAGTCCAAGCTCTGGACACAGGACCGATTCGAGGAGGCGCTGGGAGCCATGGAGATTCAGGTGCTGCGCGTCGGCTCGTTGGGCGACCCCACTCGCAAGGGCTGGCTGGAGACAGGCGCGATTGACAAGCACGGACACAACGAGGGTTGGAAGCTCGCCGCCTTGGTGAGTCAGGAAATCGCGGCGCTGAGGGCGTTGATTCAGTCATTGCTCGCGCACGGCTGGCGGGAGATTGAAGTGGTCACGGACCACGGCTGGCTGACGTTGCCAGGTGATTTTCCGAAGGCTGAGATGCCAAAGTTTCTGACCGAGCACCGATGGGGTCGCTGCGCCATGATGACCGAGCAGGCGCACACCGAGTTGCCGGTTCGCCCCTGGCACTGGAACCCGCTCGTTCGCGTTGCCTCACCGTTCGGAGTGGCTGCTTTCAAAGCGGGACTCTCCTACGGACACGGTGGGATTTCCGCGCAGGAGATGGTGGTGCCACGATTGATGGTGCGGTCCACCGGCGCGGCTCCCGAGGACGCACGCATCGCCAAGGTGCAGTGGAGCGGTTTGCGCTGCCGCATCACCGTCGAGGGCAACGCCAAAGGGCTGACAGCAGACCTTCGCAGTCGTCCGGCGTCGGCGGAGTCTTCATTGCAGGAGAGTGAAACGCCCGGCCCGAAAGCCTTTGGGAACGACGGCACGGTCTCGATTTTTGCCAAGGATTCCGCCGAAGGGAGCGCGGCGGTGGCGGTGCTCCTGCGGCCGGACGGCACGGTTTTTCACACGCAACTTACAACCATAGGAGGCACAGCATGAGCATCGAACTAGACGCGTTGGATCAACTCGCGACCAAGGCTTTTGAAGGCTTTGTCGTGCGCAAGGATTTGGTCCGCCGTTTCAAGGGCCAGTATCCCGTGCCCACCTACGTTGCTGAGTTTCTGCTCGGACGCTATTGCGCCTCCACCGACGAGCTGGAAATTCAGGAAGGGCTGAAAATCGTGGAGCGGCAGTTGGGTGAAAAGACCGTGCGCGCCGGCGAACAGGAGCTGTTCAAGGCGAGGGCCAAGGAGCACGGCCAGATTCGCATCATCGACATTCTCACCGCCCGGCTGGATGCGACGACGGACTCGTTCGTGGCCCAACTGCCCAGCTTGCAAATCAAAGACGTGCGGATCTCCTCCGAACTGGTTCACGCGAACGAGCGGATGCTCACAGGCGGATTTTATGCAGAGGTCGAGGTGACCTACGATCCCATCATCGCGCAGGAGAACGATGGCCGGCCGTTCGGGATTGCCTCGATACGCGAAATCCAGCTCTCCAAGCGCGAGGTCTTGCCCACGCTTTGCCGGGGCCGCGAAATGTTGAGCCTGGAGGAATGGAAGCGCTTCCTGGTGCGCAGCACCGGCATGGAGCCGGACAAGCTTTCCAGTCGCGCGATGGATGTGCTCTTGCTGCGCATGGTGCCGTTCGTGGAGACGAATTTCAATGTGGTCGAGCTTGGGCCGCGCGGCACCGGGAAAAGCCATCTCTTCCAACAGGTGTCGCCGTATGCCCACCTCGTCTCGGGCGGCAAGGCGACGGTGGCAAAGATGTTCGTCAACAACAGCAACGGTCAGCGGGGTCTGGTTTGCCAATACGATGTGGTGTGCTTCGACGAGGTGTCCGGCATCACGTTCGACCAGAAGGACGGCGTGAACATCATGAAAGGCTACATGGAGTCCGGCGAATTCAGCCGGGGCAAGGAGAGCATCCGGGGATTCGGAGGCATGGTCATGGTGGGCAATTTCGACGTGGACGTGCAGCACCAGCAGCGCATCGGCCACCTGCTGGGACCACTGCCGCCGGAGATGCGCGACGACACCGCGTTCATGGACCGCATCCACGCGTATGTGCCGGGCTGGGATTTGCCGAAGGTCAGCCGTGACGTGCTCACGGATCATTTCGGGCTGGTAAGCGATTTCCTTTCGGAGTGCTGGAATCAGCTTCGCAAGCAAAGCCGGGGGGCCTCGTGGCAATCGCGCGTCCACTTCGGCGGTGCCCTGAGCGGCCGTGACACGACGGCGGTGCAGAAAACCGTGAGCGGACTGCTCAAGCTGCTTTACCCCAGTCCGGAAGCTCCGGTCCCGGACGACGCGCTGGAGTGGGCTGTGCGGCTGGCGCTGGAGTGCCGGCGCCGGGTCAAGGAACAGCAAAAGCGTATTGGGTCGGCTGAGTTTCGGAACACCCATTTCAGCTACCAGCTTGGGGACGGAGTGGAGAAGTTCGTCTGCACTGCGGAATTGCGCAGTGAGGACAGCATCGGCGACGACCCGTTGCCACCCGGGCAGGCGTGGGTCATCTCACCCGGGGGCTCGGAGGAAAATCCCGGATTATTCCGCGTGGACGTTACCGAAGGCCCGGGAAGCGGCGTTAAAATACTGAACCAGCCACTGCCGGCCCCGCTCAAAGAAAGCGTGCGGTGCGCGGAGCAAAACCTCTACACCCGCGCGAAGATGCTCGTGGGCGACAAGGATCCGCGCGCGCACGAGTTCTCAGTGCAGGTGCGCGCCTTCGACGCGTCGAAGAATGGCACGTCCGTGGGCGTGGGAGTGTTGATGGGATTGTGCTCGGCCCTCTTGCAAAAAAGTCTCAAGGGCGGACTCGCCATCGTCGGCGGGCTGAATCTGGGGGGATCAGTCGAGCCGATCTACAACGCCATCGGCATCATCGAGCTTGCCGCCGACAAGGGCGCGACCAGCGTGTTGATGCCAATCAGTGCGCGCAAGCAACTGATCGAACTCCCCGACGAGCTAGCGACCAAGGTAAACGTGCTGTTCTATTCGGATGGCCGAGACGCGCTGCTGAAGGCGATGAACGATTGAATCGCGCGTTGCCAGAGGCAATCACAACGCTTCCGCCGCCGCGATGGCCTCGAACTCCGCCAGAATGTCGGCGTGATACCCGTTGAGGAAGCGGACGACCTTCACGTTTTCCAAGAGTTTCTTGATGTAGCCGCGCGCGAGCGTCAGGTTCAGCACATTCTCGCCGTAGGATTCTTCGACTGCCTTCAGGTCGTGCTCCAGCGACCCCATCTCCTCCTCCATCCGGGCGATCTCGGTCGCTGACAGTCCCTCCTTCTTCTTCGACTCCGACACCTTGACCATTTGTTCCTTCGGCGTGCCCAGGACCAGCGCCTCGGCGTAGCCGGCGAAATAGTTGTTCACGGAGACCATCAGCTCCGCGATTTCGATCTGGCGCACGCCGGTCACCCGCTTCAGCAGCCGGACTGCCTTGGGGCAAATGTTCTTGTCCTTCAGCAGCTCGGCGGCCTCTTCGTGAATGCCATCGAGCAGCCGTATTCGCGCAATCACGACGCGAAGCGGCATGTCCAAGGCAGCGGCGATGCGCTCCGGTTGCACGCCGTTACGCACGGCACGGACAACCATTTTGTGCTCCTGAATCGGCGGGAGCCGGCTGACGCGCGCGTTGTAGGTGAAGCTCTCGTCATCACTCGCGATGATGCAGGCTACCGTGGTCTGCCCCAGCTCAATGAGTGCGAGAAGTCGCAGGTGTCCGTCCAGCAGCACGAACGTCCCGGGCGAGTCCTTTTGGGGATACACGATCAGCGGCTCGACCAAACCGACCTCCTTGATGGATGCGAGGATCATCTTGTAACGGTCAACACTCTTCTGCGGATTCTTGATCTGCTTGACCGGCATGATTTTGTCGAGCGCCACCTGGATGGTTTTCAGCTCAAATCCAATCTTCATTTCGCTCATGCTGCCTCCTTGTTTTTGGTTGCCAACTTTGACCACAGATATTTCGGCATCTTGGCGAGCGCTTCGGCCCGCAGCAGCGTCACAAAATGCTCATCACCGAGCAGTTTGTTGAACGCCGTGACCACAAACACGAGCCGGCCATCGCAAATCTTCGCCTTCTTCACGAGCAGCTTCTGCCGCTGAGTCTCCCGGCGATACGCGTTCACCAGGCTCTCGGCGCTGGTCTTGCCCTTCCGCGCCTTCCCTCCTCCAACGCGGCTCTTGCCAGCCAGTCGCCGCTGTTCAATCAGCCGCTTCACGGTGCGGATGGATACATGGTTGAGCTCTTTGGATTCATACGCCTTGAGCAGTTCGCGCTGCATTTCAACCGTATCGGTCTTCGCGATGTCGATGGCCACCCAAAGCGGCACTTTCCCAGAAAGCGCCGCTTCAAGCAGCCGCTCCTCGCCGGCGCGCTTCAGCGCGATCAGCCCGTTAACCATGCTCTCGCTCACATCCAATTTCATCGCGATGTCGGCAACGGTGTAGTGCAGGGCTTTCAGCCGCTCAATCTCCCGGATCAAATCCACCGGCGAGGAGTAACGGCGGGCGATGTTTTCAACCAGGCTCCGAAGCAGCCGCTCCTCTTTTGAAATCTCGACGATGATGGCTGGGATCTCTTTGTGACCGAGGGCTGTGAACGCCTCGATGCGCCCTTGGCCGCAGACCAGATCGTAGCCCGGTCCCTCCCCCTCCGACTCCGCACGCAGGCTCACCTGAATCGGCTTCTTCAACCCGAGGTTCTTGATGCTTTGAACGATGACCGCGAATCGCTTCCGATCACGGTGTCGCGGATTTAGGATGCGGATGCGGTCGATCGGGATCATTTGCACTTCATCGTTCATGCTGCCTCCTCCAGGTTGATGCGTTCTGCCATGCTGTAGAAAAAGTCCAGCGTCTCAAACCGATAGGCATCCAGGTAAATGCCGTTGTCCTCCGCGACGCGCAGGTTCTCCCAGGTCATGTCCACGCCCGGGAGCAGGTAGTAATCGCGTGCCGTCTCGTTCGTCGCGTCCATGCGGACCGCGATTGTGATGTCCGGTTTGAGCCCGGCGTCCAGCCGGATCACCCAGCGTGACGCGCCGACACCGGTGGTCACATGGCGGCAAAGAACCACCGACACTCGCAGTTCGCGGTTGAGGTGCAGCAGGTCGGTTTGTGGGTCCAGACGCACCTCTGCGCCCAGCGCCTCGATCTGCCGGATAACGGAGTTCACGATCTCACCGTGTTGCCGCCGCAGCTTGCGGTTGATCTCGATGAAGCTGTAATCAATCTCCGGGTCGTAGTGAATGAGCCGGTAGGCCGACACCAGGCTGCCGAAGCGGTGCCGGAACGCCGCGCTGGAGGGCACATTCTCCGTTTCATCAATCAGGATGCCGCTCAGGCTCTTGTGCGTGCCCAACACTCCCCGGAGTTTGTCCAGCATCTCGTCGTCCGTGAGCCGCTGGCTCCGCGCCAAAATGATTTCCTGCGCGCGGGTGAAAACTTCGACCGCGATGAGTCCAGGAAATGCCCGTTCCGCGCGAATCCACTTCTCCGGCGGATTGTTGACATGCTTCTTCTTTAGTTTGAACGAGGTTCGATGATACACGTTGTTCCCGATGTATTTCTCGTTCGTGAGCAACTGGTGGACGGTGCCCCGCGTCCAGGCGCGGCCGAAGTCGGTGAGCACTCCCTGGCCGTTGAGCGCCGCCGCAATTGCCGATTCCAGCTTTCCATCCCTGACGAATGCGTCGTAGATCCACCGCACGATGCGGACCTCCTCGTCCGGCCCCGGCACCAGCACGACCCGGTCGGTTTGCAGGCTCTTTTGCTCGCCCATTTTCATGGCGACCTTCGGTTGGCCGCTCTGATCAATAAGCATCCGTCGCAATCCGAACCCGGCCGCGCCGCCTTGCTTGTAGCCGAGCTGGATCAGGCGACACGCGCCTTGAAACACCTTCGTGGACAACTCGCGGCTGTATTCGCCCGCCATCGCGCGCTTCACGCCCTTGACGATGGTGGAAACCGGGCTGCCGTCGTTCTCAAACTGCTCTGCGCAATAGTGAACCGACACCCCGGCTTGGCGGCAGATGTATTCGTAGTAGGCGCTCTCGTCGGCGTCCTGGAACCTGCCCCAGCGGCTGACATCGTAAACGAGGATGCTGGAAAACTCCGCCGTGCCGGCCTGCACATCCTTGAACATTTCCGTCAGCGAGTCGCGGCCCAGGATGCTCAACCCGCTCTTTCCCGCGTCCGAATACTCCTTCACAATCTCTAAGCCGCGTCGTTTGGCGTATTCCCGGATCGCGTCCATCTGGTTGCTGGTCGAGTATTGCTGATGTTCGGTGGACATCCGGACGTAGGCCGCCGAACGATTGCTCGGTGGTTCTGGTTCTTTACGGCTCATGCAATTAGTGCGGTTTGAACTGGCCAGCCGCCACCGTGCGAGGCCAGCCCGGACGGACGAGTCCGGGGCAGCGCAGCGAAGGAGTAGTGACCCCCCGCCACATTTCACAGTCTGTGGCCGCTTGCACAACAAGGAGGCGAATGCTGCCTCGTATGTATGCCGCTCCGCGTGGCGTGGCTATGTCATCTTGTAACGCAATCGTCAGCGGCGCTTGCCGCGCTTCCAGTATTGGGGGTGTTCTTCGCGCCAGTCGCGCACATGCTTTTTGTTCACCTCGCCGCGCCAGTAGCCTGACCGGGCACCCCATTGCTGTTGGCTCGCTGCTTTGCTGACCTTCTGACACAGGGCTTTCGAGCAGAATTTTTGGTGATAACGATTTCTCGGGTCAGGAATGAACGGTCGCTTGCAGCAAGGACATCTGGGGTGGTTCGGCTTGAGCTTCATACGAACGTCAGTCGTTCGTCTGAAGCCCGGCACGCCTCCGTTGATGCACGAGCTGTAACCACCTGCCGCGCCTCGCGGCGACGACGCAGGCATTCCAAGCCGGGTGCGGAACGGCGAGGTAAAAATGGGATCCGCTGCGAGGCGGATTCCCTTTCTGCTCACGCCGCCAGCTTCCGGAGCTTTCGCTCTGGAGCGGCGGGTGAGATAGCCGGACGCGCCCGGCCCTTGGCCCATTGGCGCAGGCCGCTGCCCGACACCAAGCGGTTCACGCGATGGAAAGGTGAAGTGAGCTGAGGTCAGCGAGCCGCCGGGCAATGGCGATGGCCGCACACAGGCCGAGCGCGGACAACAGCGCGATGAACAGCGGCAGGCAGTGCAGCGTGGCGATGATGGCGGTGATGGCGGCGATGCCGATGCCCAGGCCGATCAGCACGCGCCGGAGCATCTGGTGTTTGCGAGGGAACAATTTCTTGCGTGTGGATTTGGGTTTCTTGGTGACTGATTTCGACATGGTGAGGTTTGGGTTGGGCCGGGACAGCACAGCGCTGCCCGGCGGGAACGTCCTCCTAAGAGAGAGGACTACTTGAGGGCTGCCACGCGCCGGGCCTTGCGCGCCGGGCGTGTCGGGCGAGCCGCCCGTTTCGGTGCGGCGCAGAGGAGGCCGTTTCCGTGGGGAGACCAGATGCGCGCGAACTGGCGGAGCGGGAACACATTCGTCGCCACGAACGGAAAGCCGTTGGTGGCAAGGAACACGCGGTCGGGTTCCAGACCGTAGCCATACACCGTCACCCAATGCGCGACGTCCGCGCCAGGATTCTGGATGGCGACGATGACCGGGCTACCCGCATCAATCGCCGCGCACAGGTCGGCGAAGGTCAGGCCGTCGCGTTCCGTGACGCGCAGGCCGCTGCGCTGGAGCGCACCGATGAGGCGGGACGTGGGCGTGCCATGCTCCGCGTGCGGACTCACGCGCGCGTAAAACGCACTGAAGCTGGCGCGCGGCTTGAAGTGTTTCAGCGCCATGACACCGGCAACCACGCCGCAGCCGTAACTGTCGAGCTGGCAATACCCCGGCAGGCCAAGGGTCACCTCGTCCGGCCCGCTGGCCCGGCTCAGAGGCACGCGCGTCGCGGCGTAGCCAGTCCAGTCCGAGAACGCATCCCCGGCCTTCGAGAGCAATTTGGAGATCATGGTGGTGACGGCCGCTCGCGGACGGGGGGTTGGACCCCGTCTGCGCCAGCAGGTTGATGCGCTGAATTTGGACGCGAGGCAAGGTTCGCTCTACGCCACCCGGCGATCCAGCTTGCACGCGAGTTGTTCGTGGAACGCCCGGAGGCTATCCCGCCAGACCGGCACGCGCGGCAACTGCCGCAGCGCGTCCGCGCCCATGAACGAACGCACCAGCTCCGTGAGCCGGTTGCGCCAGGTCTGGACGGTGCTGCGGCCAACACCATGGCGCGTCGCCACCTCTTGAAGGCGGACTTCGCCGGCCAAGCACTCCAGCACCGCCAGATCCCGCTCGTCCAGCGTGGCGGCAAATGCCTGCCAGTCCAGGTTGCGCGCCGCCGTCTCCGACGGATCTTCGGCTTCACTGGCAAGCACGTCGCCAAGCGTGAACATGTCGTCCGGGGCTTCGTCATCGGGAGCCAGCGGAGCCTCCATGGACTGCACGCGGCTGTTGCCGACAATCTGCGTGCGCGTGCCCATGACGTCGCTGCGACTCGCACTGTGGCTGCGCCGCCCGGAGCGGACGTGCAGCATGGTGTAGTAGGCGATGTTGCCAGGCGTCACGGTTTTGCCGTTGGCACGGGTCCGGGCGAGCAATCGGGCGGCCATCAAGGTTGCGTCCTGCAACACCTCCTCGGCGTCCTCGGAACCCACGAAGGAAACCTTGTGTGGGATCATGGTGCGGAGGCGGGGAACAATTTCATCGGTGAGGATGTTATCGGCGTGGGAACTCATCGTTTTCTCCTGTGAATGAACCAACGTGAACCCGTGAGGAAAGCCGCTCCCGCCAGCGGCAGGAGATCACGGCCGTGACGGGGAAGAAGCAGCGTAGCCGTCCTTCATGGGTTTATGGCACAACAGGAGTGGCTGTTGCGGGTGGTCCGCGAGCTCGCCAACCGACAGCGGCAAGGATTCGTTCTGCTGACCCCGGCTAACCGAAGCTCACCTTCTTTGCCATCTCGGTAGAATGTTGCACACGCAAGTGGCCATAGACCCGCATGGCGAGTGCGCCGCCGTCCTTGTGTCCGAGCCACCGGGAGACGGTCGGAATGTCCACGCCTGCCTCGATGCACGTGGTTGCGAAGAAATGGCGGAAGTCGTGGTGGGTGAAATGAGGCAAGCCGAGTTTCCGACAGGTCGTCGCGAGGGACTTCTTGGCGTCCTTGATCAAGCTGATGACCTCGTCCGGCTGCGGGTGTCGGTCGGCTTTCATGCGGCCCAGCAGCTCGCGCAAGGCCACCGTCATCGGAATCTGGCGCTTACTGGATTCGCTCTTGGTTCCGTTGATCGTCAGGATCCCTTCATCAAGGTCGGCTTCACCCCAGCGCAGCGCAGACGCTTCAGCTTGGCGGCAACCGGAGTAGGCGAGCAGTTCCACGAAGTCGGCTGCGTCGCTTCCTTTGCCTTGCGTGCCAAAAGTGCCGTCCGCGTCGCGCATCGCCGCAATCAGCTTTTTGAACTGATCGCGGCTGGGCACCTGGATTTCATACTTCTCGAACGGTTTGCGCTCGACGTGGCTCGCCGGGTTGAAAAGCAAAAGGCCCCGCTTGATGGCGAACCCGAACACCAGATTCATTGTGCCCAGCTCATGTGCGAAGGACGATGCCGAGATCGTCTTGCCGCGATCTTGAAGCCAGGCATCGCAGTCCGCAGGTTTGAGATTCCGAATCGGGGTGTCGCTGAAATACGGGACCATGTTGCCGATGCAGTTCTGCCGCCGCTTGGCAGAGGTGGCTTTCATCGTGTGCCGGACCGTGTCCAGCCACTTCGTTGCGATCTTCGCCCACGGCAACCGGCTGTCCTCCGAGGTCGAGAGGGCGCCGATTTTCCCCCGGAGTTCCGCCAAGCGCCGCAGGGCCAGTGCGCGGTCCTGAGTCTTCAGGGACCGGCGAAATTGCTTGTCGGCCCTTTTTAGCAGCGCGTAATATGTCCGAGATGAACGGTGGCGATACAAGTTCTCACCAACCTTGTCGAAGACAGGGGTGCGAGGTGCGTCGTTGCTCGGGGGCTGGTCGGAAGCCATCCCTGAAGCATACGGTGACATTTTCGGGTGACAACTGGAAGTTTTTCGCAGTATCGTTTTCACTGCAAGTAGTTGCAGGATAATTAGTTTGGCTGTGTAGCTCAGTTGGTAGAGCAGCGGATTGAAAATCCGCGTGTCGCCGGTTCAATTCCGGCCGCAGCCACCATTCTCTTCCAAGCACTTAGGTGTGCACCGTCACATGACCGTCACACGGTCGGTGGCATTTTAGGCGGTTTTCAGCCTTCTCCGGTTCAGTGCCACGGCCCGGCCTGCGCACCACGAGCCAACCTTCCGGCTCAACTTTTTATTTTCCACGGCTGCCTCGACGCGTCCGCCGTCGTGCCCGTCGGCTTGCCCGGCCACGCCGGGGCCTCTGGCTTGGCCTCGCTCAGTTCCGCTGTCCCTCCATTAGATTCAATCACCACTTGATTCTTTGTCATCCCCTCCTGCCCTACCAGCTATGCGCTCTGTCCACCACCTCAACGCCACCGACCTCGACGAGATCACTCGTCACCGTCGGCTCCTCACTTCTCATCAACGCTGGCTGCTCGACGCTATCCACCACCGTTTGGAAACCTTCCCGCAGCGGTTCGCCCGTGGGCCGCGCTATGCGCAGACTGCCGGGCTGGTGCTGCTGTCCGACTGGGAACGTCGCCGCAAGTTCTGCCACTGTTCCATCCGTAACCGCGTCTGTGGCCTCTGGAAGCTCTGTGCCCATTGCAGCTACCGGAGGCGCACATTGCTGCTCGAACGCTTCCTGACGCAATTCTCGCGCTCCCGTTGGTGGTTCCTGACCATCAGCTTTGAAGGCGGGCTGCTGTCCTTGGAAGGCCACGTCGCCGAAGACATGGGCCTCTACTGGGATGCCTGCCACCGTGCCGTGCGCGCTCTGGTCAACGACGGCAGCTTCCTTGGGGCCATCAAGGTCGAGGAGTTGCACGTCGAGTCGCTTCTGCCGCTGGTGGTGCTGCCCCACTGCCACTTCCTGATTGCCGCCGAGGATTTCACCGCTGGGCACATCGAGCAGGTTAAGCAGCTCGTCTTGGCCCACCGGGGCCTCACGCCTGATTGGGGCACCGGCGAGTGGCTCACGGATGAGGCCGAACGCGTCGAGCTTGAAGTCAGCACCCGAACCCACCCGTTGTCCACGGTGGGCGACTTCGCGCGGGTGCTGGGCTACTTGGTAAAGCCGCTGGACTTGGTGAAGCCATACCTGAGTGCCTGGCCGGTGGCCGTGCTGAACGAACGCGAATACGTGCCGGAGTTGAACGAAAATGTGGTGGAGTTCTTCCAGGGCTACGACGTGAACTGCCACTCGCGCCACCAGCTTGACTACATGGGCATCCTCGACGCGCGCGCTCGCCGCCGGTGCATCGCCGTGCCCAAGGCGACGCGCCAGAAGGCAGCGCACAAGGCCCGCGTGGCTGCCCTGTGGAGGGAGTGCGCCGATGAAGCGACGGACGAACTCGTTTTCGACCGGGTAGCGATTGAAAACCTGCCGCTGGCATCGAGCGGACGCTGTGAAGCGAACGCGGCTTGAAGCCGCCGGCTCCTACAAACGCCCCGCGATATTCCATGTGAAGTCCCCGTGACCGTGAGCCATTTACAAATTGTCGGCACAGCATTGTATCTCTACTTTCATAACCATCATGAGCGGGCAACCTCCGTCCTCCGGCCACGGCTTCGCCAAGCTGCTCATGGACGTCGGCTTGTTTAGTGGCATTAAGCAGCTGGCGCACGCTGCCACTTCCGCAGAGGGACTGATCGCCACCACCGCAGCTCTAGGTCCCGCGGCGGGCGTCGCGCTGGCCATAGTCGGAGGAGGTCTCACTATCTATGAGAAGTGCCTCGAGGAGCGCAACGTCAAGAAGCTCTTCCCCCACGAGCCGGACCATCACACCACGACGGGCCTCAACCACGATCTGGAGCACGCCCTGACCCGTGCGACGACCCGCACGCTGGTCGCGTTGATTAAGGACTGGCAGGAATTGCCACTTGAGCAGCGCGGGAGCAGGGACACCGAGCAGGTTCTTGCTGAGTTCGCACAGCAGTGCGAGGGCTGGCTCAAAAATCATGGCGACAATCCCGCCTCGCAGACGATTGCCGACTGGATTGAAACCCTCGACCAGTCCGCCATCCGCGCCTTTGCGGACTTGGAACCGAACCCGCAGCTCACGGGTGCGCGCACAGGCGAACTCCCACTGAGCGCGCACTTCTTCCGGGCTTTGTCGGTGTCGGGCAAGTGGTTTGCCGAGCAGTTCCCGCCCGTCTTCGAGGTGCATTTGTGGGACGAGCTTAAGAAGAACGAACGCGCTTGGATTGCCTTTCAGGGTGGGCTGCACAAGCGCACGCGCGAACTCCTCAGCCAAGCCAATGCCAAGCTCGACGAGCAGTCCGCGCAGCTCGCGACGCAGTCCGCCGAGTTGAAACTAATCTCCGCGCAGCTTGCTCTGCTGCGCGAGGCTTTGGAGCGGCGGGCGGCAGACGCCGAACACCCCGGCACTGCGCTCCTTGATAATGTCATTCAGCGCGTGTTTGCCGAAATCCAGAAAAACAATCCTGCTCTGCTGGCTCTGCTGCGCCCCACGCTCTCCGATGACTTGGTTGCCGCAGTTGAGTTGGTCATAGAGGACAACGCTCAACAACATCGCCAGTCGCGGAAGCATGTGGAGGAGGTCGTAGGAAGTGCAAAGGAGGAACTCAAGGCGACCTTCCATGAGGCTGTTGGTTTGACTCAGCCCAAAATCCTCCCTTGGAACCCGCCGCCGCGCTCCGTCGGGTTCACTGGACGTGCGGACGAGTTGCGCGACATGGCCAAGTTGCTCGACCAATACCAACGTATCGCGCTGGTTGGCCCCGGTGGCATGGGAAAAACCGCCCTCGCGGCGGAAGTGCTCTTCAAACTTGCGCCGACGCCCGGTGCGGAGTCCCGCTATCCCGGCGGCATCTACATCCACGACTACTACCGGCAGAGCGGGCACCAAGCCGCCCTCGCGGGGCTGCTCGGGCAGGCGGGTGTGGACCTGCGCACGGTCACTGATCCCACCGCCGAGGTCCGCCGCCTCTTTAGCCGGTCGGGCGTGCTCCTCTACCTCGAAGGCTGTGAGAAGGCCGATGAACTCTCCCTACTACTTGAGCTTACTGGGCAGGTCCGTGTCCTCCTCACAACGCGCGACAAGCAAAAGCGCGGTGACGCCCACCCGTATGTAGTCCACCCGCTTGCCATCGAGGACGCCGCGCAGTTGCTCCACAACCATGCGCTCCAGGCCAGCCTCCCCGACGACGACGCCATGCGGGAACCCTGGAGGAAACTGGCTGGTGAGCTTGGGCGACATCCGCTCGCCCTGCGTCTCGCGGGCGCGTGGATGCAAAACCAGAGTGAACCGCTAAAGGAATTTGCCGACCGTCTGCAAACCGAGCGGTTTGGGGACTGGGCTGCTGAGGACAAACAGAAAGCAAATCTCCATCTGCTCTTCCAACATAGCGCCGAAGCCGTCGTCCGGAAGCACAAGAAAGCTCTGGAGGCGTGGTTTGGGCTGGCGCTGCATGGTCACGCGCCCGTGCCACTGGCCGTTCTGTGCGGCGTGCTGGAGCAGCCAGAGAAAACAGTCAGAACCATGCTGAACGCCCTGGTTCACTACAGCCTCGCGGAGGGGAGTCAGTTTCCGAGTGAGCAAATTGGGCAAACCGAACCCGCTTGGCAGTTGACGCATTCCCTGCTCGGGGAGTGGGCGCGTGACCAATGGTCTGTCAATTTGGGCATTCGGTCTGGCGGAGCCGACCTGCCGCTCGACCAGAACGCGCGGCAGCGCGTCGGTGACGGTAGGGCGCCAATCGGACTACCTCGACGCAGAGCCATAATCCGCGTATGGCGCGCTTGGTGGTGGAAGGACTTGAAGCGTTGTTATGAAAACCACGCCGTGCCCGGCGGGCCGGCGCGCTATGCCGCCCTCCAACCGCACTGGGGCAGCCTGCTGGGGATGATCCGCCAGTCGGAATCCAAGGAGCGGTGCGAGCTTTCCGCCGAACAGGAATGCATCGCCATTATCCACGCACAGATGGGGAACTATGCACTTGCCGAGCCGCTGCATCGTCGCGCGCTGGCGGCCTGCGAGCGCACGCTGGGGCCGGAGCATTTCGGCACGCTGGGGAGCCTGAACAATCTGGCCGGCCTGCTATCAGCCAAGGGCGACTTGGCCGGGGCGGAGCCACTGCATCGGCGCGCGCTGACGGTCCGCGAGCATACGCTGGGGCCGGAGCATCCCGACACGCTGTCGAGCCTGAACAATCTGGCCGTCCTGCTGAAAGGCAAGGGCGACCTGGCCGGGGCGGAGCCGCTGTTTCAGCGCGTGCTGGCGGCCTGCGAGCGCACGCTGGGGCCGGAGCACCCCGCCACGCTGTCGAGCCTGAACAATCTGGCCAACCTGCTATTAGGCAAGGGCGACTTGGCCGGGGCGGAGCCGCTGTGTCGGCGCGCACTGGCTGTTCGTGAGCGCACGCTGGGGCCGGAACATCCTGCCACGGTGTCGAGCCTGAACAATCTGGCCACCCTGCTGAAGGACAAGGGCGACCTGGCTGGGGCGGAGCCGCTGCATCGGCGCGCGCTGGCCACCCTCGAGCGCACCCTCGGCCCGGAGCACCCAAACACGCTGATGAGTCTGAACAATCTGGCCAGCCTAATGGCGACCAAGGGCGATTTGGCCGGAGCAGAGCCGCTGGCGGATCGGGCGGTGCAAGGGTATCTGGCCAAGCTGGGGTCGGAGAACCCGCATACCAAGAAAGCGCAGCAGGCTTTGGCAATGATTCGGGAGGCGCGGGCGAAGGGCGGGAAGGGATAGAAGAGAGCGGGGAGAGGATAGTAGAGAGAGGAGCGCAGCCAGCCGGCACCCAAACCGGTGCGCTGGCGGGTCATGAACTGCCCCCTACCGCCAAGACTTGGTCGAACCAGCCGACGGCTCCCCACCTCATCCGGGAAGAATCGGCTGCTGGGCTGGCTATCGCCGACAGGGCATTGGCGAGGTCGTGCTGCTGCGCGTTATTTTCAAGGAGGTTGTCTTCAGCAGCCGGTGATGACCGTCGGCGGCGAAAAGCGCGGCCTGCCAACGGAAACCATAATGGCAGGCGCCTGACGGTTATCTTGTGTATGATAATTGATATTTAATCACACATTCGCCGTCTGTGCCCCCCCTTGGCTTCAAGTCCACCCGGTTGTGTCTCCCAACATTCGCGCAGCCGAACACCCCGGCAGTCAATCTTGGAGGATAGGGAGCCACCCTATCAGTTCCATTTACCAAGCTGGGCCGACTGCCACGCGATTGCAGCGCGTTGCGTTGGCGACACGGACAAGAGTCTGATCGTCTTCAACGGCAAGCCGTCACAAAGTTTCGTGGAAGGGAGGATTGTGCTTGCCTTCTTACGGGAGATTCCTATAGTGCACAATCACCTCGAATTGTTTCGTAAGGTATGAAACGATGGTGATCCCACCGCTTCATTGGCAACAACGCATCAATAGACAGGAACAAAGTATGAAGCGACTGACATCAAAGAAGCCACTCCGCAGCTCCTCCACCCGGCACCAGCCTATGAGTAGCGCTAGTCCGCCGAAGACCTGTGAGCGACAATTTGCACTCCAAGTGCAGCTCAGGCTTCACACGCCTTCAATTTACGGCGTCATAGACGCAATCGAAAACGACACCTTGATGGTGTATCCCACCGACGTGGACTTTTCCACCGTCCTAAACTGTAACGACCCCGTGGGGGATGATTCCGAAATGGAAATTGAAATTGTGGACAGGGCGACTCTTCCGGTAAGCATTCGTGAGTGGCTCTGTGTGGGAGTTCAGACAATCACCGCCGTCGGCCCAGACAAGGATGGTCCCGGCACATTTGGCAGCTACAGAAGCAACATTCATCGCGTCCTGTTTACCGACCCTTCATATCGGGCGCCTGGTCCTGCTGCACACTCGGGCATCATTAGCGTTTCCCGCGAGATGATTTCTGGGCCAACGGACGAAGTGACGCGTGACGCCTTCAGGTTTGTAGTCGCACACGAACTGGTTCACGCATTCCACGCCATGCGGTTTTTGGTTCCTGCGGTAATGGACTGGAATACCTTCTATCGCGTGGCACTGGATGAGGGTGATAAAAACTGGATGGCTCAGGAGATATTGGAATGTCATTCACTGGCGCTGGACAATTACCGCCAAGAAAGCGAGCTGGCAGAGGTTAGGGCGTTTTGGCCCTCAAACGCTGACAGGTGGTTCAACGCTTTCGCTCAATACGCCGAGGATCTCCAGCGAAGGCAAGGCACCGAACCACAAGTGATGCTGCGCGGCGGTGCTGCAAGTGAAAGTCAGTTGGCCGAATAAGTCTGAGTCGGCGAGTCCATAGTGGTCACGTAACCGTGGCTGCCTGATTGATAGTTTCCCGGCTCGCCCACGGGCCAGATGAACGCCAATTCCAATAGGCTGCCATCCCTCACGATGGCAAGCTCGCCCGCCTTCATCCTTGGTCCGTGGGCCGCGCACACTTTCCGCAGTTCGCGTCGCAGCTTCCGCACCGCCTTGTCGCTGATCTTGTTGCCGGAGCGCAGACGCACGTCCCAAACGTGGTGGTGGTTCAGCTTTATCACGCAGAGCACCCTGAAGCCCAGCCGCCTCATGCCCTGCCACAGACAGAAGTGCCAATACACGCGCCGGGGCAGGTAGTAGGCCAGCCGGGCGCGCGCAGGGGGTCGCTCAGTGGTTTGCATGGCCGGTTCATTTCAGGCTGCACCCGCCACCAGTGACGCCAGTTGGCCTTGCACGTTGCGCTCCCTGTCACGATAAACCATCAGCACCGCGATGGATTTCCGGCTGTGCCGGGAGAAATCCAGCACTTCCTCCAAGCCAAAGCCGTTTGCCTGAGCCGCCTTGCACGCCTCAGTAATCGCTGTATGTCGCAAGCCGTGGGGTCGCACCTTCAAGCCGTGCTGCTCGCCCAGCCCACGCACGATGCGATACAGGCTCACGTTGGTGAGCCGTCGCCCCTTGCCCGCACGGTCGAAGTTGGTGAACAACGGCCCGGCGTCCGCGCCGCGTGCTGCCAGCCAGTCCGCCGCTGCTGCCTTGGTTGGCTCTGGCAAGGTGAGCCATTGCTTCTCCGTCTTGCCCTTGCCGCGCACGGCCAGCCGACCTTGCGCCAAGTCCAAGTCCTCCACATCCAGCGCCACGACCTCACCGCACCGCAGGGCCAAGTCGTAGAGCAACCGGAGCGCAAACTTGTTCCGCGCCGCTGGCTTGCCCCGCTGGCCGCTCACCGCTTCCAACAGGCATCGCACGCCCTGCTTGCCGGGGCCGCGCGTGTCGCGGTAGGCCGTCGTCTTGGCGTTCGCCACTTCCAGCTTCCACGGGACCAAGCCGAACGTGCCCGCCAGCTTCACCAGTGACCGCAACGCCGCCAACCGCCGGTTGACGGTGGCCGATTGCAGGCCGCGCTCCACCAGATGAGTCTTGTAGGCCAGCGCCAAGAGGTTCGCCGCGCCGTGGCTGTTGCCCAGCAGCTCGCGCGCGGCGTCGTCAACCGACTTGGCCGCGACGAAGGCTTGGAAGTCCGCCAAATCTTGGGAGTAGGCGCGCAGGGTGCGCTCGTTCCGGCCAGACAGGAAGGCACGAACAAGATCGCTGTGGGTGGGGGAAATTCGCGCCACGGAACCGGCGCGAACCGGCGTCAGGGACAGGCTGGTAGTATTCACGGGCCAGCCTACAAACCGGCACCGTAGAAGCACACCCCTCTTTGTTTACATTCACCCGAAGTGCGCCCGCCGGGCGTTACTTCATGCTGGCGTGGCGCTGGGTTTGCAGGTCGAGGAACGCGCTCACGATTTTGTCGCAGACGAAGTCCGTAGGCAGTCGCTTCGCCTTGGATGCCTTGGGCACGTAAACCCGCTGAACCCGCGTCGCCACTGGCTTGAGGGACTTGGGAATCATCCGGTCCAGCGCTGCCGCCAGCGCGTCAGCATCGCTGGTCACATCACCGCCAACCGCAGCCTCTACGATGCGCTTGCTCTTGAACTGCCGCCGCGCCTTGGACTCCGCTTGCAAGTAGGCCACAGCCAGACGTGCGGCGGCGTGGCTGGGCAGGGTCAGGCAGAACCAAGCGTCCTCCAGCAGATAGATGAATTCACGGAAGGGCCGCTGGAACATCGTCGGAGGCAGGCCACGCGCCTCGCAATGCTCACAGTAGGCGCAATCGAGCGTGTTCGTGACGCGGTTCCAGTATTCCTGCTTGCCGAACGCGCTGGAATGTTCACATGAGGACATGGCCTCCTCATCAATGAGGGCCTGAACGAGTTTGATGGCGGCTGGTTCCATGCCCCTACCTACAGGGGCCGCTACGGTAAAGCGGCCATTCGCCTTTCGCCGCCGCGTTCCGACGGTCAGCGAGAATGTCATGGCAGGGAGGCGCGAAATTTGTTAACGATTCCTTGTCAGCAAAAGAACCATGTAACCAAACACCACAAAACATTTAGCGCAGCTTCGGCTACGGTCTCGCTAAGAAACCGCGAATTTCATGTCCAGAGACCTACCGAGCACG
Source organism: Limisphaerales bacterium (assembly GCA_040081795.1). GTDB lineage: Bacteria > Verrucomicrobiota > Verrucomicrobiia > Limisphaerales > SXTU01 > SXTU01. The sequence continues at coordinate 24,717 of JBEBFV010000003.1, read as the reverse complement.
CGCCCCCTGGGCGCGGCTTGGCGTATTCTCTGGACGGGCGCTTCGCGGTGCCTTTAGCGGGGGTGCTTTGAGTTCGCGCCCTTTCTTTTGACCGTGGCCGGGTCGCAATTCCGGTATGAAGTGCCTGATTACCATTTTCCTTTTGCTGGCTTCGGTTGCCGTTGTCCGCTCCCAGACAATGCCGGTGAATACCCAGCCCGTGATTACGCGGCAGCCTGCAAATTTGCAGGTGGTTGGCTGGGGCGACAGCACATATCTCCCCGTGCCGCCCACGGGGTTGAGCGGTGTGGTGGCAATCGCTGCCGGTGAGTCTCACGCCTTGGCTTTGATGAGCGATGGAACGGTCACGGCATGGGCAGGCAATCATGCTTCCGGCGAAATCACGCCACCCTTTGGCTTGACAAACGTGGTGAGTGTTAAGGCGGGCCGGTATCACAGTTTGGCGCTGAAGACCGACGGAACCATTGTTGCATGGGGCGACAACACCTACGGGCAGGCCACAGTGCCTGCACACTTGACGAACGTGACCAGCATAGCTTCTGGTGATTTCTACAACGTCGCTTCGAGAAATGACGGGACAGTATTCGCTTGGGGGTATCCTTTTTCCAACGTCACGAATGTGCCAAGTGGTTTGACCGGGATAACCGCAGTCGGTGCGGGCTACGGTCAGAGCCTTGCCTTGCGGAGCGATGGAAGAATCGTCGCGTGGGGTGTTAACACATACGGCCAAGGAGTAGCTCCCAGCGGACTAAGCAACGTTGTCGCAATCGCAGCAGGTGGCTTCAACAATCTTGCCCTCAAAAGTGACGGAACTGTAGTGAGCTGGGGGCAGAACGAATCAAACCTCGACCCTCCCCCGAGTGGCCTGAGCAATGTGGTCCAAATTGCAGCCGGCCTCTATCACAGCTTGGCACTCAAGAGTGATGGAACGCTCGTTGCTTGGCCCTCTTATTCTATCAGAGGAGAAGCAAGCGTGCCCTTTGGCTACAGCAATTTCACCGCCGTAGCAGGCGGCACATTTTTCACCTTAGCCGTAAAAAACGATACAGCCGTTCTAGCTGGCTCGGCGGTCAACCTCACTAGCAGCGCCACAGGGACAGGTCCGTTGTCCTACCAGTGGCGCTTCAACGGCTCTAACATTCCGAATGCAACCAATGCCAACTACAGCATTGGCAGCGTCGCCACGAATCAGGCTGGGGGCTACACCGTGGTCGTGTCGAATCCCTACGGCACGGCAACGAGCAGCGCGGCCAACCTCACCGTTAGCCGATTGCTTCAGGTGATCACGTTTGACGTGTTGCCTCCCAAACTGACTACCGACGCACCATTCACGCTGAACGCCACGACCGGCAGCAGTTTGCCAGTGAGCTACACAAGTTCCAACACCGGCGTGGCAACCGTGATCGGAAGCACCGTTACGCTCACAGGCGTCGGCAGCACTACCATTACAGCCAGTCAACCCGGCGATGCGACGTATCTGCCGGCGGTCAGCGTAAGCCGAACGCTCAATGTCTCTGGCATTTTGCCCAGCATCACCGGCCAACCTCAGAGCTTGTCGGTGAACTTGACCTCCAACGCCACCTTCAGCGTGACAGCCACGGGCACGGTGCCCTTGAGCTATCAGTGGCGCAAAGACGGCGCGGTTCTCGCAGGAGCGACCATCAGCAGCCTGACGATAACCAACGTGCAGCTTGGCGACGCGGGCAGCTACAGCGTGGTGATTACCAACATCGCGGGGAGCGTGACCAGCCAAGCGGCTACCTTATCCGTCACGAACGCCCTTGGCTCCACCGTTGTCCAAGCCCAGACCCGCACCGCCACCCTCAGCGGCCAATGCCAGTCGCTATTGTTACGGTCGGCGGCTATGGTGAACCCTCCGAACACAACGCTCAATTTCACAACCTACGACGGACTAGCTGGAAGCCCATGGCGCCAGGCCGTGTCACCGGGCATTTTCCTTTACAGTGGTGAATTGCGACCGCGTGGCGGCGGGGTTTACGAGGCGGATTCCGCGACCGTGAACAATGGCGACAACAGCTTCGCCTATTACGGCAGTGTCGTTCTAACCCTCCCGACAACCGACTCCGACGGAAACGGCCTGCCCGATGTTGCGCAGTTGAACAAGGCGGGAGCCAGCAGCATCACCGGCTCTTACCAACGCGACTTTCCGTCCATCGCCACGATTCCAATCACAGGCAGTCTGACCCGCAACGCCAACTCACTCACTGGAACCTACAACGTCGTGGACTTGGCTACTGGCGGAACGCAATTGAACATCACCGGGGTCTTGGAATTGCAGTGCTACACCGGTTCCATCAGCTACACACGCGGGGCGCTCAACACGATGACTTTCTCCTGCCAGCGCACCAACGCCGGGGTGGTTTTCTCCCTGACCGGCACGACCACCTTCACGGTGATTACAACCAGCCAGTTCACCTTGCCCTCGTTCACGCTGACGAACGCGACGGACAGTTCCGTTTACACGGTGCAAGCCGCCACGTTCAACCGCACTGGCAATCGCTACGTGGGCGCGTTGACGTTCTCGGACGGGGATGCGCGCACCGCTTGGACTGACCACCTGAATTGGGTGTTTGAATTCACGGACCTCAACGACACCGACAGCAACGGCGTCCCCAACCTGACTGATGCCTTGCCAACGCCGCCCACCATCACCACTGCTTTCAGTGGCAACAACCTGACCGTGCTTTGGCCTGCCACGGCAGGGCGCTACCGGCTGGAATCGGCAGCGACTCTTGCACTCCCTGTTTCTTGGAGCAACGTAGCCGGGGGCTTCCAGACCAACGGCGGGGTAATCAGCATCGTTCAGCCCGTCGGGGCGGGGGCGAAATACTTCCGCCTAGTTGAGCCGTAGGCTCAGGAACCTTGGCGCCCAGATGCTAGACGTGGCTTCTCGCTACGCGTCCATCCACGTCCACAACCTCAACGAGCGGCTTTGAACCGGTGAGCCAAGCAAGTGGCTGCCTTCCAATCCTTTGAAACTCGGTAGCGCACTTGAACCGCCCCGCCCCGCTCAGTGGCTCGTGGCAGTTGAGCCTGTCACGTTGCGCGCGGCGATGGACTCGGTTCGGCTCGCTTCTGTGTCCGCCGCGTTGTCCTCCCGCCCTTCGGTGGCTCGTTGGCCGGGATACCCGCCAAGCGCACCAGCAAATCCCGCACGGCCAGCGCCCCCTTCTTGTAAAGCACCAGCGCGAGAAGTTCCCCGTCCGCGCGCACGGCCCAGAATCGGCCATGCTTCTCCAAGTTCACCGTCTTGATGGTCTGTTTTTCCATGACCGGGGATTCTACCGTGCCGCTACCGTCCGCACACAGATTTGTAAACGAAGGCCGGAACGAAGATTGTTTCCGATGTTGAATCACATTTGCACTGGTTCGCTTTGGCCTGTTTCAACAGTATCAAGATTCTGTCGTTTTCGCCCTTGACGAAACATAAAAACTGCCCGATACTCGATACTGTGATAGACGGAAGATTGAACTGGCTGACCGTTACCGAAGTCGCCTCGCTTCGGGCGGGATACCCATTTCGCGTGGGGGTTCGGCATCATGCAGACGGCACGGTTGCGGTCATCCAAGGTCGTGATGTTGATTCGGACCGGCTTCGCGTCGCGCCTGCCGAAGGTGGGCTGGTGTGCATCTCGCCCGATGAAGTTCGCAATCTCGACGACCATTTGCTTCGCCCCGATGATGTCATCTTGATGTGTCGCGGCCCGCGCAACTACGCCGTTCCCGTCGGCTCCGAAGTCCCAGCCCGAACCATCGTCGCGGGCAGCTTCCACGTCATGCGCCCGGACACCAGCCGCGTCCATCCCGCCTTCCTCGCGTGGCTGCTGAATCAGGAGGAAGCCCAAACCTTCCTTCACGCGAACAACTCCGGCACCACCATCCCCATGATTGCGCTGGAAGTGCTCCGCGCGCTGCCGCTGCGCCTGCCGCCCATCGCCGTCCAACAGCGCGTGACCGAGCTGAACGGGCTGATTGAGCACGAGCACAATTTGATGAACCAACTCACCACCACACGCCGGGCGCTGCTGCGCGGCTGGGCCAACCTCCAATTTATCCATGCCTGACACCACCATTGACCGAAAAGACGAAATCAACCGCGTTGCCTGGAAGGCGTGCGACACCTTCCGGGGCGTCATGGACTCGTCCGTTTACAAGGACTACGTCCTCACGATGCTGTTCCTGAAATACCTCAGCGACGTGCGCCGCCAGCGCATCGAGGAACTCCGCGCGCAGTTCCCCAAGGATGAGCCGATGGTTCAGCGCCGCCTCGCCCGCGAGCGCTTCATCATCCCGGAGTCCGCCACGTTCGACGCGCTCTATGCCAGCCGGGACAAGGACAGCATCGGCGAACTCATCAATGGCGCGCTCGACACCATCGAGGACGAGAACAAGGCCAAGCTCGACGGCGTGTTCCGCAAAATTGACTTCAACTCCGAGGTCCACTTGGGCGAGACGCGCGACCGCAATCGCCGCCTGAAACACCTGCTGGAAGACTTCGCCCCGCTCGACCTCCGGCCCAAGACGCTCGGCAGCAATCCCAGCGACATCATCGGCGACTGCTACGAATACCTCATCGGCCAGTTCGCCTCCGACGCGGGCAAGAAGGGCGGCGAGTTCTACACGCCCTCCGAAGTCGCCACGCTGCTCGCCAAGCTCCTTGCCCCCAAGCCGGGCCACCAAATCTGCGACCCGTCATGCGGCTCCGGCTCGCTGCTTATCAAGGTCGCGCGCGAAGTCGGCAGCCAGAACGTCGCCGTCTTCGGAATGGAGAACAACAACCAGACCTACGCGCTCGCGCGCATGAACATGTTCCTCCACGGCCTCGACGCCGCGCGCATCGAGTGGTGCGACACCATCAATTCCCCCAAGCTCGTCGAGGATGGCCGGCTGATGAAGTTCGACATCGTGGTGGCGAACCCGCCCTTCTCCCTCGACAAGTGGGGGGCCGACAAGGCTGCCGCCGACCCTTACGGCCGCTTTCACCGCGCCATCCCGCCCAAGAGCCGGGGCGACTTCGCCTTCATCACCCACATGGTCGAAGTCGCCAAGGCTGGCTCTGGCCGGGTGGCCGTCATCGTGCCACATGGCATCCTGTTCCGGGGCGCGGCGGAGGGGAAGATTCGTCAGGCGCTCATCGAGGAAAACCTGCTGGAAGCCGTCATCGGCCTGCCGGTGAACCTCTTTTACGGCACCGGCATCCCCGCCGCGATTCTGCTGTTCAACAAGGGCAAGCCGGCGGCGAGGCGCGGCACCGACATCCTGTTCGTGGATGCCAGCCGCGAATATCAGGAAGGCACCAACCAGAACAAGCTCCGCCCGCAGGACATTGAGAAAATCGTCCAGACCGTGCGCCGGTTCGAGGATGTGCCGAAATACGCCAAGCGCGCCACGTTCGAGGAAGTGAAGGAGAACGACTTCAACCTCAACATCCCGCGCTACGTGGACACGTTCGAGGCGGAAGCGCCGGTGGACTTGAAGCAGGTGCAGCGGGAAATCACCCGGCTTGAAGACGAACTCGTCGGCGTGCGGAAGGAGATTGGTCGCTACCTCAAGGAGCTTGGACTATGAGCCGCCACAGCTTGCTTGGTGACGACATCCAACTGATTTCGGGTCAGCACATCGAAAGCGCTGAACTAACTTTCGAGAAGCGCGGGATTCCGTATTTGACTGGCCCGACGGATTTTCTGAACGGGAAACCAAACGCGGAACGATTCACTGGAACTGGTCGAGCGTTTTGCGAAGCTGGGGATATTCTGGTGGTCGTAAAGGGTTCAGGCACCGGCGCAGTCGTTCGCGCTGACCGACGCTATGCCATTGGTCGGCAGTTGATGGCTGTCCGTCCGAAATCATGGGATGCCAATTTTGTTCACCAAGTCCTTCTCGCCAATGGACACCGATATGAAGCCGTAGCATCGGGGTTAATTCCGGGTATCTCCCGCGACGTTATCCTCGACACCCCGTTCGTCGCCCTGGCTTCACGCGAACAAAAGCGTGTAGCCGAAATTCTTGCGACTTGGGACCAGGCCATTGAAAAGCTGCAAGCAACGGTGACGACCAAGACGGAGCGCATGCGCGCTTTGCGCGAACATCTCCTCACCGGCACCCGCCGCTTCCCCAAGTTTGGTCGCGGCAAATGGCGGCGCGTCCAGTTGGGCGCTGTCTTGGAGCACGTCTTCCGCCCGGTGGATTGGGCACCTGACCGCCTGTTCCACCTCATCAGCATCCGCCGTCGTTGTGGCGGCCTGTTCCGCCGTGGAGACTTGCTCGGCGCGGACTACAAGACCACCGACCTGCATGAAGTCCGCAGCGGTGATTTCCTGATTTCCAAGCGGCAGGTTGTCCACGGCGCCTGGGGCATGGTGACGGACGAGTTCGCTGGCTGCCACGTCTCCAAGGAATACTCCATCCTCGTCAACCGCGCGCCCGACGTGTTGCACATGCCCTTCTTCGACTGGCTCTGTCATCAGCGCCGCATGTGGCACCTCGCCTTCCTCGCCAGCGACGGCGTTCACGTCGAGAAGCTCATCTTCGATTCCAAGGACTTCCTGAAGCATCACATCCAGTTGCCGCCCACCATTGAGGAACAGCAACGCATCGTGAGCGTGCTCGACGCCTGCGACCGCGAAATCCGCCTGCTCGAAACCGAACTGGCCGCCCTGAAACTCCAAAAGCGCGGCCTCATGCAGAAGCTCCTCACCGGCAAGGTCCGCGTTAAAACCAAACAGCCATGAACAACGACACGAACACGCCGCACAACGCAGAATTCCTACGGCAAGCCTTCGCCACTGAGCAGGATTGCTTGAAGGCCCAACTGAAATCCTCCAAGCGCATCTCGCACGCGGGCGACCGAGGGGAAGTCAACGAACAGCACTGCATTGATTTCCTCCGCAAATACCTGCCCAACCGCTACACAATCGAGAAGGCCATTGTCCTCGACAGCGAAGGCAACGTCAGCGACTCGATAGACGTGGTGGTCTTCGACCGGCAATACACACCGACCTTGCTGGACAACCACAAGCACCGCTACGTGCCAGCCGAAGCCGTTTACGCCGTCTTTGAGTGCAAGCCGACGATTGACAAGGGCTACTTGGAATATGCGGCGGACAAGGCTGCTTCAGTGAGGAAGCTCAAGCGCACTTCAGTTGAAATCCATCACGCGGGCGGCGTGTTCGCTGCCAAAAAGCATTTCGACATCGTGGCTGGAATCCTCGCCATCGAGGTTGACTGGAAAGACGGGTTCGGCGAGTCGTTTCGGGAAGCTCACGCCGGCCTGCTGAACGAGCGGAAGATTGACTGCGGCTTCGCCGCGAGCGGCGCGAGCTTCGACACGTTCGCCGGGCCGAACGCATACACCTTTGGCCCGCCAGAGAACGCGCTGGCCTATTTCGCCTTCCGCCTGTTGTGGAAACTCCAGTCGCTCGCCACGGTTCCGGCGGTGGACTGGATGGCCTACGCCAATCAGCTAGCGAACCGTCCGCCAGACCAAGGAGGTCACAGTGTTTGATTACAACGAACAAATCCAAGCCTACGAAGCCGACTGCGTTGCGTTGCCGCAGGCAGTCAAAGACAAGTTGCGCGACCACCGCGCCGCCAATCGGAACCGGCTCAAAGCCAACCGCCCCGACACCATCCGGTTGAACGACAATCACTTCATGCCGCAAGGCTCAATGGCGATTGAGACGACGGTTCAGGAGAAGGATAACGCCTACGACATTGACGACGGCGTGTGGTTCCACGCGGACGACTTGAAGAAGAAGGACGGTGCGGCCTACAGCGCGATGGACACGCAAGTGATGGTGCGTGATGCCTTGAAGGACGACCGATTCAACAAGCAGCCGGAGATTCACAACAACTGCGTCCGCATCTTCTACGAGGCGGGCCACCATGTTGACGTGCCCGCCTATCGGAAGCTCGATGCGGACACAGACAAGGAGCGGCAAGAGTTGGCCGGGGCAGCGGGGTTCAATCTCTCCGACCCGACTGAAATCAATCGCTGGTTTCTGGACCGTGTTCAGGCGCTCAACAAGCAGCGCGCCGGTGCTGGCTCCCAGCTCCGCGTGATGATTCGGATGATGAAGCGATTCGCCCGCAGCCGGGGCAAGGATTGGGACCTGCCAAACGGCCTCAAGCTTACGATGCTCACCGAAGAGTGCCTGCAAACCCAATACCAGCGGGATGACGAGTGCTTTTACTGGCTGCTCGCCCGGCTCAAGGACCGGCTCGCGACGAACTTGGAAGTGGAGAACCGGGCGCAGACAAAGTGGCCGAAGGACAAGCTTACCAAGTCGCCAAGCGACGGGAACATGGTGGAGTTGCGCACGCGCGTCGGAGAGGCGCTGGCGCAGTTGAATGTCCTCCACCGTTCGGACTGCAAACCTGGGCAGGCTCGCGCCGCGTGGGATTGGGTGTTCCAGAGCGACGGGTATTTCGAGGCTTACGACAAGGACAAGGGGAAGACGCGCACGCTCTTTGCCAATGCCGCACTGGTGAACGCGGGAGTTGCGGCGACCAACAGCGCTGGCGTGATTGTCCGCGCCGCCATCGGCGCGGGCGTGCTGAACCTACCGCACAAGTTCTATGGCGACCATCCCCACCAACAAAGCTGACCGCTATCACAAGGTCGTTTGTGAGCAGGCGCTCGTCCGGCGGAGTTTTCCCGGCCTCCATGCGCGGATTCGTGGGCAGGAGTTGACGTGTCGCGGGCGGATTCAGCCGACTGAGCACAGCGCGCCTTACCGCGTGGAAATAAAATACCAGCCGTGGAGTTCACCTGAAATCCGCGTCATCGAGCCAGCGCTCAAGTTCACGTCCGGCGCGCACATGTATCGGAACGACACGCTTTGCCTCTACGACTGGCGTGAGCAGCCTTGGCAGAACAAGTGGCATTTGCACGAAACCGTCATCCCGTGGGTGGCTGAATGGCTCGTCTTCTACGAGTTGTTTCTGCTGACCGGCAAGTGGCTGGGACCATCCGCGAATCACACGACTGAGAAGACAGACGAACCCAAGGCGGCTTACTCCCCCGGCGAGAATTAGCCTGCCAGCCCACGCGATGCCCACTGAATCATCCACCACGCCCGACACGCGCGAAAAGCTCGTCTCGCAGATTCCCGCCGTGGAACTGCTGATGAAGCTGGGCTTCCGCTACCTGCCGCCTGCCGAGGCGTTGCAGTTGCGCGGCGGGCGGAAGTCGGAAGTGATTCTCGCGCCCATTTTGCACGAGCAGTTATCCAAGCTGAACCGCGTGCGCTGGCGAGGTCAGGAGCAGCCGTTTTCATCGGAGGCCATCGAAGCCGGCATCGCCGCCGTCCGCGACCTGTCGGATGAGGGGCTGATTCAGACGAGCGAGAAACTTTACGACCTGCTGTCGCTGGGCAAGAGCTTCCCCCAGACGGTCGCGGGCGACACGCGCAGCTTCACGTTGCGCTACGTGGATTGGGAACGCTGGGACCAAAACGCCTTCCACGTCACCGAGGAATTCACCGTCGAGCGCACCGGCACGCGCGAGACTTACCGGGTGGATGTGGTGCTGTTCGTGAACGGCATCCCCTTCGCCGTCATCGAGTGCAAGCCGAGGGGCAAGAAGGAACTTCAACAAGCCATCTCGCAGCACATCCGCAACCAGCGCGAGGACGGCATCCCGCGCCTTTACTGGTATGCCCAGCTCGTGCTCGGCATCAATGGCGAGGCCGCGCAATACGCCACGGCCCGCACCCCGGCGGAGTTCTGGGCGTCGTGGCGCGAGGTGATTCCTGACGGCGAGGTGCTGAAGGTTCTCAGCCAGCCGCTCGCCGTGGATGAACTGGTGAAGCTGCATTGGGCGCGATTGGAGCTGCCCATCTTGCAGGAGCGGACGGTGACGGAGCAGGACCGCGTCCTGTATGCGCTGTGCCGCCCGGAGCGGCTGCTGGAACTGAGCCGCCAGTTCATCGTTTACGACGGCGGGGAGAAGAAGATTGCCCGGCACCAGCAGTATGCGGCGGTGAAGTCCGCGCTGCTCCGCGTGCAAGAGCGTGGGCCGGACGCCAACCGGCAGGGCGGCCTCGTCTGGCACACGCAGGGCAGCGGCAAGTCATTGACGATGGTGATGCTGGCGAAGGCGCTGACGCTGCATCCGGCCATCCCCAATCCCCGGCTGATTCTCGTCACCGACCGGGTGGAACTGGACAAACAGATTGGCGACACGTTCCGCTACTGCGGTTACGAACCCGTGCGCGCGAAGGACGGCAAGGAGCTGCGCGAACTGATTCAGAGCCGCAAGGCCGGGGTCATCACCACCATCATCAACAAATTCGAGCGCGCCGTGCGCGGCGTCGCCCAGCTTGACGATGACCCCAACCTGTTCGTGCTGGTGGATGAGGGCCACCGGACGAACTTCGGTTCGTTCCATGCGATGATGCGGAAGGCGCTGCCGCGCGCCTGCTTCATCGGCTTCACCGGCACGCCGGTGGTGCATGACGAGAAGCGGAACAACCTCCAGGTCTTCGGTGACTTCATCCACACCTACACGCTCGACCACGCCGTTCGTGACCAGGCGGTGGTGCCGTTGCTCTACGAAGGCCGGCACGTTGAACAGGAAGTGGACAAGGAGCAGCTCGACCTCTGGTTTGAACGGCTGATGCGCGGCAAGACCGAGGACCAGAAGGCGGATTTCAAACAGAAGTTCGCCAACGCCGACCACCTGAACCGCGCCGACAAGCGGCTGATGATGGTGGCCTACGACCTCTGTGAACACTTCACCAGCACCTTCGCCGGCACCGGCGCGAAGGGGCAGCTTGTCGCGCCGCGGAAAGACGTGGCGCTGCGTTACAAGGAAATCATTGATGAAATTGGCCGCACCGACCCGGCGTTGCGCGTCTCCACTGAAGTGCTCATCTCCGCGCCGGACACGCGCGATGACAACGAGGATTGCGCCGAGAGCGAGCTGCCGCGCGTGCAATTGTTCTGGCGCGAGATGATGGCGCGTTTCAGCACCGAGGAACGCTACAACGACAGTCTCACCAGCCGCTTCAAGGGGGACGGCGACCCGCAAATCATCATCGTCGTCAGCAAGCTGCTCACCGGCTTCGACGCCCCCACCAACACGGTCCTCTACATTGACAAGAAACTGACGGGTCACACGCTCTTGCAGGCCATCGCCCGCGTGAACCGCCGCAGCGAGGGCAAGGACTTCGGCTACATCCTCGACTACTACGGTGTCTTGGGCGACTTGAACGAGGCCCTGACCCACTACGAGGCGCTGGCCGAATACGACGCGGCGGACCTCGCCGCCACACTGACGCCGGTGGCCGATGAAGTGGGCAAGCTGCCGGACGCCAGCGCGGAGTTGTGGGCGCTGTTCCGCGCGGTGAAGAACCAGCAGGACGACGAACAATTCGCCGCGTGCCTGCAACATCAGGACCAGCGCGACGAGTTTTACGCCCGCCTGAGCCGGTTCGCGCGCATCTTCCAAGTCGCGCTGTCGTCGTCGGACTTCTTCACCCAGACGCCCGCCGCGACCGTGGCCCGGTATCGGCGCGACCTGAAATACTTCCTGAACCTGCGCACGCGCATGAAGCAGCGTTACAGCGAGGAAGTGGACTACGCGGAATACGAGAAGCGCATCCAGACCTTGATTGACCGGCACGTCGGCGCGACGGAGGTGGCGAAGCTCACGCCGCTGGTGAACATCTTCGACAAGGAGCGGTTCGACGCGGAAGTGCAAAAGCTGGAAAGCACCGCGTCCCGCGCCGACACCATCTTCAGCCGCACGGAGAAAACCATCCGTGAAAAGTGGGAGGAAGACCCCGCGTTTTACGAACGCTTCTCCCGCATCCTTCAGCGGCTCATCGAGGACTACCGCGCCAAGCGGCTCACGGACGCGCAATACCTCGCCAGCGTGAGCGAGGTCATGCAGAAGGTCCGCGACCGCGCCACCAGCGACCTGCCGCCAGAGTTGCACCAGCGCGCCGCCGCACGGGCTTACTACGGGGTGGCGAAGCGGGCGCTGGGCGCGATGGAGTCGCTGTCCCCGGCGGAGGCTGAGGCTGTGGGGGTGGAGCTGGGCCTGGCGATTGACGACGAAGTGGCGAAGCTCGCGAGCATCGTCAACTGGACGGCCAACCCGGACGTGCGCAACCAGATGCTCAACGCGGCGGAGGACTGTCTGCTTGCCACCGCCAAGCGGCACGGCTTCACCCTGCCGCTGGCCGCGCTGGATGAAATCGGCAAGGACGTGCTGCCGATTGCGGAGGCGCATTACAAGGGGAGCAAGGGGACGGCATGATTTGCGAAGCGCAATACGGCACCCGCACAATCCAGTTCCAGCTTGAGCGCCGCGCCGTCAAGCACCTCGCCATTCGCGTTCAACCCTCCGGGGCCGTGGAGGTCATCGCTCCGGCGCACGCGGCAGAGGCAGGCGTGATTGGCCGGGTGGCCCGGCGAGGGCGGTGGATACTGCGGCAGCAGCGGATGTTTGAAGCCTTGCTCCCGGCCCCAAGTGAGCGGCGCGTGAGCGGCCAGTCCATTCGCTACTTGGGGCGGCAATACCGGCTGCGGATTCGCTCAGGCAACCCGTTAGGAATCAGGATGTCGCGTGGCGTGGTCGAAATCGTCGTCAAGGACAAGCAGCCTGACAAGACAGGGGCCACGCCGTCGTTGGAAAAGTGGCTTCGCGGGCGCGCCCAGCAAAAGCTCGCGGAACGATTCCAGCGATGCAGCGAAGCAGTTCACCCCTTTGGCATCACACCGAAGGGATTTGGATTGCGGCGGATGCCCCGGCGCTGGGGAAGTTGCGGCGCTGACCGCCGGATTCTGCTCAACCCGGCGCTCATCTGCGCGCCCGTGGATTGCATTGACTACGTCATCATCCACGAACTCTGCCACCTCCGGCACCACGACCACGGCCCGCGATTTTACGAACTGCTGACGCGCCTGCTTCCAGACTGGAAGCTGCGCAAGGCACGGCTTGAGCGGCAGACAACTTGATGTGGACCGGCGGGGCGCGCGTGAGGCACGAGCCCAGCCGTTCAGCCGAAGAAAATCAGCCACCCGCCAAGCACCGCCCAGAGCAGGCCGAACAGCACCTTCGCAAGCGACTCTCGCTGGGCGGCAACAGCCTGCCGCATCTCTGGCGTCCCGTTCACGGGCGCCGGCAGGGCGATTTGCGCGAGCCACTCGCAGACAAGCAAGGGCACCACGGCAATCACGGCGACGATGACGAGCAGCAGCACGACCTCCCCGGCGGATTCGAGGAGCGTCGGCTGCTTGGGCCGGCTCTTGGCCGGAGGGCATGGGCAGTTCATAACCGGCGAGCCTATTGAGGCTGCCGTCCCGCGCACACGCCCAAACCAGAGGAACTGTTGAGCAGCTCCTCGACGGCGCGTGAGGCGGTGGTGGGATTTGCGGTAGTGGTCATGGTGATGTGTTGCTTGTTAGCTGAGTCCGCAAACCTTGTTTGCGGACACCCTTGCGGGCTTTCTCCGAACGGCCTGGAGCAGGCGCCAGCGCAAAATGCGCGGACACAAGGAAGGAACTTCGTTTGCGGGTCACGAACCGTGCGGAGGTGAAAGGGCTGTTGCCACAATTTTACTATGACAATTCCGCTTCCTATGCACGAACCGTGTAAAGATCGCGTTTGCTACCCTCTGAGCGTTGGACCACGGCTCGCTATTGTGACCAGCCAGCCATCAAACGCCAATTGCTAACAGTAAGGCAGCAGTGGCTGGGTAAATTTTGCAAGCGTTGCGGCTCCTTGAACCAACCTCGCAGGCGCGACGAGAGACGCCCGGCGCACCGTCAAACTCGTCCTGCTGACTCCCTCTGGAATAATCGCTCACCAAAGACCGTTTTGACGACGGCGGCGTTCCTTCGCTTGCTCTACGGCCCGTATGAAATTTCCGGACGTAAGCCGGTTGCGCGAGTCGGTGCGCAAAACTTCAGCATTTTGGCCCGCGATTCTCTGACTGAAGCTCGGTTCCGCAGAATCGAGTCCCATTCTCAAGACCTTGCTGGCGGCGGCTTTGGAAGGGGTGAATCCTTCATCCACGCACGCACTCTGCCAAAGTAGGATTGTAAGGCGAAGTTCCCAATCATTCCTTTCCGCATAACGGTTAAGCAGGCACTCAGCTTCGCTTCGATAAGCGGCGTCCTTAAACCATCGCCGGTTCATCAGGCGCGCATGGTTCGAGTAAAGACGAGTGAGGCCCAGCCGCTCAAGCTCTCGGATTGACAATCCCATCGCAAGCCCCGCCAACGTGCGCATAAGCGTATCTTCGTCCAGAATCACTTGGCTAGCGCCTCGACTTCGTCCATCAAGACGAAAGCGCTCTTGAATCATCCCACGTAAATGGAGGTCGCGTTTGTGCGGACGTGCAATCACGGATGAAGCGCGATTTAGGCACTTCCAAATCTGAGTCCGCACACGGGTTTCGGGAGCCTCGAAAGTTCGGCTGACTACCATTCGGCTGCGGCATTCAGGACAAAGCTTAGGAAGCGAGGACGGCATATCGCCCTTGAATTTCACGGTTCATGCGAAGGAAGTCGAGTTGAACCCAGCAATCGCCGCCAGAATGTCCATCTGATTCACACGGTTCGTGCTCCATTGAATCAGTTCCTCTTTCGTGCAGGCCACAAAACTTGGCCAGCGTCCGCTCCGGGCGTTCGGAGAAAGCCCGCATGGGTGTCCGTGGAAATCAATTCACGGACCTAGTCAGTCAACCGAAAACCGTTATGAACACGATGAAACAACAGGCGCGTTTGGCGTGCCTTGACCCCGACGAGTATACACATTGGTCTGATCGCACCAGCATGACCCGCGCGAACATCGGCAGGGCTGCGGTGGACATGCTCCCCTACTGGAACCCCGACGAGGACTACGACGAGGACCCCAGGAACATCAACCCCCTCGCCTGCATGAACCTTGCGCTCATCGCAATTGACGGCCAGGAAATTGGCAACGCGCTCGAAGAGGGCGCTGCGACCAAGGATGGCGTGCTGATCGTTGGTGCGCTCGCCGTCGCTGGCTGGCAGGTGAGTCACTTCAGGGAGCGGGTTGCGCCGCAGCTCAAGGCGCTCCGCGATTATCATCCTGAGTGGCTGGTTGAGGGCGCGTATCGGCAGGACGGTCAAGTGGACTGGGCACCGGACGCCGACGCGTCCTTCGGAGCGCTGTGCACCCAACTCATGGATGCGGCAAAGGAGGCGTATGCCGGTTACAAGAGCGAGGATGAGGCGCGGTTCCGCCGTGCCTTCAAACTCATCGAGAAGCAGTGCGAACTGCTCCCTGAACTCCTGAAGGAGCGGTTGGAAACCTACTACTACCACCGCTTTGACACGTATCAGTTCCCGGACGCGTTCGCCGCCGCCTTCGCGCAGCTCTACGAACCGGCCACCGCCGAAGCTGAGGCGGCTGAGGTGTCGGCCTATAACTGACTCGAAACCGGGGGTGCCGTCCCCGTGACGGCACCCCTTTCCCCCACTCCACATAATGGCCCACCTCGTCGCCAAGACTGACAGCCCGTTCCTGCAACTCCGCACGCGCGGCGCAGATGGCAAATGGCACCAGCGGAGCACCGTGCTTCGGAAGGACAACCGGTTGGACCGGCGACGCGCCCACGCCCTCGCCGAGGAGGAATCCATCAAGGAGCGCACGGGGCGAAATGTCAGTGGAACCGAGAAGTTTTCCGCGTGGGTCTTGCCGTTCCTGCGTTCCCGCCATAGTGCGCCGCACCAGGCAAGGACCTTGGAGCGCTATCTTGGATCATGGCGCGTCTTGTCCGTCTTTCTTGAGCGCCACGGCCTCCATCATCCGCGTCAGCTTCGCTATGCCAATGTCCTAGCCTACCATGCTTGGCGGATGCAGCCCGATGATGACCGCGTCCGGTCCGCCAGCCACAATACCTCCCTGGGCGATGTGAAGCTGCTGGGCATTGTGCTAGACGAAGCCGTCCGCCGGGAATTCTGCGAGCGGAACCCCTGCCACAAGACCGGCCTGACGAAACAGCCCTCGCCGCAGAAGCCGGAGATCAGCGGCCCGGACATTGCCCTGATCTTGGACGAGCTGCAGCAGGAGCCGGAGTGGATGTTCGTCAGCTTTCAGATTTCCATCGCTCACGGCACGCGGCTGCGCGCGACCTCAATTGACTTGCGCCGCGATGTGAATTGGGACCAGTGGACGGTCACGTTCCATGAAAAGGGGCAGAAGGTGTTCACCGTGCCCTTGCAGGAGCGGCTGCGGCCGCTCTTTGAGCGCCTCCGCGCCGAAGGCCGCGAGCGCACCTGTGAAATTCCGGAGGATGCCTCCAAGCACTGGCGCCGTTTTTTCGACCGGATTGGCCGCCCGCAATACTGCTTTCACTGCTGCCGCGTCACAGTGATCAGCCGCCTCGCCCGCGCGGGCGTCAACCAAAGTCAGGCGATGAAGTTCGTGGGCCATTCCTCCGCCGACGTTCACACCCTTTACCAGCGCCTCCAGACCGAGGATTTGGCACCTTGCGCAGCAGCGGTGAAGACGCTGCCAGCCGCGACGCCGCCCGTGGTGTTTTACGACTACGAGGATGAGTGCGACGGGGCCGAGCGGGTCAGGATTTGACGGCGCTGATGAAGACCAGCCTCCCATCCAACTCACGCGGCCTGCGCCACGGCGACCGGCACGGCGGGCACCGTGGGCTTGCTGGCCGCCGCGAGCGCCTCGATGCAGGACTGAAGGTCCGCTGGCCGCAACTTGGTGTAGATGGCGTGGACGGTCGAACTGGCGTGGCCGACGTAGCGCATGGTGAGCCGTTCGGGAATTCCAGCGCGGGCCAGCCGTGTCACGACCGTGACCCGAATGCAGTGAAAGCAGAGGTGGGGCAGGCCGACTTTCCGAAAGAAGCTCCACCAGAACTTCGACGGGCCGCTCTTGGGCAGCTCGCACGCTTTCTTGGCCCCCTCCGCCTTCAGCCGGCGGAACAGCGGGAGCAGCACCGGCGGGATCATCAGGGAGTGAACGCGCCCGCCCTTGGCGATGAAGTGCATGGTCCCGGCGTCCACGTCCACGTTGGCGAGATCAATGGCGGTCTCGCGGAGCCGGCAGCCCGTCGCCATCGCGATTTCAAAACAAGCCTGCATCCACGCCGGCCAGTTGGGCAGTTCACGGCGAATGATGGCCTCTTCGGCCAGCGTGATTTCCGCCTTCTCCTTGGGCTTGTCCCGAATCAGGCCCAGCCCGCGCGCCGGGTTCGCCACGATGTAGCCCCGGCGGACGGCCTCCTGAAGGATGGCACCGAGCATCTTTACCTCGTGGATGGCCGTGTTGCGCGAGGAGGGATAGACGCCCTTTACATCCGGGTTTTGCCGCCAAGCCAGAAACTCCATGACCTCCTTGTAGCCGATCTGGGCCGGGCTGGTGATGTCCATCCGGTCGAAGAAGAGCAGAAAGGTGCGCCAGGTTATTTCGTAGCGGTGCTTGGTCTTGGGCATGGTGGCGTAGCGCTGGGCGAAGAAGCCGGGCACCCAGCCCTCCCACCGGCTCTCGGCCTGCTGGCCGGACTCGGTCATCTCCCGCAGCGTCTGGCGGGCGCATTCCTCACGGGCTTTGCGAGTGTCCGCCGACACGTCATGCTTGTAGCGGAGACTACGGTGCCAGCGCTTCCCGCGCTTGCGGAAGCTGATCCACCAGTTACGGCTGCCTTTGCGTTTGAAGAGCGATGCCACTCACCGTCACATGAGGTCATAAATCTTCGAGTTCTAACAGCGTTCGTTAACGATTTCCCGGCCAAAAACGGGGTGTTTTGTGCTCAAAGCCTAGTCGCCGGTTCAATTCCGGCCGCAGCCACCACTTTCAATCAAGTGCCCTCTCACCAGAGAGTGTGAGAGTTGAAATGAAGTGGGATTTCAAGCTTTCATGCCTACAGCTTCTTCTTCGCGCCGGGGCGGATGATCGTCTCGGGCGCGTCCGGGTCGGGCACCTTGAGTTCCTTGCGCAGACGCGTGATTTCCGTGTGCAGCTCGGCGCGGGTCTTCGCGTAGGCGGGGTCTTCGTAGAAACTCTTCAGCTCCTGCGGGTCCTTCTCGCGGTCGAAAAGCTCCCAGTAGTTCACGTCTGGCTCGTAGAAGTGGACGAGCTTGTAGCGGTCGGTGATGACGGCGTAGTGCTTGCGGACGCTGTGCGGGCCGGGGAACTCGTAGTAGTGATAGTAAAAGCTCTTGCGCCAGTCGGCGGGCGTCTGGCCGCGCAGGACGGGCAGCAGGCTGCGGCCTTGAATGTCCGTCGGAACCGGCTGGCCGGCGGCTTCGAGGAAGGTGCTGGCGAAGTCGAGGTTGCTGACAATGTCGCTGCGGTTGACGCTGCCGGGCTTGGTCACCCCGGGCCACCGCGCGAGCAGCGGCGTGCGGAGCGACTCCTCGTAGAACCACCGCTTGTCAAACCATCCGTGCTCGCCGAGGTAGAAGCCCTGGTCGCTGGTGTAAACGACGATGGTGTCCTTCGCCAGCCCTTCGTCATCGAGGAACTTGAGCAGCCGCCCGACGCTCTCGTCCACGCTGAGGATGCAGGCGAGGTAGTCGTGCATGTAGCGCTGGTAGCGCCAGCGAATGAGTTCCTTGCCGGTGAGGTTGGCTTTTTCCAACTCCGCGTTGCGTGGCTCGTAGTAGGCGTTCCACGTCTTGCGCTGCTCCTCGTTCATGCTGCCGGGCACGGTGAGCTTGGCGTCGAGCTTGGTGAAGGTCTTCTCCAGCGTCATGTCCTGCTCGTATTCGGCGCGACCGCGGCCGGTGTAGTTGTCGAAGAGCGTGGGCGGCTCGGCGAACTTCTGGTCCTTGTTCCAGCCGAGGTATTTCAGGTTTGGCGACCACTCGCGGTGCGGGGCCTTGTGCTGGGCCATCATCAGGAACGGCTTGGACTTGTCGCGGTTCTTGAGCCAATCCAGCGAGAGGTCCGTGATGATGTCGGTGGTGTAGCCGGTGTGCTTGACCTGCTGGCCCATGCGGTTCATGGGCGGGTTGTAGTAGATGCCCTGGCCCGGAAGGATTTCCCAGTAGTCGAAGCCCAGGCTCGACGGCTCCGCGCCGGTTAGGTGCCACTTGCCGACGACGGCGGTCTGGTAGCCGGCGGCCTTGAGGAGCCGGGGGAAGGTCTGCTGCGTGCCGTCGAACTTGCTATTCGAGTTGTTGTAAAAGCCGTTCAGATGATTGTATTTCCCCGTCATCACCGTGGCGCGGCTCGGGCCGCAGATGGAGTTGGGCACCATCGCGCGGTGGAAAATCATCCCCTCCTTCGCGAGCCGATCAATGTTCGGCGTCTGCACCAGCTTGATGGAATGCTGGTAGGCACTGATGGCCTGATATGCGTGGTCATCGCTGAAGATGAAGAGAATATTCGGCTGCTTCGGCGCTGCGGAAGCGGTGATTGCGAGTGCGCAGGCGAACACCGCCAGCCAAAGGCGGCGGCCAACGAGGAAGGACGGTTCTTTCATAAACGATTCAAACTGGGTGACCAACGGTATTCCGACGTTCGTCCGCCGGGCAAGGTTTCGGCTCACTGCAACTTCCCCAGCAGGTCGGACAGCGCGTCCATGATCTTCACGGACGCATCCACTTCGAGGAAGCTCCACCGGCAGCGCCACGTCTCGTAGCCGCCCAGTCGGTGCTGCTCCGGCGTCGGGATGTAGCCGTAGTAGCCGTTTGCCAGTGAAACGACGAAGGTGTTCGGGCTGCGGCGCTTCACGTCCAGCCCGACCTCGGCGAACGGCTCGCCGGGAATCGCGCCGATGCGCAGCTCGCCGACGCGGAACGCCTGCAACGGCACGCTCACCTGTGCCGGCCAGTTCGCCATGATGACGGACTCGCGGGCATACACTTCCGGAAGCGTGGCCATGCGTGGAAAGGACGGCGCACGGCTGACCAGTTCGCGGGCTCGGGGCAATTCCTCTGCGGCAGGCTTGCGTGTCGCCAGCTTGAGTTCGGTGTGCGCGGCGGCGAGCGGCACCCAGTCGCGGTGTTCCACCTTCGCGAGTGCGGCGTGGACTGCGGTTGCCACGTCATTCGCCACGAGGCGCATCTGCCCGTAAGCCGGCTGGCGCGGCTGGCCACCACGGAAGTTGACGTTGTTGATGTTGCCGCTCGTGCCGTTGGCGAGCATCGCGACGAACGGCGGGCTGCTGCGCTCCGCCTGCAACAGCTCCGCCATCCGCTCCGCGAACACGCCGTAATAATCCGCCGAGAGGTCGCCGGGCGTCACGCCGCCGACGTAGTGCAACGAGTAGTCCGCGAGCAGCGCGACCGGACGGCCATTCGTGGATTGCACGGAGAGGAACCACACCTGCGGGTCGGTCGGCCCGGCTGGCTCGACGAGGTCGGGGTTGTTCACGCCCGGATTGGTGCGGACCAACTCGTTTGTTGCGCCGAAGGGATTGGCCGGCACCGCGCCGGGCTTCATCCTCCAGCGGCGGTTGAAGACATGCTGCGGCACATCCACCGTGCCCCAGCCGATGCGCGCGGGCGCGAGTTGGTTCGCCGCGCGCCGCACGCCGTCCGCGATGCGTTGCACGAGGAATTTCTGATAAGCCGGGTCCGGCTCGCACTGCGCGAGCGGAATGGTCGTGGGCGCGGAATGCGTGTGCGTCGCCGCCACCAGCACATGAGTCGGCGGGATGCCCGTGTGCTCTCGGATGAGCGCCTTCGCCTCGTCAATCAGCTCCCGGCCCAGCAGCGCCACATCCACGATGGCGAAGGCCAGCCGCGTCTCTCCGTCGTCCAGCACAATGCAACGCGCGTGCAGCTCGTCGTGGACATGACGTGCTTTCAAATCCTGAAACCCGCCGCTGATGGACACGCCCAGCCAGGGCGTGACGTTGCTCGTCGCGGCACCGGCTCGGAACACGCGCGCCTGAGCTGCCCCGGCGCGGGCCAATTCGGCCTCCAACGCAAGCAGCGGGAGCAACGCAAACAGGAGAAGCGCGCACCGCTTCACCGCACGGTGGGTGAAGCCCGGACAAATCACAGGTGACATGCTCGGAGCTTTTCGCGCGCCGCAGGTTGACTCAAGGGAAAAGGGCGGCACCATCCCCTCCGCCCGCATCGGGCATGACATGATCACCCTCCGCCCCGCCGCCGAACGCGGCCACGCCGACCACGGCTGGCTCCAGTCCGCGCACACGTTCTCCTTCGCCGACTACCACGACCCGCGACACATGGGCTTCCGCAGCCTGCGCGTCATCAACGACGACACCGTTGCGGGCGGCGGTGGCTTCGGCATGCACCCGCATCGCGACATGGAAATCCTCACCTACGTCCTGCGCGGCGCGCTTCGCCACCGCGACAGCATGGGCAACACCGCCGTCATGCGCGCGGGCGACGCCCAGCAGATGAGCGCCGGCACTGGCGTGCGCCACAGCGAGTTCAACGACTCGCCCACCGAGCCGGTCCATCTGCTGCAAATCTGGATTCTCCCAGAGCGCACCGGCGTGAAGCCCAGCTACGCCGAGAAGTCCCTTGCCAGCGCGGCGCCGGGACAGCTTCACCTCGTCGCCAGCCGCGGCGGGCGCGATGGCAGCCTGCCTTTGCACCAGGACTGCGACGTGTGGCTGGCCAAGTTTGCAGGCGGCGAGAAGGTCTTGCACACGCTCCAGCCGCAGCGCCACGCATGGCTGCAAGTGGCCGAGGGCGAAGTCTCCTTGAACGGCACGACGCTGCACGAAGGCGACGGCGCGGCGTTGTCCGACGAAACCACCCTCAGCCTCTCCGCCCGTCGGCCCGCGCAGGTGCTGGTCTTCGACTTGAACTAAACTGCGGACCAGCCAACACTGCGCCCATGAGTGTCACCACGATGCGCCAGCGCCCCGGCGGCCCGGTGAAACAGTTCTCCGTCTTCACGCCTAACCGCCTCGGGCGGCTGCACACGCTCACCACCCTGCTCGCCTCCCGCAACGTCCACATCCTCGCCCTCACCGTGCTCGACACCACGGACAGCTCCATCATCCGCCTCGTGGTGGACGACCCCGACGCCGCGCGCGACCTGCTGCACGAGCACGGATTCCCCTTCAGCGAGAGCGCGCTGCTCGTCGTGGAAATCGCCTCCGAGACACAGCTCAAGGACGTGCTCGCCGCGCTGCTTCAGGCGGAGATCAACATCCACTACATCTACTCATTCATGACACGCTCGCAGGACAAGTCCGCGCTCGCGCTGAACCTGGAGGACCGCGACGTGGCGGAGGAAGCGCTGCGCAAGCAGCAGTTCAGCGTGCTCGGCCAGGCCGACGTCTCGAGGTGAACTTGCTGTGCCAGGCGTCCTTGTCTGCCCTGGAGCTGATCCTCCCGGCCGACGAGAAAGAGACCGAACAGCCAGTTGTGCCTCGTGTGCCGACGACTCCTGCACAGCCTGCAAGTTACCGGCCTCTGCGCCCGTCCCGTCCCTGCGGTCCAAACTCTGTCCGCTGACTCGCACGGCGAACCGGATTTACTTCCCGTCCACCTTCAGCGTCACACCCATCGCGCGGTCGAGGCGGGCGCGGGCTACGGAGTAGGCGTGGAGCGCCTCGATCTGCGTGCTGCGGGCGATGGTGAGCGCGGTCTGCGCGTTGAGCACGTCGAGCTGTGTGCCGGTGCCGGCCTCGGTGCGGGCGTTGGCCAGGCGCAACGATTCCTCGGCCTGCTCCTGCACTTTCTTCTGCGATTCCAAAACCTCCTGCGCCTCGACGAAGTTCGAGTAGGCCGTGCGCACGTCCAGCTCGATGCGACGCCCGATGTCGTCGAGTTCCTCCTGCGACCTGCGGTGCAGCGCGGTGGCCTCGGCGACTTTGCCCTTCACCAGCCAGCCGTCGAAAATATTCCAGCTCGCCTGCCAGCCCACGTCCCAGCCGGAAACGTCCTTGGTCAGGTGCTGGCTGAAGCGCGAGCTGTGCGAACCGACGCCCGCGAATACTTGCGCGCTGGGCTTGCGGCCCGCCTCGGCGTTGGTGATCGCCTCCTTTCGCAAACGCTCGCCCTTGCGGAGCGCGGCCAGCTCGGTGCGCTGCTCCAGTGCCTTCGCGAGCGCGACGGGCAGCTCGATGGGCGTCGCGTCGGCTTCGAGCTTGCCGGAGAGTTGCAGCGGAATGTCCTCGACGACCGCGCGCGGCACGTCGTAGCCGAGGAGGTTGGCGAGGTTGTTCTTTGCGATGCGCAGCGCGTTGCGGGCGCGGATGAGGCGCGGACGGGAGTTTGCCAGCTCGACCTCGGCGCGCAGCACATTGAATCGCGGCACGGTGCCGGCCTCGAAGCGGCGCTGGTTGTCCTGCAACTCTTTCTTCAGCAGCTCCAGCGAGGCGTCCTGCACGAGGATTTGCTGCGCCGCCAGCAGCGCGTCGTCGTAGTTCACGCGCACGGCAAGCACGGTGTCCGCAAGCACGGTCTCATGCTGGAGGATTGCCTGCTCGCGCGTGAGCCGCGCGGTGCGGAGAGCGGACTCAATCTTCCCGCCCTCGTAGATGGACTGCGTGACCTGAACCCGGACGTTCCACGCCTGGTCTGGTGTGCGGACGCCGCCGCCGAAGGGGAACTGCTCAATCGCGCCCTGGTCGGTCAGTGTGTGGTTGGCAGTGGCCGTGACACGAGGCAGTTGGATGGCCTTTGTCTGGACAACGACTCCATACGCGGCCTCGAGATCGGACTGGCTCTTGAGGACGGCGCTGTTCTGGCGCAGCGCGACATCTACGGCGTCCCGCAAGGAGAGCGGCGCGGTGGGCCACGCGACGGTGGCGCTGGGGATGGCCTTGGCGGAAGGTGCGTTCGTGACAGCGGGCTTGTCGGCCGCAGGCGAGAGCGCGGGCAGCAGGGTGGCTACGAGTGACAGGATGATGCGTTTCATGTGCGTGGGAGAGTGAGCCTGCTTGGGCAGGCCCGTTCAAGGTTCATTGCTTGGCGGGTGGAGGAGTTGCGGAACCGGCAGCGACCGGCGTCGGACCGCGCTCGATGAAGACATCCACTTGCTGGCCGACGTAGAGTGGAACCTCGGGCCGGTCCAGCTCGAAGATGATTTGCAGGACGCGCGTGTCCACGCGCTCGGCGCTGTCGCCGGTGAGCGAGCGCTTGGGGATGACGAACGGCTCGATGCGCACGAAACGCAATGGGAGCTTCCGCGTGGTGTCGCCCTTCAAGTAGGCGACGGCG
Organism: Limisphaerales bacterium; assembly: GCA_040081795.1. Classification (GTDB taxonomy): domain Bacteria; phylum Verrucomicrobiota; class Verrucomicrobiia; order Limisphaerales; family SXTU01; genus SXTU01. Next base: position 591 of record JBEBFV010000003.1, on the reverse strand, counting down.
GGCCGGTTCGCCTCGACGAGCGGCGCGTTCTGCTCGTCCACCTCGGCGCGCACCTGGAGCTTCTCGACCTCGCCGAGAATCATCAGCGGCTCCTGCGGCGTGGTGCCGGCGAACTCGCCCGCGCGGACGTTCACCTGAAGAATCGTGCCGTCGCGCGGCGCGCGGACGGTGAGGATGTCCAGCTCGGTCTGCACCTGCTGCAACTGCGCGTCCATCGCGGCGATGTCCGCCTCGCTCTTGGCGATGCGCGCGTCCCAGTTCTGCGTGGCGAACTCGCGGCGCTTGCGCTCGTCCACGGAGATGACGTTTTCCTTCGCCAGCTTCTCGGCACGCGCGAGCTGGTCGGCGGCGTCGGCCTGCATCACGTGGTCGGCTTTGAGTCCGGCGCGCAAGGCTGCGATCTGCGCGCGCAAGGTGTTGAGCCGCGCACGGGCCTCGCGATCGTCGAGTTGGAGAATCACGTCGCCGGCCTTCACCTTGGAGCCGACTTGAACGGCGACCTTCTGGATCAAGGCAGCCTTCGGCGCGGCGATCTTTACGTTCTCCCGGGCCGCTTCGAGAATGCCCGTGGCTGCGACGGACGCTGCAAAC
>JBEBFV010000135.1:0-13527 GCA_040081795.1 Limisphaerales bacterium | reverse complement strand
CGAGGATTTCGTGCACCGCGAACTCGTCGAGCGCGCCGCCGCGAGCGCCGGGATCGTGGTCGAAACTGCCGTGGTCGAGCGTGATTCACATCCCGCTCAACACCACCCTCAGCGTGCGGGCCGTCCCAAACCCCGGCCCCACCTTCCCCGGCGGCTACCCCAAGTGGACCGGGCTGGTGAACAACACCGGCTCGGCGACGATCTCCATCACCTTCTCCCAGCTCTCCACCAACGCCACCGATTACAAGATCGAGAACGTCAACTGCGGCCACACCGTCGTCTGCAAGGCGGTGGTTTTTGATTATGCGGGCAACTACGCACCTGACTATGACTTTACCAACCGAGCGACAAATATTTTTGGGGCGGGCGAGCTCCTGAACCTAGGCGCGTCCATCAGCCCCGCCGATTTGTCTCCGAGCCAAGTCGCGGAGTTCGAATGGCAGATCAGCGCAGGCGGCGGAGAACTGACTGGCGGAACGACCGACGGTTCAGATACCTATTGCTGTCCGGCCATCGCGTCAGACATCACGCTCAGTCTCTACTGCAAGCCACTTGTTTACCGGAACTCTGTCGGCGGCTACATAGGGCCGTTTCTGCCTCCTGCTATCGGAAACTTCCTTGTGATCATGCCTAGCGGGTTAGTTTTCCACAAAGTCCCCGACCCAAGCGCAACCAACGGACTCTGGCATGTGCCGGGCTACTATTCGATAGGATTCTGGGCCAAGATTGAAGTTTTGCCGAGTTACGTCTCATGGGACCGCATTCAGCTTGAAGAGACTACGAACCAAACCGCCGCCGTGACAGGCTCACTGACTGTTCTTGATCCGGTTCACAAAAGCAGTGCAACTGACATCCCGGCCAAACTCATGACTACAGGCACTGAATGGCTGGTCATGCTAGCGGGCAGTGGGGATTTTATCGGCCAATTCTATCAAGGAACGCGCACGAATGGAACCTTTACATGGCATATCCAGTGGAATTACCGGTCGAAAGGCTTGTTAGGAAACTGGAGTGTTTACACGCCTGTCGGGGCACCTGTTCTCACAGAGTTCACTTCTGATCAGGCCAGCACAGCTTCTGCTCAGAAAGGACTGGCTGGCCCTTATTATCGGCAACTGAACGATTCGACTACGATGCCTCACACAAGCCTGCCTGCCATGTTGCAGACAATGCTGAGGCAGGCGGGCATCATTCCATAGCACAGTCGAGTGAAGTGAATGCATCGTTCATAATCCGATCGCTGGTTGTGTCCATCTTGGCTGCACTACCAGCGGGATCGGCCGAGCTTCAGCTGGTGGGGGCCAGCTCGGAAGAAGCAAATGTGCTGCGGCCGGTGGTCGAGAAGATCAACGCGAACCTTCGGCAATCTCCGGCCCCCAACAGCCTTGCGATGCTCGTGGCTGCCAACGCTCATGAGTTTTGGGCTGGCGTCCCCTTGGGAATACGCGCCCCCTTGATGTATTCGATCTCAGAGCACTTACTGCGCGCAGGCACAGCAACGACGACGGACCGCGAGGTGATTCGTCAGGTCGTCAGGCTGGGGCTGGAAGGTGCTGGTGAAGCCCGTCTGCCCATGGAGATGGCGCTGCTCGGCCAGCTGACTCAGACAACCCTCCGGGTGAGCGGCCTAGAGCTGAATTCCACCCGTCTTGAAAGCGCGGAAAGCTGGCTTGCCGCTTGGAACCGGCTTCACATGGAGTTTAGCCGCCCGCCGGAACAAGCCCGGGAGTTGGAAGCGGATTTCCATGAAAGAGGTCCACGCGTCTTCCTCAACATGATGCCCCCGTTCCACAAGGCAAGCCCGGGGGCAGCGCCACAGTTATACACATCAGGGATGGCACCGGAAGGAATCAAAGACCCGAGCGTCCGGGCGGAATACGAGCGGATGCTAGCGAAAAACACGAAAAATGCCCGCACGCTCAGTGATACTGTCTTTCGTATCCGAGACTACGGACAATTCGGCCAACAAGCTGAACGCACGCTGGTCAGCCTGTATTCCCGCCCCCCATTGGCTCCCCAAGAGTTGGCCACGCTGCTTCAGAAGCACGTTCGCAGCCCGGAGGCGCTTGCCAAGCTGGCGGATCGCCTAAATCAAAAACTTCCGCCTGCCGCGCGCTTCTCCCTGCCAGACCCACAGGACGCGAAAGAGCGGCGGATGCCACGGCTGGTTTCACACCCCCCAGGAGTGAACCCCTTTTGGGAGCGCCACGCTCCGGCCGGCGGCGCACCCAAGGTCCTAGGTAAGCCAAACGCAATTGTATCAGGCACGAACCCTAGTTGGAGTCTGGTGGCAGGGCCAAATGAACTTGCGAGAGTCGAAATCGGAACAGTTGCGATTGGTAGCGGGGCGACCGAGTCGAGCTCTTATACTTGGCTCGTCTTGACGGCAGCGGCAGGGGTCATCCTTGTCGTGCTCTGGCGGGCGCAAGCACGGGGACATCCGGGGAGGGGCAAATGAGGGACAGTTGCTCAAAAATCGTTCAAACGGGAGCCGTTTGGCCCGCCGTGGCGCAAAAGTGCTCCAGACGGGAGCCGTTTGGGCCGCTGTTGGGCAAAAGTCGGGCAAACGGGAGCCGTTTGGGCTGCTTTCGCCCAAAAGTGGGCCAGACGGGAGCCGTTTGGCCTGCCGTCGGCCAAAAGTCGGTCAGACGGGAGGCGGCGGGGGCGCTTTGGCGCAAAAGTGGGTCAAACGCGGGCCGTTTGGCCCGCTTTCGGCCAAAAGTGGGTCGGACGGGAGCCGGAAGAACCACGGTTTTCAGTGGAAACTGTTCCAAATGAACCACTAACCTGCACTGACCTGCGCTAATGAAGACGAAGTGGCCAAAGCTGAATCAGGTAGGGCGCGTCTGTCCCAGCGCGCCGGTGGGGTGCCCGCTGTCAGACGGCGCGCTGAGGACAGACGCGCCTACCTCGCCACCCGGTTTCCTCGGATTAGCGCAAGTCAGTGCCGGTTAGTGGTGAGCCGTCAGCGTTCAGCAGCCAGCCTTTCAACTTTCAACTTTCAACTCTCAACTGTCCCCTCCAACTCCTAACTCCTAAACAACCATGGCTGCCAACGTCCTCCCCCAAACACTCGGTCCGCTCCTCACCCTCGGCGAAGACATGGCCGATGGATTGAACACGCATGAAGTGGCCGTGGGCGTGAAACAGAACTTGGAGGCCGTCCTGCGCGCCGCGCTCGCGGCGGTGAACACGGCGGAACTGGCCTACGCCAATGCAAAGGCGGCAAAGGTGACGCAGACCACGGCCGTGACTGTGGCGGACTCGAATGGCAAGGCGTTCATCGGCACCGCGCGCAGCGTTCTGGAGCCGGTCCTTGGCACGCAGCCCTCGACGGCGTGGGAGCCGGTGGGCTACCCGGCGGATTCACTGGCGCTGCCGCCCACGCAGGCGGAGCGGCAGGCGCTGCTGGATGACATGAAGGATTATTTCACCGCCAACCCGGCACGCGAGAACGCGCCGCTGGTCATCACGGCGGTGCAGGCGGGGATTTTGTTCAACGCCTTGAGCGCGGCCCGCAGCGCGGCGAATCAGGGAAGCACGGTGGCTGTGGACAAGAGGGTGTTGCGCGACGCGGCGGTGAGGGCGTTGCGCAAGCGGATGCGCGGGCTGATCGGCGAGCTGGAGGGGCTGCTGGCGGACGACGACGCGCGCTGGTATGCGTTCGGCCTGAACCCGCCCGGCGCGCCTGAGACGCCGGAGGTGCCCGAGGGCCTCGTGCTGGCCGGCAACGGTGCCGGCGCGGTGGCGGCGGACTGGAGCGATGCGCCGCGCGCGGGCCATTACCGCGTGTGGAAACAGGTGGTGGGCGTGGATGCGGACTTCGTGCCGGTCGGCTCGCCCACGGACAGCGACTTCACGCTCACCGGCCTGCCAAGCGGCGCGACGGTGAAGGTGCGCATCACGGCGGTGAATGACGCGGGGGAGAGCCAGCCGGGCGGGACGCAGCAGATCGTGGTTCCGTGAGGGGTTCAATCAGGCGAACAGTATGAGCATGGGCATCCGCCTGCCCATGCTCATGCTCTGGCTCGGCCAAAAACGCTGAAGCGCAGCTTGACCTTTTCCTGCCGACCGGCATAGTGCGCGGCCCGGCAGATTCCCGCGCCCGGTGACCGCCCGCATTTCCGTTGGCTTTCGCAGCGTGGGTTGGTCGCCTGTTCTATGGACACGCCGGCAACAGCTTTTGATATGCAGCATATCCGCAACATCGCCATCATCGCGCACGTGGACCACGGCAAGACCACGCTCGTGGACTGCCTCCTCAAACAGTCCGGCACTTTCCGCGCCAACCAGCACGAGTCCTCCGAGGAGCGGCTGATGGACTCGATGGACCTGGAGAAGGAGAAGGGCATCACCATCCGGGCCAAGAACGCGGCGTTCAAGTATCACAACTACCACATCAACATCGTGGACACTCCTGGCCACGCCGACTTCGGCGGCGAGGTGGAGCGCATCATGAACATGATTGACGGCGTGCTGCTCGTGGTGGACGCCACCGACGGCCCGCAGGCGCAGACCCGCTTCGTGCTGCGCAAGGCGCTCGAGGCCGGGGCCAAGCCCATCGTCGTCATCAACAAGATTGACCGCGCCAACGCCACGCCCAAGAAGGTGCTCGACCTCGTGTTCGAGCTGTTCATGTCGCTCAACGCCACCGACGAGCAGCTCGATTTCCCGTTCATCTACTGCTCGGCGAAGGATGGTTACGCCAAGGCCGAGCTGGAGCACACCAGCGGCACGATGGAGCCGCTCTTCGACGCCATCGTGAAGCACATTCCGCCCCCGCGCGCCAAGGCCGGCGACGGCTTCCAGGTGCTCGTCGCGAACCTCGATTACTCGGATTACCTCGGTCGTATCGCCTTCGGCAAGATCGTCGAGGGCAAGGTGAAGGTCGGTGATCCCGCCATCTGCCGCCACGGCGACGGCAAGATCACCAAGGGCAAGATCACGATGATCTTCCACTTCGAGGGCATGAAGCGCATCGAGGTGCAGGAGGCCCACGCCGGCGACATCGTCGGCCTCACCGGCTTCGAGGATGTGTTCATAGGCGAGACGATTTGCGATTCGGAACTTCGCGCCGGCCTGCCCTACATCCCGATTGATCCGCCGACCATTCAGATGGAATTCGCCGTCAACGACGGCCCGCTGGCCGGTCAGGACGGCAAGCTCGTCACCGCGCGCCACATCTGGGACCGCCTCGTGAAGGAGATCCGCACCAACGTCGCCCTGCGCATCGCGCCGACCAGCGACCCGAAGATCTTCGCCGTCTCCGGCCGTGGCGAAATGCAGATCGCCATCCTCGTCGAGCAGATGCGCCGCGAAGGCCACGAAGTCCTCGTGTCGCGTCCGGAAGTGCTTTGGAAGAAGGACGCCGCCGGCAACTCCCTCGAACCCATCGAGAAGCTCTACGTTGAGATCCCCAACGAGAACCTCGGTGCCATCATGGAGTCGCTCTCCGCCCGCAAGGCGCAGATCACGAACATGAACCACGTCGCCAACACCGTGTCCGTCGAGGCGCACGTGCCCATGCGCGGCCTGATCGGCTTCGAGACGGACCTCGTTAACATGACCAAGGGCATGGGCGTGATGAGCCATCTCTTCCACGAATACGGCGAGGACCGCGGCGAAATCCCAGCGCGCAAGAACGGCTCCCTGGTCTCGATGGACGCCGGCGAGGCCACGCCTTACGCGCTGAACATGGTGCAGGAGCGCGGCAAGCTCATGGTCGAGCCGGGCGACGCGATTTACGTCGGCATGATCGTCGGTGAGAACGCCCGCGACACTGACCTGGCCGTGAACCCCGTGCGCGAGAAGAAGCTCAACAACATGCGTTCCGGCGGCGACGGCAAGGGCATCCAGCTCGCGCCGCCGATGAAACTCAGCCTTGAGCGCGCCCTCGAATACATTGACGTGGACGAATACGTCGAGGCCACGCCCAAGAACCTTCGCCTCCGCAAGAAGGTGCTCGACGAGAACGCCCGCAAGCGCTCGGAGAAGAGCCGTTCGATCAAGTTTATCGAGGCGTGACTCTAAGTAGGACAGTGCGTCCCCGCCTGTCCTTCCATCTGAAAGATTCCGCTTAAGCGGACGCTGGAAGACAAAGTCAGATGTCAGGCGAGACGCCTGGCCTACTTTGGATTCACAGCAGCCCGCGTTGGTCCAGCTCGTCCTCGTTCAGTCCAAGGTAGTGGCCCAGCTCGTGGATGTAGGTGACGTGGACTTCGTCGAGGTAGGTTTCCTCGTCGCCCTCCGCGAAGTCCCAGAGGTTCTCCAGAAACAGGATGATCTGCGGCGGCAGCGGCGAAGGTCCGCCCTCGCCGTCCGGGAACGCCTCGCCCACGAACAGCCCCAGCGTGTCTTCCTCGATGGCGTCCGCCACCAGTTCTGCGCTGGGCACACGCTCGAAGACCACCGGCAGCGGCAGCGCACGTTCGCGAAGTTCATCCGGGAGTTCCGCCAGCGTGGCCCGGACTTCCTCCTGCGCGAGGGCAAGGATGTGGCTCCAGTTCTCGGCCATGCGATGAGCGCGTTCAGCCGCGCCGTGCTTTGCCGCGCGACTTCCCGAAGCGCTCCAGCACGGCGGGATTCTTCTCGAAGAACTCTGCGAGGTCCGCGAGACACGCGACGGTGTCGGGGCTGAGATGGTGTTCGATGCCCTCGATGTCCGCCTGCTGCGTCGCCGCGTCGAGGCCGAGGAGCGAGAAGAAGCGTGAGAGCGTGGCGTGGCGTTCCTGAATGCGGAGGGCGACGGTGCGGCCCTTGTCGGTGAGGATGAGACCGCGATACTTCTCGTAGTTGAGGTAGCCCTGCTCGGCGAGCTTCTGCACCATGCTGGTGACGCTGGCCTGCTTGACCTTGAGCGAGGAGGCGATGTCCACGACGCGCGCGTAGCCCTTTTCCTCCATCAACTCCTGGATGCGCTCCAAGTAATCCTCGGCGCTCTGGCTTGGGCGTGTGGCTGTGGGAGCGGGCCGCATTTTGTGGGCGGAACTATCCACGGCAGCCGGGCAATGGGAAGCTTCAAGTTGGCACGTGCGAGGCCGCGTGCGCGTGAAAGCGCCCCTGCGCGCGACGCCGGGAACTTTTCACTGGCCGCGCCGCAGTGAGCCGCCTACTTTCGCCACAACCAGCCCCAGCAGGCCAACCGCTATGGACACATCCTTCAACTGCCCCAAGTGCAACCTCCACATCACCGCAGACGAGTGCGTCGTGGGCGAGGAGATTGACTGTCCGGAGTGCAACGAGAAATTCCGCGTCCCGCCGCCCGCGAAACCCAAGCCCGTTCCCGTCGCGGTGAAGAGCGCCACGCCCGCCGCGACCCCGGCAGCGGCGGCGCACCCCGCTCCAGCCCACGCAGCGCCGGCGGTTGCCGCAGCGCCGCCCAAGATCGAGGCCAAGCCCGCCGCGCATGCGCCGGAGCACAAGCCCTTTAGCGTGCCGAAACGCGAGGGTCCGCAAGAATCCCTCGTGAAGAAGGTCGTGCATGCAGAGGACGCACATCAGGAGAAGAAAATCCGCGTCAAGACGATCAAGCGCGGCTCCTGCGTCGAGGTGGGCCACGACCTCTTCGACGAGAAGGTGACGGAGTTCCTCAACAAGGTCGGCCGGGACAACATCATCAACGTGAACGCCATCAGCTACGGCGCGATGGACTCCACGGGCCACATGCTGCCCGACTACGGCATCATGATCGTTTACAACGGGTGAGCACGGGTTTTGCCGGGCTTGAGAACCGGGTGGAAAAGTGCTTCCCTGTTCCCGCACTCAAACACGTCTCCGCATGAACATCCGCCGCCCGCTGGCCGAACTGTCCGCTCTCGTGGTCCTCATCGAACTGCTGTCGTGCGCGATGCCGGCGTTTGGGGCGACAGTGACGAACTTCGTCGGCAGCAATTTCTTCAACCCTGTCACCCAAACCATCAACGCAGGTGACACGGTGGTTTGGGTCTGGCAGAGCGGATCGCATACCTCAACAGGTGACACAAATTTTTGGAACTCCGGCGTCCTCTCCCCCGGCCAAACTTTCAGCAAGACATTTCCGACAGCAGGCACATACACCTACTTCTGTGCCGTTCATTCCTTTCCGGGCGGCAGCAGTCACAACGGGACCATCATCGTCCAGTCCGTCAACCAGCCGCCGTCGGTCGCCATCACCGCGCCGACAAACGGCGCCAAAGTTCTCGCGACCACGAACTTTCTCGTCTCCGCCATCGCCACTGATGCCGGCGGCTCCGTGACCAAGGTGGACTTTTTTTCCAGTGCTTCCGCCGGGGTGATTGGCGATCCGATTTGCAGCGTGAACGGTCCCGGCCCCGCGTTCCAGTTCACGACCAACCTTCCCGCCGGCACGTTCTTCTTCACGGCCGTCGCCACGGACAACCTCGGCGCGACGAACACCTCCTCCGCCGTCCAGTTCTTCTCGCTGACCAACGCCACGCTCGTCGCAGGCAGCCCGCTGGCGGGAGCTGCCGTCTTCACGGTGAGCAACAGCTTCGCGGGCCAGCAATACGTGGTGGACGCGTTGACCAACTTCACCGGCACGCTCTCCACGCGCTGGTTCCCCATCGCCACCAACACCGCGCCGAGCAACAACTTCATCTTCACCGATGGCGTGCTGACCAGCCCGGTCCCGCGGCTTTATCGCATCCGGCAGGCGTTGTAGTCTCGCGGCATGACGACGCTGCTCATCGCCACGCGCAACGCGCACAAGGTCGGGGAAATCGCCGCCATCCTCGGCGATGGCTTCGCGTGCCGGCCCTTGCTCAAGGAATTTCCCGCCGCGCCCGTCGCCATCGAGGACGCGGACACCTTCGCGGGCAATGCGCTCAAGAAGGCTGAGTCCTTGTCGGGCTGGCTGGTGGGTTTGCCTGCCGCAGAGCGCGGCGGACTCGGAGCGGAGCGGACCTTCGTCCTCGCCGATGACTCTGGCCTCGAAGTGGACGCACTGGGCGGTGCGCCCGGCGTCCACTCCGCGCGCTTCGCCGCGATGGACTCAGGCCACGAAGGCAACAGCCCGGACGCGGACAACAACGCGAAGCTGCTGCGCCTGCTCGCCGATGTGCCGCAGGCGAAGCGCACCGCGCGCTTCCGCTGCGTGCTGGCGCTGGTGGAGGTGAACCGCGCTGTTCCCCTGCTCACGCCGAAACTCTTCGATGGCGCGTGCGAGGGCTGGATTGATTTCGCGCCGCGCGGCAGCGGCGGCTTCGGCTACGACCCGCTGTTCATTCCGCTCGGGCAGGAGAAGTCCTTCGCCGAGCTGGGGGAGGGCGTGAAGAACGGCTTGAGCCACCGGGCGAAGGCGCTGGCGAAGCTGCGCGAGTGGTTCAGCGGGGACAGGGGAAGTGATTAGTAATTAGTGATTAGTCACGGAAGTCGTTTGGGTGTCCGACTAATCACTAATTACTTTCCCCGCCGCCTCCGCTTCCACCGGCTTCCTCCACACGTAGCGGAACATGATGGTGCGCAGCGCGGCGGTGATCGGGATGGCCAGCAGGCCGCCGAGGATGCCGCCGATGAGCTTGGTGCCGGCCATCACGGAGATGATGATGGTGAGCGGGTGCAGGCCGACGCGGTTGCCGAGGATGCGCGGCGAGTAGCCCAGCCCTTCCGCCACCTGCACGAAGACGAAGACCCCCGCGACGGCGAGCAAGTGGTTGGTGTCGTGGTATTGCACCGCAGCCAGGATCAAGGCCAGCACGGCGGTGATGATGGCCCCGATGTAGGGCAGGATGCAGATGACCGCCGCCACCGCTCCCAGCAGCACCGCATAGTCAATGCCGCAGAGCAGCAACCCGATGCCCAGCAGCGTGCCGGAGCAGATGGACACGAGAATTTGTCCGCGGAAGAAGACGACGATGCAGTCGTTGATGGAGGTGAGGACGAAGACCAGTTCCTCCTTGGCCTTGGACTCGCGGACGGGCAGATAGTCCGTCCAGTTGCTCTGGATGCCGGTCTTTTCCAGCAGGAAATAGAAGACATACACAGGCACCAGCGCCAAACCGACGGCATAGGCCATGAAGACGGCGAAACTGCCGACGTGTGCGAGCAGCCAGTCCGAGACAAGCGGCACCATGTCCTTGAGCGCCTGCTGCACCTTCTCCCCGATTTCCTGATCCCAGGCCTCTCTCGCCTTCTGGCCCAGCGGCGAGCCGGCGAGCCATTGGCTGAAGCTCTGGCGGAAGTTGTCGGAGTATTCGGGCAAGTTGGTGACGAGCTTGTTGGTCTGCACCACCAGTTCTGGCACGACGGTGCCCAGCATGAGCACGACGATGGCGATGCCGATGAAGAAGACCATCAGGATGGCCCGGATGCGGGGGATCTTCATTCGCTGCTCGAAAAGGTCCACGAGCGGGTCCAGCAGGCAGGCGATGATGCCCGCGATGGCAAGCGGCAGGATGAGCGACGCGAGCTTGTTGAGCAGGAAGGCGAGCGTCCAAAAAATCCCGCCCAGCGCGCCCAGCACGATGGCCACCGCCAGCGTGGTGAAGGAGAACCAGATGACCTGCGCCTGTTTCTCGGAGGGCGGCGGAAAGTTCATGCGGGTGGGAGCTTGCCCGTTGGTGATGGACGATTGAAGCAGAAAAACCAGTCCGTGCGGTCGCGGTCAGAATGTAACGTCAGCCTTGCCCGAGCTTCTTCGACTTCTCCGCCGCCGCGCGCACCGCATTCATCAAGCCGCCGCGCACGCCGGCCTTCTCCAGCTCGTGCAGGCCCTCGATGGTCGTGCCGCCGGGGCTGGTGACCATGTCCTTGAGCACGCCGGGATGCTGGCCGGTTTCCAAAACCATCTTCGCCGCGCCGAGGAGCGTTTGCGCGGCGAGCTTCGTCGCCACGTCGCGGGGCAGGCCGGCCGCGACCCCGCCGTCGCTGAGAGCCTCGATGATTTGATATGCGTAAGCCGGACCGCTGCCGCTCAGGCCCGTCACGGCATCAAGCAAGGATTCCTTCACTTGCAGCGCCACGCCGACTGCGGAGAAAAGTCTCAGCACGAGCGCGGCATCCGTGGGCGTGGCGTGTGCGCCCACGGCGAAGGCGCTGGCGGACGCGCCGACGAGCGCGGGCGTGTTCGGCATCACGCGCACGACGCGCGCGCCGGGGAACAACCCTGCTTCCAGCTTGGTCAGCGTCACGCCGGCGGCGATGGAGATGAGCAGATGCTTGGGCGTGAGGTGGTCGCGGATTTCAGCGAGCACGGCGGCGACCTGGTCCGGCTTCACGGCGAGGATGAGGATCGTGCAGGCCTTGCACACGGCGAGGTTCGTGGGCATGGGCTTCACGCCGGTCTCGTCTGCGAAGGACTTGCGCGCAGCCTCCATCACGTCGCTGGCGACGATGCTCTTGGCGCTGGTGAGCTTGGCGGCGACGAAGCCCCGCACGAGCGCGGTCGCCATCTTGCCCGCGCCGAGAAAGCCGATGGTGAGTTCAGAGGCCATGTGACGGGCTTTGTAGCAAGGGGCGAAGCGGGGCGGAAGGCTAATTCCCGGCGGGCGGTGGCGCGGAGTTTCCCCTCGTGCTCCTGATTTTGGTCCTAATCCTGCGCCTTCCATTGACGTCCGAGGAGCAGGATCAAGATTAGGATTACGAGCAGGAGGGGAAAGCCGCCCCGCTTGCCAGCGCCGTGCTCGTGGCGAATACTCACGCCCGTGAGCGTCACCGTCACCCAACTCACCAACGACCTGCTCGCCTCCTACGCGCGCGTCGGCGGCATCAACCACCTCGACGGCAAAAACCTGCCGTCCAAGACCGCCATCGCCGGCATCACGGTGGACTTGCTGCGGCTGCTCTTCCCCGGATTCTTCGAGGAGAAACCGCTGCACTCCTCCGAGCTGAAGGTCGAGACCGCCATCCTAATGGACTCCGTGCAAGGGCGGCTCGAGGACGAGCTGCTCAAGGCCCTCGAATACCGCTCCCGCGACGGCGCGAAGAAAAAGGACCAACGCCCCGAGGCCCGGCGGCTCACGCTGGAATTCCTCGGCAGCCTCCCGCGCCTCCGTGAAATCCTCCAGACCGATGCCGAGGCCGCGTTCAACGGCGACCCCGCCGCGTTGAGCAAGGAGGAGGTCATCGTCGCGTATCCGTTCATGGAAGCCATAGCCGTGCAACGCATGGCGCACGAGCTTTACAAGCAGGAGGTCGCGCTGCTCCCGCGCATCATGACCGAGTGGGCGCACAGCCGCAGCGGCATGGACCTGCATCCCGGCGCGCGCATCGGCACGCACTTCTTCGTGGACCATTGCACCGGCACCGTCATCGGCGAGACCTGCCTCATCGGCCATCACGTGAAGATGTATCAAGGCGTCGGCCTCGTGGCGCGCTCGCTCGCCGGCGGCCAGGCACTCAAGGGCCAGAAGCGCCACCCGACCGTCGAGGATCACGTCACCATTTACGCGGGCGCGACCATCGTGGGCGGCGAGACCGTCATCGGCGCGCACAGCACCGTGGGGGCGAACGTCTTCCTCATGCACAGCGTCCCGCCGCACTCGCTCGTGCTCTACGAGGAAGTGAACGTGAAGGTGCTCGACAAGCAGCAGCGCGACAAAGGCCGCGCCGACTTCTCGATCTGAACCGGAACCATGCGATTGAAAACCCCGGAGGGACCACAGAGACGCGATGAACACAGAGGAATGCGACAGTTGGCTCTTGGAACCAGTCGTCACCACTGCGTGCTCCTTTGCTCGCCACCCTTTCTGTTTGTGTTCTCTGTGTTCATCGCGTCTCTGTGGTTCAATCGGGTATTCCCACTGAATCGTTCCGGCTAAACGCTCCAGCCACGGACGTTCCCCGCCCGCATGAAGCGCCTTCCTCTGGTCCAGCTTGACGATGTGAGCGTGTCCCTTGCCGGGAAACGCATTCTGCACGGCGTCAACTGGCGCTGGCAGCCCGGCGAGAGCTGGGCCGTGCTCGGCGCGAACGGCTCGGGCAAGAGCACCTTCCTGCGCCTCGTCGCCGGCGAGCTGCATCCCGATCCCGTGGGCGGCGGACGGCGCACCTACGGGCTGAACGGCGAGCTTTCCACCAGCGCGGTGGGCGTGCGTGAACAAATCGCCTTCGTCTCGCCGGAGCAGCAGGAGCGTTACATGAACATCGAGTGGATTCGCACGGGCCGCGACGTGCTGCTCACGGGCTTTCACCAGACTGACTATCTCTACCAGCGGCTCACGACGGAGCAGAAGTCGGCTGCGGAAACCCTGGCCGAGGAATTGCGCCTTGGCCCGCTGCTGCGGCGCGATGTGCAGACGCTCTCACAGGGCGAGTTCCGCCGCGTGCTCATCGCCCGCGCGCTGCTGGGCAGGCCGCGCGTGCTCCTCCTCGACGAGTTCACCGACGGCCTCGACGCGGCCACGCGCGACGCGCTGCTCGCCGCCGTCCAGCGCGCCGCCGAGAAGGGCACGAGCGTGCTGCTGGCGACGCATCGCGAGGACGAACTGCTGCCCGCGCTGCGCCGGCGGCTGGTGCTGGAGGAGGGAAGAGTGGCGAAGTCAGAGCGGGCCGCGAGCGGAAGAACCCTCTCCCCCATCGGGGGAGAGGGAA
>JBEBFV010000552.1:0-3677 GCA_040081795.1 Limisphaerales bacterium | reverse complement strand
GCGGCTTGCACAACCTCCGCACGACGGCACGGGCGACCACCTGAAAATAACGCCAATTCATTCATACGCCTTTTCACCTATTACGCATAGAGTCTAGTGTTCAGTCATGTCACTGCTCTTGGAATCGTTGCATCGTCATCAGCATTGCCACCATGCCACGGACGCGCGTGTCGTAGGCGTTGGCGGCAGTGGCGCTGGGCGTGAGTCCGCTGAAGAGGGACGCGCTCAAACCATCGTCGCCCGTGTTGAGGAAGTTGATGGCGGCGGCGCGATAGAGGTTCAGGTTTGCCGCGCCTTCGCCGGGGAAAAGCAGGCCGAGGAAAACATCGGCTACCTTCGCCGCGTCTTGCTGGTCGGCCAGCAGCGGCAGGCGTGCGAACAGCAGGCGCACCGGCGAGGTCGCGGAGTTCGACGCGTCGTTTCCGGTGCCGCTCTGCGAACCGTTGTGGCCGGTCTGGCCACTGGCGATGAGCAGCGATTGCGTCCACCGCACGCGTTCTGCAAGCGTTCCCGCGCTAATCCAGCCGGCCCCGCTCTCGGGATAGCCGTCTGGTTCAGCGCGGTCGAAAAGCACCATGCCACCCATCCGCTGCATGGGCGTGGCGAGGGAAGTTCCATCCGTGTCGGAAGACCACGAGCCGTGCAGGCCGGTGCCGTTCGTGCTCACGCGCAATGCGCGGATGGCGCTCACAGTGTATTCCAGCGGAGTCTTCACCTTGGCAAACGCGGCGGTGTGCGAGCGGAACAGGTCGGACTTGAAGATGACATCGAGCACCTTGCGCACCTGCCCGCGCGGTGAGTTCGTCTCCCACGCCATCATGCACTGGCGCACGAGGTCGGCCTCGGGCGTGAGCTGGGGCGCGGTGAAGTCGTAGCCGTGCGCGAAGTCCTCATGCACGAGGAGCCGGCAGAGCTTCACGCTCATGTATTCCTGCGTGAACGGCAGATCCGCGAGATGCGCGATGATGTCGTATCCGTCCTGAACGGTGTTCGTGCCGGTGCGCGCGGGGAACGTGAGCTGGTAGGAGCCGGGCGTGGCGTTCGCGTAGGTGCGCGTGGTCCACGGCGCGCCGAAGCGGGCGGGGACGAACTTGTTCGTGAAGATGCTGCGCGACGTGCCGTGGTAGCCGGTGCGGTAGTAGAAGGCCCACGAGCCGACGAGGTTCGTGTAGTTGCCGCCTCCAGTGGGCGACAGCAGCGTCGTCGTCTTGGCCGCGAAGGGGTTGAAGACTTCAGTGGTCGGGAACATCTCCACCGTCCAGCCCGCCCACGCGTGAGACATGTCGGTGATGTCGGTCTGGTCGTAGCCGTTGTCCACGCCCATGCTGAACAGCTCCATGATTTCGCGGGAGAAATTCTCGTTCGGCACGCGCCCGCCGTCGCCCCGGCTGCCGACGGTGTCGAGATAGACAATCATCGCCGGGCTTTCACAACTGATGGTGAGCAGGTCCTTGAAGGTGGTGGCCGGGTTGAGCAACGCCGTGCGCCAGCGGTTCAGGTCGCGCAGCTCCAGCTCGGTGGCGATGCGATTCCGCAGCGTGAAGTCGCCATACGCGAACTGGAAGTAATCCACTGTCTTGGTGTGCTGCGTGACGAAGTGGTTGTCGAGGAACTGGAGCAGCACTTCCAAAAGCTGCCGGTCCGCACCGACCGCGCGCAGGGTGAACCACGCCCGCAGGTCGCTCACTTGCGCCGAGCCAGGGCCGGTGGTGGCACTGAGCGGAATGGCCGTGGTCGGCGCGGCAAACCGGCTCTCGAAGAAGGCGATGTTTGTGTGCTGGTTCTGCACCGTCTCCGTGACCGTCTCCGGCGCGAGCTGCTCGGCGATGTAGAGGTCAATGGAGTTCGTCTTGAATCGGTCGAGCAGCGCGGGCGTGGGGCCGTAGGCGAGGCGGTTGAGCACCGTGGCGGTGATGAGGGCGTTCGAGTCGAGCGGCGTGGTGTCGAGGCGGAAGAAGCGCGCGGAGCTGGTGTTCGTGCCGGTCCAGGAGAAGCCGCTGACCGCGCCGCTCGTGTCCTCGGTGAAGGACTGGCGAAGGTCGGTGGTGCTGAAGATTTTGAAGCTCTGCGCACCGGGGAATGGCGTCCAGCGCAGCACGCGCTGGCTGCCGTTGAGGGTGAAGTTCGTGATGCTCGGCGGCGCGGGCGGGGCAACTTGTGCACGGGCGGAAGCGGCGAGCAGGAGGGCGGCTGCGAGCAGGGAGAGTATTCGGGCGCTCATAGAATTCCGCAGTGCTTGTGGCCGAGTTGAGAGTAGCAATGCAGATGCCCCGCTCAATACGGGAGATTGCTGAAGCGTGGGACTTTGCGCCTTGAGGTTAGCGACTCTCGCCAGCCAATCTTCTCCGCGTGTTCACGTGCCTTGTCTGCCGCAGCCTGTGCATCGAAGCGACTCAGCTCGAAGCGATCGGACTCGCGCACCGGCACGGCTTCGACTCGGTCGAGGCGCGGGCGGATGAACTGGCGCGGCTGACCGAGGATGAGTTGCAGCAACTGCTCGACGACATGCGTGCGAAGGGACTGCGCTTCGGGCTGGCCGGGATTCCGATTGAGCTGCGGCGAGATGCGCAGCGCTTTGCGGAAGGGATGCGGGAGTTGCCAAAGCTCGCCCAAGTCCTCCAACGCTACGGCGTGCCGCGGCTCGGCTCCTCCATCGTTCCCTTCCACGACGAACTGTCCTACTCGGAGAACTTCCAGCAGCACATCGAGCGGCTCGGCGCGACGGCGCGCATCCTGGGTGACTGTGGCATCCGCTTCGGTTTGGAATACTGCGCCACGCCCACGCTGCGACGCGGGAAGCGACACGAGTTCATCCACTCCCTGCCGCAGTTGCGCGAGCTGATCACCGCGATTGGCGCGCCGAATCTCGGCCTCGTGCTGGACTCGTGGCACTGGTGGATGAGCGGCGAGCCGGCGGCTGAACTGGCGTCACTGCGGCAGGAGGAGATCGTGGCGGTGGACCTCAACGACGCTCCCATTGGCGTGCCGAAGGAAGAGTTGCTCGACCGCCAACGCGAACTGCCCGGCGCGACTGGTGTGATTGATCTCGCGGAGTTCCTGGGCGCGCTGCGACGGCTGGGCTACGAAGGGCCACTGCGGGCGGAACCCTTTGAGTTCACTGGATGGCGGGCAACTCCCGAAGTGGTTTGCCTTCTTGCCAGCCGCGCGCTGGACGATTCGCTCTCGGCGCCTCGCGTCACATGGAACCCAGGACCACCTGATGCCGCTGGGAATCAATCGTGAATTTTTGGCCTGAAGGTGCGGCGGGCAATTGGTCAATGATCCGGGCCTCGACAAGCTGGTTCAGATTGGTGAGGGCCCGCCCGCTGTTCTGGTCTTCCCAGGTGGTCATCGCGTCGGTGAGGAGTTTGAGCCGGGCTGCCGGGTTGGTGGCCGATGCGGCCTTGAACAAGGGCTCCGAGCGAGTGGCGGCTGCCGCAGGTTCGGCGGCCCGCTTGCGGCAGGCAGACAAGGGTGTGGCAAGCACGATGATGCCGACAAGGAGGACAGATCTGGCTGCGTTCTTCATGAGAACAGAGGGCAAGCCGCAGGTTATTCCCTGTCCCATTTCCAACGCGGGTCGTATTGGCCGTTGCCGGGGCTTGGGCTGGTGCTGGGATTGCCAGTCTCGCCATTGGCTCCCGGATAGAATGCGCCGCCAGCAAACGTGCCACCCA
>JBEBFV010000551.1:0-3679 GCA_040081795.1 Limisphaerales bacterium | reverse complement strand
CGAGGACGTTGTCGCTGACGTTGAGAGGCAAAGTTCTCGCGGATTTTGACTCCGCTTCGATTTCCAAAATCTGATACTGCAATCTGATACTGGTTGCCCAAAAATGGGTCCGCATGGGGGAACGTGCGTCCCGCCGAATTCGGTTGTAACCAGTTGGAGATGAAATAGTTGTCCACTAAAAGGCATCGCGGTCCACTTGGGGGAAAATAAGGGAAAAACGCGTTCTTCATTTTCCAGGCGTGTGCCTTAAACCACTCAGCCACCTCTCCAACCGGGGCGCGATAGTCAATAAACCCGCTCCGCTGCGCAACTGTGTTTTCGCGCGCCCTGCCTAGCGCTTTGATCCCTGTCCTGGTCTGAATCAATTCCGTCGGCGCCGCCGTGACTCCAGCAGCGCCAGCCCCAGCGCCGCGAAGACGCAGCCCCAGCCGAACCAATCCCCGTGCCGCTGGTAGAAGGTCGGCTCGCGCGGGCCGACGGGCACGGCGAATTTCACCACGCGGAAGCCGGGGCCATGAACGTCCGCCGCGTCGCCCACACCGAGGTCGTGCATGAAGCCGGTTTCATCCACCCAGCAGGTCAGGCCGTTGTTCGTGCAGCGCACGACGGGCCGGCGGTTCTCCACCGCACGGAAGACGCTGTGGGCCGCGTGCTGGAACTGCTGCGAACTTTCGCCGAACCAGCCGTCGTTCGTGAGGTTCAGAAGGAAGTCCGCATCCACCGCGCTCTCCCGCGCCGCGGATGCGATGACATCCTCGAAGCAGATGAGCATCCCGGCGCGCAAGCTGACCGGCGCCGCCCGTTTCAAATCGCCGCCATCCTTCTGGACAACGCGTGCGGCCTCTATTGGAAAGGCCACCGGCTCCTTGCCCGCCGTGAAGCCGCTTTCGATGGGCGTGAACCATTTCAGAAACGGCAGCCAGTCCAGCAGCGGGATGTATTCGCCGAAGATGACGAGACGGCGCTTGCGATAGGTGGAGACGACCTTGCCCTCGGGCGAGAGGAGGAACGCGGAGTTGTAAAACGCGTAGTCCGCCGGGCGGTTCGAGTCGCGCGGCGCGCCGGGCTTCAGCTCGTAGTCATCCGCGCCGAAGACCATCCAGACCTTGTGCGTGGCGACGAGGTTCGTGATCGCGCGGAAGCTCTCCTCGCTCATGTCCGGCAGCGCGGCCTCGGGCCAGACCAGCACATCGGGCTTGGTGGCGAGCGCGAGTTCGGAGAGCTGCATGAGCTTGGCGAAGCGGTTGGTCTTCTCCGCCGGGTTCCAGATCATCGTCTGCGGGATGCTGGGCTGGACGAGGGCGAGGGACAGTTCACGAACTGGATTTCCGCGGGATGCTCTGAGGTCGTCGTAATAACTGCGATAAGAACGCAGGAATCCCAACGCAATTGCCAAAGCTACAATGAGCGGTGGAAGCAACAAGGTCACTTTGGGCTTTTGGGCCCCTATGCGAAGAAGCGCAAGGCTACTCATTTCCTGACTAATTGAGGTGGCGAACCAAACGACAAGAAACGAAACCCCCGCCACGCCTGTGATGGTGGAAAACTCAACCAGCGGAACCATCTTGTGCTGCGAAACACCCAGCGCGAGCCAAGGAAAGCCCGTAAGGAACCAACCGAGGATTGTTTCCAACGCCACCCACAGCACCGCGCACTTCAACGCCCACGCCGCGCGTTGACCGAAGCTCGCCTCCACTAGCGGCCCATGCCGGCAACTTGCAGTCGCCGGCTTGTCTCCATCAGTTGCGTCCGGACGGCGGTTGCAAACCGCCGGCACGGGCGCATGCCGCCAGCACAGCCACACCCACAGCCCCGGATACACTGCGCAATAGGCGCTCAACGCAAGCCAGCCCAGGATCGGAAAGCCCTTCACCGGGATGAACAGCAGCCAGTGGAGTGCCGCGAGGTTGAAGGCGAGACCGCCCAGCCAGCCGAGCCGGAACGCGACCTTCGCCGGTTGCCCAGCCGCGCTGAACAGCAGCAGCCCCGGCGCGACCCACGCGAAGCCCGCGACGCCAAGCTTCGGAAACGCCGCTGCGAGCAGCAGCCCGGCAAACACGGCGAGCGCGTGGCGCAAGGCGGTTTCATGGCGCTGAAAAAACTCGTTCAACCCCCGCAGCTTCGCCGGAGCCGGGGAGGCGAGGCAAGCGCCTGTAGCGTATGTAGCGGCGGTCTGTGACCGCCGTTCCGCTTACCTGTCTCTGACCTCCGTCCGGCGCTCACAGAGCGCCGCTACAAATCCACCGTCGCGCTTGTCACCGCCACGCCCATCCCTACACTCCCGCGCATGAAATCACTTCGTATGTCCGCCCGCCTGCTTTGCGCTGTCATCGCATTCGCCGCTGCTTCACTCGCCTCCGCCGCCGAGGGCAGGAGCGGCGTCGCGCTGAAGCTCATCGTCACGAACCTCACCGCGCCCGCCGTGCTCACCGACTTCGACGGCAAGCGCGTGCTGGTCGCCGAGCAGGTCGGGCCGATCCACCTGATGACGCCGGACGGCAAGCTCACGCCCTTCGCCGACTTCACCAGCAAGCTCGCCATCACTCCGGGCAAGTTCGATGAGCGCGGTGTGCTGGGCGTGGCGCTGCACCCCAAGTTCACCGCGAACCGCAAGCTCTACGTCTGCTATAGCGCGCCCCTGCGTGCCAGCGCCCCGACGAACTGGAACCACACTATGAACATCTCGGAGTTCGCCGCGAAGGGCGACGCACTGGACCTCGGCAGCGAGCGCATCCTGCTCCAAGTTGACGAGCCTTACTTCAACCACAACGGCGGGCGCATCTGCTTCGGGCCGGACGGCCATCTCTACATCGGCTCCGGCGACGGCGGGCACAAGAACGACATCAACAAGGACGACAAGGACAAGGCCCGTGGCCCGCGCGGCAACGGCCAGGACTTGAACACGCTGATGGGGAAGATTCTCCGCATTGACGTGGACAAGCCGGCGGCGGGCAAGCTCTACGGCATCCCGATGGACAACCCGTTCGCCAAGGGCGGCGGCCTGCCGGAGATTTACGCGTGGGGCATCCGCAACCCGTGGGGCATGAGCTTCGACCGCGGCGGCCAGCGCGAGCTCTTCGAGGTCGAGGTCGGCCAGAGCCGGTGGGAAGAGGTCAACATCATCGTCAAGGGCGGCAACTACGGCTGGAACCTGCGCGAGGGCGCCGAGTGGTTCAACCCGAAGAAGGAGCTCGCGCCGTTGGACAAGCCCTACTTCGACCCCGGCAACGCGAAGTTCATTGATCCCATCATCGCCTACGAAAACATCGCGGCCTTCCCGCAGGAGGGCAAAGGCAAGAGCGTGACCGGCGGCTACGTCTATCGCGGCAAGGCGCTCCCGCAGCTCGCAGGCAAATACGTCTTCGCCGACTGGTCCAAGAACATGGGCGTGGCGCAGGGCGTCATCTTCACCGGCACGCGCGGCGCGGGCGGCAAGTGGACGCTGGCGCAGCTTGAGCCGGAGTCGCACGCGGGCCAGCACATCGGAGCGTTCGTCTGGGCGTTCGGCGAGGACAAGGACGGCGAACTCTACGTGCTAACCAACCAGACCGGCGCGCTCGGCACGAAGTCAGGCAAGATTTGGAAGCTCGTGAAGTCGGGGAACTGAACTGGTGGGGCGCGTCTGTCCCCAGCGCGCCGCCGAACCTTACGGATGCCCAATCGGCGCGCTGGGGACAGA
>JBEBFV010000550.1:0-3689 GCA_040081795.1 Limisphaerales bacterium | reverse complement strand
CCTTCATAGGCGCTGCAGCGCATGGTTCGGCGACGTTGGGTTCAGGACAGACGCTCGAAAAGAGTTCCGGGAGTAACGCCCGGACTCGCGATTGACGCCCAAGCAAAAGTCGCTCTGCCGTGGTCGTTTCATTGCTTGGTCTTCCGTTTGTTGACGGTTCGAGTCAGCTTGGAGTCGCGGAGAGCGAGCTGTGCATGTGCTGGCGTATCGTCTCGGACAGCTTGGCGGCGAAAGGCTTCATTGGTCTTGTGGATGCGCTTCTGAATGTCTTGGCGCTCAAGCGCCGTTGCGTCGTCCGTCCGCGGAACAGCGTCGGTGTGAGCGAACCAGCGCTCACGAACGAGTTGCTTTTTGGTGGTGTGGACGCTGCGAGCCATCGGAGTGGAATTACAGGCGGCTTGTTAGATTTCCGTTACTCGGAGGAGATGTGCGAAGTCGCCGAACGACCCCAAGCTCAGCGACTGCGGAGGGCGGGCGCAGCCGCTGCGGAAAGGCGGCTGGGGGGCGAAGGTGGTGGGAGCAGCGGCTGTGACCGCCCGGAGCAGTTCGCTGCAGCGCATGGTTCGGCGACGTTGGTGAAGTCATTGTCCGAAGCCGCGCCAAGGCAGAAATAGCGCGAGCCAGAATGCGACAGTGTAAACGAGAAAGAGCAGCGAAGGAAACCAGCGATGGGCCAGACGCCACGCCCAGACAAAGAGAACGATGCCGCAGAATGCTGCGAACTGATACGCATGGCTGAGGAATAACGCAGTGACCGCAATAGGAAAGAGAACCAAGCCTGCGCAGACGTGAAGTCCGATCGCGTTGAGCAAGAGGTCTCGCGGTCCGAAGAACGGTTTCTGCCTAGACTGGGTTTGGTCTGCGTTCATGAGGAGACGCGTGGCAAGTCGCCGAACGACCCCAAGCTCAGCGACTGCGGAGGGCGGCGCGCTGGCTGCGGGCGAAGGTGGCCGGGGGCAGGATGGGCGCAGGTGGCGGGATGGCCGGCAGCAGCCAGCGTGACGCCCGGAGCAGTTCGCTGCAGCGCATGGTTCGGCGTTGCGGGCTTCGGATTCATTTTGCGGCGTGTGAAGCTAAAACCTCGGCAATCTCGAAATGGCGGCGCGCACGAGCTAACTCCTCAGCGGTGCGTCCCTGCTGGTCGCGCAATGTAACGCTCGCGCCATGACGTAAGAGATGATGAATACCGGGCAAGCAACCGAACCAAGCCGCGCTCATAAGTGGCGTAATGCCGCTCTGGTCCTGTGCGTCCACGGTGGCACCCTGCTCCAAGATAAGACGGACACACTCTGCTTGCTTTTCGGGAGTGGTGGACGGCTCGCCGACCGCGACGTGAAGGGGCGTATGACCGTAAATGTCGCGACGGTGAACGTCGGCACCTGACTGGAGAAGGAAGGCGACAACCTCGACACGGTAACTCCGGGCTGCGGCCATTAGCGGCGTGTAATCGACTTCATTGGTAGTGTCCACGGGGAAACCTTCGGCAAGAAATCGCTTCACTGCCGGCAAATTGCCATCAACGCACACGTAGATGAAGTCTTGAGCAACGGCAGGGTTCATGGTGGGCGCGTAGCGACGCCGAACGACCCCAAGCTCAGCGACTCCGGGCCGGGGGCGCGGGTGTGGGCACAGCGGCGCGAGGCGAAGGCGCGGGCTGTGCCGGGCTTCATGGCGGGCCGCACAGCCCGTGACTGAGCCGGTCGGATGAGAGCCGAGCCCGGTAACTGAACGCCAAAGCCCGGAGTTCGCTGCAGCGCATGGTTAGGCGTTGCGGGTTCTTGGTTCATGGTTTGTGTCCCACTTGTCGTAGATTGCTAAGAGTTGTTTCGGCGTGACTGAAATAAACCGGTGCCAAGCCTGCTCCTGCTGATGTGGGTAGCCAAGTAACTGACCCATAGAACCGGCAATGGCCTGGAATGTAGTCTCGTCTGACTCGTCCAAGTGTGGAACTGCGGCAAGCACCCGTGCAACCTCTGAACGCTCCAATCCGAACAGCGTGGCAAACTCCCACTCGTCGAAAAACGGCCCTTCGACTGTTGCGCGAAGGCACTCGAAAACAACTTGGCGCTCGTGCTCGGAAAGGTCTTTGAGGCTCATGGTCACAGGATGCGGGTAGCAACGCCTAACGACCCCAAGCTCAGCGACGGCGGAGGCTGGCGCGGCCCGTGCATGGCGGGTGGAAAGGCGGCGGTGGAAGCACGGGCCGTGACAGCCGTAGCCGTTCGCTGCAGCGCATGGTTAGGCGTTTCCGGGTTCATTCCAGAGGTGTTCCCAAGTCTTGTCGTCAACCAACCGACGGTCAACTGCTCGCATACAGCCGAGAATGCGGTGCGAAGATAGTGCCTCGTGAACGCTGAATGTATGATGCGGCGGAAGTGAGAAGCACCAGATGCCGCACAACTCGTCTGGGCACTGCTCAAGCTCGCGGATAAGTGCCTCGCTGTCGGCAATGAGTGATGCAGCGTGGGGACTGACAAACTGGCGAAGGTGTTCGGTGCGAATGCCGATGATGCGGAGAAAGTGACTGCAAGGCAGCGACTCGGTGCCGTCTGGCGCGTGAGTGAGAACGCAACTCCCTGACTGGATAGCGGCGAGTAGCTCGTCACGGTGCCGAAAGGTTGCGTGTCCATGTCGGGTAATGAAATCGTTCGGTTCCACGGGACGGCTAGGAATCGCCTAACGACCTCAAGCTCAGCGACTGCGGAGCGCGGCGCGCTGGCTGCGGAAAGGCGGCGGGGGCAGGATGGGCGCAGGCGGCGGGATGGCAAGCAGCAGCCAGCGTGACGCGCGGAGCAGTTCGCTGCAGCGCATGGTTCGGCGACGGTTCGCTAGCGGGGCTGGAGTTGTCCGGCTTCATGGATGAAGGGTTTTCCGCGGGATTCAGGATCCCAGCCTGCGTTGATCGCATCCGCAATGCACTGGGATAATCGGCCATCGTGGATGCGAAAGCGCTGATGTTGCGGCATGTCTCCGTGGCGGGATGGATCAATGGAGAACTCAAGGATCAGTTGCCGTCGGCTTGGCTGGAGGGACTCAACAAGGATCGCCAATCCGCGCAGTTTGGTTTCTTCAAACCGCCCTGTTGCCCATTTGGGCTCACGGAAAACACTCCAGCGGTAGTCAGAACCTTGGACGTTGATGATTCCGCTTTTCACGGGAGACGTGTGCTAGTCGCCGAACAGGAAGTAGGCGAAAGTGGGTTTCGTTTTGCAAAGCGAAACATGTTGCCGGTGTTTCGCCTAAAACGGTTGATCTTGGGGATGGAGTCGCGGTAAACGGAGCCCATGGACCAGAATCTCTCTGGAAAAAGCGAATCGGGCAAGCCGAAATTGCTCGATGAAGTCCGGCGCATCTTGCGCCTCAAGCATTATTCCATCCGCACCGAGCAGGCGTATCTGGACTGGATCCGGCGCTTCATGAAGCACCACCGGATGCGGCATCCTCGCGACATGGGCGGGGCGGAGGTGACGGCGTTCCTTTCCCATCTGGCGGTGGAGGGGAATGTCTCGGCGTCCACGCAGAACCAGGCGCTCGCGGCGCTGCTCTTCCTTTACAAGGTGGTGCTGGGTGTGGAACTGCCGTGGCTGGGCGAGGTGGAGCGGGCGAAGCGGCCGGCGCGGCTGCCGGTCGTCCTCACACAGGAAGAGGCGCGGCGGGTGGTGGCGGCGCTGGAGGGGTCTTACCAGATC
>JBEBFV010000134.1:0-13655 GCA_040081795.1 Limisphaerales bacterium | reverse complement strand
GCCCACGCCCGCCAACTACGCGCAGCGCAGCGGACGGGCGGGCCGCAGCGGTCAGGCGGCCTTGGTGCTGACCTACAGCTCGTCGCAAAGCCCGCACGACCAGTATTTCTTCCGGAATCCCAAGGCGATGGTCCACGGCGAAGTGCGCCCCCCGCTGCTCGATCTAGCCAACCGCGATCTTGTGGAAAGCCACCTGTCCGCCACCTGGCTCGCCTGCACGGAACTGCCGCTGAATTCCTCCATCGCCGAACTGCTTGTCTTGTCGGAGCCAAACCGCCCGTTGAAGCAGGAGCTGCTCGAAGCCATGGGCCGCACTCAGGTTTCGACGGAGGCGCATCGCCGTATCGGCCGCGTGCTGGACCTGCTGACGGGCGAGCTGACTCCGACACTCGCGCCTTGGTTCACCGGCCGCGAGGCGTTTGCCGCCGAAGTGGTGGACACCGCGGTCCGCCGCTTCGACCAGGCGTTCAACCGCTGGCGCGACCTGTTTGTGGCAGCGGAACAACAGCGCGATGACGCACGCCGAACGATGGACGATTACTCCGCACCGCAGCACGAGAAGCGCGCCGCCCAGGTCCGGCACGCTCAGGCAATCGACCAGATCACCCTGCTGCAACGCGGCACCAGCAGCCTCTCCAGCGACTTTTACACCTACCGCTATCTGGCCACCGAGGGCTTTCTCCCCGGCTACAATTTCCCCCGGCTCCCCTTGATGGCCTATGTGCCGGCCACCAGCGACGGTCGGGGCCGCCAGACCTATCTCCAGCGGCCGCGCTTCCTCGCGTTGTCCGAGTTCGGTCCCCGCAGTCTGATTTACCACGAGGGGCGCGCGTATCGGGTCGTGCGGGCGATGCTCACCTTGAACAAGCAGTCCGGGGCCGCTCCCGATGTGCTGCTGCCCACCAAGACCGTGCGCATCTGCCGGAACTGCGGGGCGGGGCACTGGGACGACGCGGCTTCCTTGTGCCATGCCTGCGGGGTTGCCCTGGGTGACGCCGAGATCGTCAAGCATACCTTCCGCATCGAGAACGTCGCGACCCAGCCAGCGGAACGCATCACCGCCAATGACGAGGAACGCCAGCGCCAAGGCTTCGAGCTGCAAACGACTTTCGAGTGGGCGATCCGGGATCACCTGCTCGACGTGCGGCGGGGCGCGGCCACCGATGGCGAAGGCGAGATCGCTCGGCTGGCCTACGGTCCCGGCGCAACGATCACCCGCCTCAACAAGGGATTGCGCCGTCGCCGCAATCGCACCCAGCTCGGGTTCAAGATGGACCCGGTGTCCGGCTACTGGGCGAAGAACGAGGAGGAGGACGCGGAGGCCAACGACCCGACGGCGTCGCCCCGGCAGTGGATCGTGCCCACGGTGCAGGACCGCAAAAATGCGCTGCTCTTTCAGCCGGTGGGCACCGAGCTGTCCCAACTCACCATCGCCACCATCCAGCACGCCCTGCTGCGCGGGATCGAGGCGGTGTTCCAACTGGAGCAGGGGGAAATTCTAGCCGAGCCCATGCCCGTGCGCGATGACCGGACCGGCTTCCTTCTTTACGAGGCCACCGAAGGTGGTGCCGGCGTCCTGACGCGTCTCGTTGCCGAGCCAACCCTGCTGGCCGAAGTCGCACGCGAGGCGCTGGACATCATGCACTTTGACGTGGCGCAGCAACTGCCCGCAACCCAGAGCACCTTGACGGACCTCACTGGCACCACCTGCGTCGCCGCCTGCTACCGGTGCATCATGTCCTACTACAACCAGCCCGACCACGAGCTGCTCGACCGCCGGGACGAAGCCGCCCGGACTTTGCTGCTCCGGCTGGCGCGGTCACAAACCATCGGGTTGGAAAATGCCGCGCCCGCCAACACTGGAATCCCGGCTTCCGCAGCCACTACCAGCACGCCGCTCTCCACCTGGCTGGAGCTGGCTCGCTCCCGGAATCTCCCCGGCCCGGATGCCGAACCGCTCACGGTCGCCGGCCAGAGCCTTCCCTTGGTCTGGCGCGACCACTACGTTGCCGCCGTGTTCGAGCCACCCAACGCCGCAGTCGCCGCCCCGCTGGCGAGCAAGGGCTTCGAGTGCGTCGTGCTCGGTGCGGACGCTTCCGCGTGGAGCGCATCCTTCTCCACGTTGGCGCAACTCCTCGGCAGGCCGGCATGAGCACCGCAGTCGTAAACCCGCCCACGGAGCGAACCACCCACTGGACTCCCGGCAGCCTCGTGCGCGCCCGGGGCCGCGAGTGGATTGTCCTCTCCGGCAGCGAGGTGGAAGTCTTGCGGGTCCGCCCCGTCTCCGGCACGGAGGAAGACCAGACCTTCATCCATCTCGCGCTTGAGGCCGTGCCCGTCACCGACGCCTCGTTTCCCAAGCCGGAGCCAAGCCAGAAGGCCGGCCACGATGCCGCGCTGTTGTTGCGCGACGCGCTGGTCCTCGCCCTTCGTCGTGGGGCCGGCCCATTCCGCAGCTTCGGCCAAATCGCCATCGAGCCGCGCGCCTACCAGTTGGTCCCGCTGCTGATGGCCCTCAAGTTGGAGACGGTCCGCCTGCTCATCGCCGATGACGTTGGGATCGGAAAGACCGTGGAGGCGGCGCTTATCGCCCGCGAAATGATTGACCGGGGCGACATCGATCGTTTCGCCGTGCTCTGCCCGCCGCACCTCGTGGACCAGTGGGTGACCGAGCTGGAAAGCCGCTTCCACCTGCGGCCCGTCGCCGTCACTGCGGCGGGTGCCGCGCGGCTGGAACGCAACCTGCCGCCCAGCGAAAGCATCTTCACCACGCATCCCCACACCGTCGTCAGCCTCGACTACATCAAGAGCGAGAAGCGCCGCGCCGAGTTTCTGCGCGCCTGCCCGGAGCTGGTCATCGTGGACGAGGCGCACACCTGCGCCGCCACCGGCCAGGGGCGACACCAGCGCTTCGAGTTGCTCAAGGGGCTGGTGGAGGACCGCGCACGACACCTCGTGATGCTCACCGCCACGCCGCACAGCGGCGATGAACCCGCCTTCTTCCGGCTGCTGGGCCTTCTGCACCCCGAGTTTGAACGACTGGCCGAGGCGACCGGTGAGGAGCGCACCCGTCTGCGTGACCGCTTGTCGCGCCATTTCGTTCAGCGCCGCCGCCCCGACATCGCTGAGTGGCAGGAAGGCAACCTCTTCCCCCGCCGCGAAACCAAGGAGCTGACCTATCGCCTCACCGGCGCGTGGGAGAAGTTCTTCGATGCCGTGCTCGACTACTGCGCCACCGTGGTCGAATCGGCTGGCGGTGACGAACGCGCCCAGCGCCTGAGCTTCTGGGGCACGCTGGCGCTCATGCGCTGCGTGGCGTCCAGCCCGGCCGCCGCCGCTCAGGCCCTCCGCACCCGCGCGGGCGTGGAGGACGCCGGCGGTGATGAGGAACTGGAGGCGCGCGTCTTTGACGGCGCGGCCGATGTGCTTCCAGACGACGATGTGGAGCCCCCCGCCGCCAGCGAGGCCGCCGTGCTCGCCGGCCTGATTGAACAGGCCGAGCAGCTCGCCGGGCAGGCCGGTGACCCGAAGCTGAAACTCCTCACCGACCATCTCGTGGAGCAGGTCCGGGAGGGTTTCAGCCCCGTCGTGTTCTGCCGCTACATTGCCACCGCGCATTACCTGGCTGCGCATCTTGCGGCGCGGCTCAAGGACGTGACCGTCGGCGTCGTCACCGGCGAACTCAACTCCGATGAGCGCAAGGAAAAGGTCGCCCAGCTCGGCGAGGCCGAGCGCCGCCTGCTCGTCGCCACGGACTGCCTCTCCGAAGGCGTGAACCTTCAGGAGCAGTTCGATGCCGTCGTCCACTACGACCTCTCGTGGAATCCCACCCGCCACGAGCAGCGCGAAGGCCGCGTGGACCGCTTCGGCCAGCGGCGGCCCGTCGTCCGGGCCACGTTGATTTACGGCTCCAACAACCCCGTGGATGGCGCGGTGCTGGAGGTCATCCTCCGCAAGGCCGAGAAAATCCGTGAGGAACTCGGTGTGCCCGTGCCTCTCCCCGACGATGGTCACACGCTCAGCCAAGCCCTGCTCAAAGCCGTGCTGCTGCGCCGGCGCAGAGACGGCCCCCAGAAGCAACAGGCGTTCGCCTTTCTCGAAATGGAGGAAGCCAAGGCCATCGAAGCCCGCTGGAACGACACCCGCGAGAAGGCCATTCGCAACCGCACCGTCTTCGCCCAGCGCCGGCTCAAGCCCGAGGACGTGCTCCCCGAATGGCGCAAGTCGCTCGCCGCGCTGGGCGGCAAGGAGGACGTGCAACGCTTTACCGCCCGCGCGCTGGCCCGGCTCGGTGGCGCTCTGGAGCCGCTCAAGCGCGGGTTCAAAACCCCACTCACCGCGTTGCCTGCGGATGTGCGGGAGCGACTGGAGGCCGAAGGCTTGGAAGGCACGCTCTTCGTGGATTTTGATTACCCACCTGCGCCACGCTGCCGCCCGGTCCAGCGGAGTCACCCGCTCGTGTCCGTGCTCGCCGAGACGCTGCTCGAACGCACCCTGGGAGCCGGCGCGCAGGACGCCGACGCCGACCCCGCCATCCTTGGCCGCGTCGGTTGCTGGGTCGCCAGCGGCATCACCAGCCGCACGCTGGTCGCCGTGGTGCGTCTGCGCCACCAGCTGGGCACGCAACGCGGACGCAATGCCACCACCACTCTCGTCGAAGAAGCCACCGCCCTCGCGTGGCCCGGCGAGGGCGTGCCGCTGGAAGGCCCCGATGCGCTCGCCCTCTTGCAGCCGCCCCCACTCGCCGACCCGCCGCCGCACGTCCGCGAACGCGCCGTCACGCAGGCCCTCGCCCAACTGACCGCCCGGCAAGCCGACCTCGATGCCTTCGCCGAGGCCCGCGCCCAAGCCCTCCTCGCCGACCATCGCCGCGTCCGCGAAGCAGCGGATGCACGCGGCAGCTACACCGTGAAATCGCTCCTGCCGGTGGATGTCATCGGCCTGTTCGTGCTGCTGCCGAAAGTGGATTGACCATGGCGAACCGCAAAACCAACCGCGCCCGCGCCGCCCAGCTCGGCTTCGAGGCCCTCGTCATCGAAGGCGGCCTGCTCTCGCCCGAGTGGTTGTCCAAGGTCGCCCAGCTCGCCGCCGAATCGCAGACCGAGGGCGACTACCGTATTCCCAAGGGCCTCAACCTCCGCGACGAAATCGGCCGCTACTGGCGCATCGCCCAGGCGCACTGGAAGGACTTCGCCGCCGGTTCAAAATCCCTCGCCCCCGTAGGTGACGAGGTGACGAGTCTCCATTCAGCGGAGCAAGTCAGAGCCTCCTCACGTCGGCTCCTACCGCATCAACTCGCCGAGCGCTTCATCCTCGGCCTGCTCCGCGAGAGCTTCGGCTTCACCACGCTCGCCGCCGTGCCGCCTGCCATCCTCGCCGAGCGCACCTACCCGCTCGGGCACGCGGCGCTCGGCACGCGCGTGCCCGTGGTCATCGCCCCGGCGGGCAGTGGACTCGATGCCCTCTCGCCCGCGTTCGGCGATGGCACGCGCCGCCGCAGTCCCTTCGGCCTCGTGCAGGAGTATCTCAACGCCGCCGATGGCGCGCTCTGGGGCCTCGTCACGGATGGACTCACGCTCCGCGTCCTGCGCGACAACGCCAGCCTCACCCGCCCCGCGTGGATGGAGGCCGACCTCGCCCGCATCTTCACCGAGGAACGCTACGCCGATTTCGCCGCCCTCTGGCTGCTCCTCCACGAATCCCGCTTCGGCCGCGACGGCCAGCCCGCCGCCGAGTGCGCCTTGGAAACCTGGCGTGAGGCCGGGAAGAAAGAGGGCACGCGCGCCCGCGAACACCTCCGGCGCGGCGTGGAGGACGCCCTCGTCGCCCTCGGCCAGGGCTTCCTCGCCCACCCCGACAATCACGCCCTCCGCGCCGCCTTCCAGTCCGGCTCGCTCACCACGCGCGACTACTTCAGCCAGCTCCTGCGCCTCGTCTATCGCCTCATCTTCCTGCTCACGGTCGAGGAGCGAAACCTCCTCCACCCGACCGACACCGCGGAGCCGGTCCGCCGCCTCTACGCGCAGGGCTATGCCCTCTGGCGGCTCTGCGAAAAGTCCGTGAAGCGCAGCGCGCACGACCGCTACTCCGACCTCTGGGACTCGCTCAAAATCGTCCTCCGCAGCCTCGCCGACGGTGAAACTCGCCTCGGCCTGCCTGCACTCGCCGGCATCTTCGCGCCCGGCCAATGCCCCGCCCTCGACGCCGCGAAACTGGAAAACCGCGCCCTCCTCCTCGCCCTCTTCAAGCTCGCCTGGCTCCGCGACGACGGCGCGCTGGCCCGCGTGAACTGGCGCGACATGGGACCGGAGGAACTCGGCAGCGTTTACGAAAGCCTGCTGGAACTCGTGCCCCAGCTTTCGCTCGAAACCCGGAAGTTCGGCTTCGCCATCGGCGATGAGACCAAGGGCAACGCGCGCAAAACCACCGGCAGCTACTACACGCCCGACAGCCTCGTGCAGGTGCTGCTCGACAGCGCGTTGGAGCCGGTCATCGCCGAAACCATCGCGAAGAATTCCGACCGGCCCGTCGAGGCGCTGCTCTCCCTCACCATCGCGGACCCCGCTTGCGGTTCCGGTCATTTCCTTCTCGCGGCGGCCCGCCGCCTCGCTGCCCATGTCGCCCGGTTGCAGGCCAACGGCACACCCTCCGCTGCTGAATACCGTCACGCGCTCCGTCAGGTCGTGGGCAGGTGCATCTACGGTGTCGACCTAAACCCGATGGCGGTCGAGCTGTGCAAGGTCAGCCTGTGGATGGAAGCCGTGGAACCCGGTCTGCCGCTGACCTTCCTCAACTCGCACATTCAGCACGGCAATGCTCTGCTTGGCACCACGCCCGACCTGATGGCGAAGGGCATCCCAGACGCCGCGTGGGAACCCATCGAGGGCGACGACCGCAAGGTGGCCAGCGCCCTCAAGAAGCGGAACAAGCAGGAAGCCGGTGGCCAGCGCGGCTTCGACACCCTGTGGTCCTCGCCAGCCGAAACCGGCGCGCAGGCCGTGGCGAAGGCGGTGAACGAACTGGAGGCGGCAACCGATGCCGATGCCGCCGAACTCGCGCGCAAAGAGGCGAAGTGGGAAGGCATCCTCGGCTCCGTGGAATACCAGCAGCAGAAGTTCGTGGCCGACGCCTGGTGCGCTGCGTTCGTCTGGCCCAAGCAGCTCGGACCGCTGGCCGAGGTGGCTCCGACAAACGAGCTGTGGCGGCAACTCCGCGACCGGCAGGGGCAGGCCCCAGAATTGACCCGCCAGACTGTGGGCGAACTGGCCGGGCAATACCGCTTCTTCCACTGGCACCTTCAGTTCCCGCAGGTCTTCGCCAAGGGCGGCTTCGATGTGGTGCTGGGAAATCCGCCGTGGGAACGCGTGAAACTTCAGGAGCAGGAATTCTTTGCCTCGCGAAGCCCCGAGACTGCCAACGCCGCCAACGCCGCCGCGCGCAAGAAGCTCATCGCGGCCTTGCTTACAGAGCAGCCGCAGCTTTGGCAGGAATGGTCCGTTGCCAGCCGCAGGGCAGAAGGCGAGAGCCACGCGCTTCGCCAGTCAGGACGATACCCGCTGTGTGGAAAGGGTGATGTGAACACCTACACACTCTTCGCAGAGCATAACCTCGCTGCGTTGGGCAACCGTGGAAGGGCGGGATTCATTGTGCCGACTGGCATCGCTACGGACGACACAACGAAGGACTTCTTTACCAACTTGATTGATGGCGGGCGTTTGGCAGCGCTCTACGACTTCCAGAGTGGACCCGGACTGTTCGGCGCCATCGGCCACGGAACTTTCAAGTTCTGCCTCCTGACACTGACTGGCAGCCGTTCTGACACTCCCGCAGTGTTCTCCTTCTACAGCCGCGAGGCTGGAGCAGCACGGTCAGCGGCTTCGACCTTCGCACTTACCGCTGCGGATTTCGCCCTGCTCAACCCGAACACGCGCACCTGTCCCACCTTCCGTTCCCGCCGGGACGCGGATATCAACCTTGCCATCTACCGCCGCACGGGCGTGCTTTGGCGCGAGGACGACGCGAACGGAAACCCTTGGGGCCTGCGCTTCATGGCCATGTTTCACATGGCCAACGATTCGGGACTGTTCCGCAGCAGGGCGGAACTGGAGCAGCTAGGCTGTCGGCTGGAGGGAAACCACTTTGTCGGCGCAGGGCAGCGCTTCCTCCCTTTGGTTGAGGCCAAGATGGTGCATCACTTCGACCACCGCTCTGGCGACTATCGGGACCATCCAGAAGGTAGCGAGAATCTGATACTGCCCGATGTCCCGGACAGCCGACTGGCCGACCCCGATTACTCTGTCTTTGGAAGGTATTGGGTCAATGAAGAGGCTGTCAGCGAACGCCTCCAGCAAGTCTGGCCTCGGGGTTGGCTACTGGGTTGGCGTGACATCACCAAGCCGCAGAATGAGCGAACTGTCATTGCTTCACTGATTCCGCGGTTGGCGGTTGGCGATAAGTTTCTTCTCATGTTCCCGGCGGTCGAAGTTCCGACTATCGCCTGCCTTTACGCGTGTCTTGAGAGTATTGCGCTCGACTACACCGCTCGGCAGAAGGTCGGGGCCACGAGTCTCAAGTATTTCACGATGCGGCAGCTCCCGGTGCTGCCACCGAGCGCCTACGCAGCCGAAGCGGATTGGCAGCTGGGAGCACTTCTCTGCGACTGGTTTCTCCCCCGCGTCCTCGAACTCACCTACACCGCCTGGGACCTCGAACCCTTCGCCCGCGACGTGGGCTTTGACGGCCCGCCCTTTCGCTGGGATGCCGAGCGCCGCTTCCTGCTCCGCTGCGAACTCGACGCCGCCTTCTTCCACCTCTACGGCCTGAACCGCGAGGACACCGCTCATGTGATGGACACCTTCCCCATCGTCCGAAAGCACGACGAGAAGTCCCACGGCGAATACCGCACCAAGCGCGTCATCCTCGAACTCTACGACCAATTCGCCGAGTGCGCCGCCACGCACCACGCCTTCGTCTCCCCGCTCACCCCACCGCCCGGAGACCCGCGCGCGTGCCATCCGCCGCGTGCATGAGAACCGCCACCCCCAAGCCTGAGCCTTACCCAATCCTCAAGCGGTCCGGGTTTGAGATCCGGCAGCCATCGGGTTTGCCGTCCCTCAAGGCGGGCAAGTTCCGCGTGGTGGATGTGGCGGTGGCGGGTGATGCGCCAAAGGACTTCGTGCGCATCTACCGGTATGGCGAGGGCCGCCGCAGCCGCCCGAGCAACTGGCCTGGGTGGATCGCCAAGGTGGGCCACAAATACTACGCGAACGAATCGGTCACGGAGCATCTGCTCACGCGCATCGGACAGGCGCTTGGGCTGAATGTGGCGGATTCTCAACTGATGTGGTTCGGCGGCCAGCTCCGCTTCCTCAGCCGCTATTTCCTGCGCCACAAGACTCAAAGTCTGGTGCATGGAGCCGAAATCTTCGCGGGCTTCCTTGCCGACCGCGCGTTTGTCGAAGAAGTGGAGCAGCGGGACGAGGCGCGGAACCTGTTCACCTTTCAGTTTGTCGAACAGGCGCTCCAAAGCCGGTTCCCGGCACGATGGGAACAATTGCGTGTCGAGTTTACCCGTCTGCTGGCGTTCGACGCCATTGTGGGCAACAACGACCGCCACTTTTACAACTGGGGCGTCATCGTTGATGTGATGGGCCGCCGCCCACCGATGTTCTCGCCGGTATTTGACACGGCTAGGGCGCTCTATTGGAACACGATCGAATCGCGGCTGGGGGAAATCTCCCGCGACCGGAACCGGCGGCGAGCGCAACTGGAGAAGTATGTGGAGCGCTGCTTCCCCAAAACCGGCTGGGATGGAATCCCGGCCCCCAATCATTTCACCCTGATCCGGTCCATCGTCCAAGGCCGTCCCGACCTGCGCTCAGCGCTTCAATCGTTGCCGGTGCACGAGCTGAGGAACCACGTCCGCACATTGCTGGCCGGGGAGTTCAAGCGCCTGATCAGCCCACTACGGGGTGATTTCATCCTCGAATGCCTTGACCGGCGTGCTACATTGTTCGGAGAAGCTGTCCGGTAAGACAGAAAGATCATGATGAAGTCTCTTTACCGCCGATTCAATTGGCTGCGCGGCGTGAGCGAACCCGTTCAAGTCCACGTGGCGTTTGAGTTGACGCTCGGAGCACTCCGTGTGGGCACGCTGCGCCGCGAGGGTGAGGAGTGGGTCTTCACCTACAGCGATGAGTTTGGCCGGCAGCGGAAGATCGCTCCCATTGTGGACTTCCCGATGGTGGGGCGGGAATACCGTTCCAAGGAGCTTTGGCCTTTCTTCGCCCTGCGCATCCCGAGCGTAACGCAAGTGCATGTGCAGCGGTTCCTGCGCCACCAAGGACGCTCCGAAGCCGATGCTGCCGACATGATGCGGCAGTTCGGTCGCCGCTCGATTGCCAATCCGTTCGTGCTTGAGACGGCCTAGTCGGACGTTGCGCACGCAACGCCGACGCTGGCCGTGAAGTCCAGTCCCGCCGTGGCCATGTCCTTATCCGCCGTCATCACCTCCCGCTTGGCCAAGGCCGCAGCGGACAATGGCTTCGACCGGGAATTGGCGAACAGCGGTGATTGGCTCGCCTTCGCGAGCACCCAGTGTCCGCTGCGGATTTGGCTGGGGGCGACCTCCGGCGGCGCGTTTGCCGTGGCCTTGTCGCAGCAGAATGTCGCGCTGGCGATCGGGGAAGCCGGGGCCTCAACGCACGAAGCGCTTCCCATGGGAGCGGTCGAAGCCCGGCTGGTGGTGGACATTCCGGCGCTGCATCGGTTGCTCCGTCGCGCCTTTCAGTTGAGCCGGAGCCTGCCGGACGAGCTGCTGAACGTCTTCCAAGCCCGCACCGCGAACCTGCCGCGCGCGACCGAGGTGGAACGGCTGGTCATCCAGCGCGTGGGACAGGACATTTTCCGCGATGGCCTGTTGGAATTCTGGGAAGGCCGCTGTGCGGTCACGGGTCTGGCCGTCCCCGAACTCCTTCGTGCCAGCCACATCAAGCCTTGGGCCGTCTGCGAGACGGATGCCGAGCGCCTCGACGTTTACAACGGGCTGCTGTTCGCGCCCCACCTCGACGCCGTCTTCGATCAGGGTTTCATCACCGTCAGCGACTGCGGCGAGGTAATTGTTTCCCCGCAGCTCGATGAAGCCGCACGCCAGGTGCTCGGGCTGGAAACCGCGGCCGTGCTGCGGCAAAAGGTCATCGGACACCAACGCTACCTGTGCTGGCACCGGGAACGTGTCTTCCGACGCGAACCTCCACTGGGCAAGGCGGCACTGACCTGAAGCGCTCAGCGCAGTCTTTGGTAAATGCGCGCGATGTCGCGGGCATCATCAATGCCGCGATGTGCAGTCCCCTCAAACTTGAGGCCCAAGGCGTGCAGTGCCTCCCTCACCCCGAGCTTCTTCGTCGTGCCCCGCGTGGCCGCAAACTCGGTCTTCAAGTTGCGGTGTGGCCCGGCGAAAGGAAAGCCCACGCGATGGAACGCGCAATCTTGCACGAACTGTTTTCGGTCATAGTCACCCCATGAGCACCAACAGTAGGGGCTGAACGGCGTCAGCCACGCGCGCAACCGTGCGACCACCTCGGGGAACGTGGGCGCTCCGTCCACGTCTGTCTGCTGGATGCTCGTGAGCTGCGTGCAGAAAGGCGTGAGCCGGGGATGCCGCACGGGCCGGACGAAGCTCTGAAACTCCGCGAGCGGCACACCGTCCCCGGCGCGGACCGCCACTGCGCCGATCTCGATGATCTCCATCGCATGGGGAGGAATGGAGCCGGCGTCGCAGCAGGTGGCTTCGAGGTCAACGATGATGGCGTGCATGGGGGTGCAAGATAGGCGATGGATGGTTCGATGGCCTCAGATTTTCCCGGTGGCCTTCCATTCCTCGAAGACCTGCCGGATCACGGCCGGCTTGAATGTGCCGGTGGAATCCCAGCCGGGTTCGGGTGTCAACTCGTCGCCAGCTCCTGTCGGCCACGCGCGGCTGCACGGGGACTCGCCCTGCAACGCGTCGATGCGGTCGAGCACCGCATAATACTCCAAGCGCGGCAGCAGCAGGAATTCGGTCTCCTCCTCGCCGAAATGCTTGAGGTTCAGTTCGTGCTCTCTGTCGCGGTAAATTTGCGCCCTCGAGTTAAGCGTTGTGGCGGCGGGATCCACGTGATCGAGCAGCCTCACGAACTCGGAACCACTCGGCTGAGTGGGGAGCGAAATCACGGGGAGGCCGGGCAGGCCCGGCAGCCCCGCCCCAGTCGCCACGCATACGAGCCAGTGGGCTTGCAGGTCGGATAGCGAGCCGCAGCGTTCACGCACAGCCGACACTTCCTGCGCGGCATGCACGACGGCGACGACGTGGTGCCGGCTGTGACGATGCAGATGCCGGGCGAGGCGATAGCCCGTGCGCAAATCAGGATGGAGGAGGAACAGGTTCATGGGACGAGTTGCACGGGGTTGATGTCCAGTTGCTCTCCGCTGGGAAAAGCCCGCACCAGCACGCGAGTCGGCACACACGGCCCGTCCGAGGCGAACGTGAACTCCAGCACGGTGTAGTGCAGCGTCTCGATGCCCTGCCCAACATTGAGGCAGACCGAGTGGCCCACGCGCGCGTGCCACACGCCATTGCGTCCTGGGGTGTGATGGTCATGGCCGCTGACGGTGAGCAACGGCTGGTGGGCTGAGACCAAGCGGAACCAATCTGGGTTGCACGTCACCGGGTGTGCGATGGGCTGGCTCATCGGTGGCTCGTGCAGCAGCCAGAGCGTGCGGGCAGCGGCTCCATGTTCGCGCAGCAGTGGCCGCAGCCAGCGAGAAGGATTCGAGGTGAGGGATTTTCTACCGGATCGGGTGTGGTCCAAGGTGGCGAAGTTGCCTTCCTTGGGCAGCGTCCCGCGCCACGGCCCGTCCCAGCCCGTGTCGCAGGGGAAGCCAATGATCACTAACGGGCCGACGACTTGCGCCGTGCCGTGGAGCAGAATCAGCGGGCGACGTTCGTGCGGCCAGGCCTCCACGAAGATCGGCCAATCTTCAGCATCGTGATTGCCCCGGCAGAAGACCAACGCCTTCACCGGCAGCGCCGCCAGGAACTCCGCGCACTCGGGCGTGATGAACTGGCTGCCGCGCCGCTCCGAGAAGTCCAGCGTGTCGCCCACCATGGCCACCACATCGGGTTGGTGCGTTTGCACGGCGCGGAGCAGCGCTTCACCAAGCGCTTTCGACTGGTGCAAGTCCGTGACGGTGAGGACGCGCACGGAGGTCAACGGCGACGGGTCCGACAGGTGAGGCTTCATGGTGACTGAACCAGGCTCTGCTTTCTTGATGCGGTTCATGGCGGCGAGAATGGGTGCGGGTTACGCTAGGCTTGGCGCGAATTGATGACCGTTTCACGCAACTCCACCAGCAGCGTCCGCAGGTGCGGCGCGTGGTGCCAGAGGCCGGCGTAGTGGTTTGGCTTGAGCGGCCGGTAGAGCGAGGGATACACGGCGCGCTGGAGTTGCACGCGGAGCGGGTCCTCCTCCCGTAGCAGCCATTCGTCGGCCTCGCCTTTGCAATCCTGATGGCAGAAGCGCAGGGCGAGCCGCCCCTCGACGCAGCCGAGTTCAATGAGGGCATGGGGAAAGCGCCCCTCGCGCGCCGGATCGAGATGCCGACGCAGCACGGCCAGC
>JBEBFV010000133.1:0-13664 GCA_040081795.1 Limisphaerales bacterium | reverse complement strand
TGGGCGTCTTCTTCCACCGGCTCACGGCGGCGGGCTGGACGTTTGGCGAGGCGGCTTATGCGGCGCAAGGTTCGCTGTCTTGGCAGACCACCGTCATAGGCGACCCGCTCTACCGCCCGTTCGGTCGGCATCCGGGAGAGGTGCATGCGGACTTGATCAAGCGCCACAGCCCGCTCGTGGCGTGGTCGCATTTGCGTGTGGTGAACCTGAACCTCGCGCAAGGCACGTCAGCCGCCGAGATGGTCGGCTACTTGAACGAGCAAGCCGAAACCAAAACCAGCCCGGTGTTGCTGGAGAAACTCGGCGATCTCCAACTCAAGCTGGAGAAGCCGGAGCTTGCCATCGAGGCGTGGGACAAGGCGCTAGCGAATCAGCCCACGCCGCAGCAGCGCGTCCGTCTGCTCCTCGCGCGGGCCGAGCAACTCACCAAGCCGGGCCGCGAAATTCCCTCACTCGTGGCGTGGCAGGAGCTGGCTGCGTTGCTGCCGCCTTCACCGGAGCTGACGCGCGTGAAGCAGCGCTTGGAGGAGTTGGAGTTGAAGCTCAAGCCGAAGAAGTAAACTCAGGTCACGCTCAAGTGCCCGAGCGCGAGCAGGCCGTAGAAGGTGTATTCCGCGTCGAGATCGTCATCCGCCCAGTGGCCGTGGAAGCCGCCTTCCGCTGACCACAGCGAGTCCACGAAGTCGAGACAGCGTTCGCGCTGCGCGGCGGTCAGGCGACGATCGAGGCTCGCGAGTGCGTGCAGCGCGGTGGCGGTGGAGAGCAGGTCAGGCATCGGCGCGCCGGGCACGGCGGTGAAGCCGCCTTGCGGATGCAAGCGCGCGAGGAGCCAGTCGCCGACGGCGGGATTGATCGGCAGATGCAGATGCCGCAGCAACGTGACCGCGCCGGCGGTGGGATTCGTTGAGCCGACTGGCAGGCCGGGCGAGTTGTTCCAAGCGTGATCGGGTGTC
Organism: Limisphaerales bacterium; assembly: GCA_040081795.1. Lineage (GTDB taxonomy): Bacteria > Verrucomicrobiota > Verrucomicrobiia > Limisphaerales > SXTU01 > SXTU01. Next base: position 12,711 of record JBEBFV010000133.1, on the reverse strand, counting down.
TCCAGCAGTTTGAGGCTTTGCACGATGCTTAACGGGCGCGGCGGAAACTTGCCGAGATCCTGATACGCACCGAGCGCGAGGAAGGAGCCGTAGGCCGTGCCGTGTTTCCTCTTCGCGTCGTTGTCGTAGCTGCCGTCGGACTTGCGGAACGCTTCGAGCCGCGCGAGCAACGCCTTCGCCAGACCGACGGGCATCCGCTTCTTGCCGAGCGATGCCCAGCAGCGCGCGATGGATGTGAGGTGAACCAGGTCCAGCCCTTCGCCCTCACCGAACGTCCGCAGCCACGCCTCCAGTTTCACGTCGGGGAACCCGACTTGCAGCGCCTCGCAGCCGTTCAGCGTGAAGACTGTGTAGTAGAGGTCGGGCCGGGCCGAGCGGTCGCGTCCGCCACCCGCATCAGTCCACTGGCGATGGTAAAACTCGCGGACGAGATCGGCGGAGTCGCCGAGCAACTGCGCGCCGAGGCGGGCGACTTGGAGAAGTTCGAGACGGACGCTCACGGGCGAAGCATCGGAGGAACCGCGCGGCGAGTCAGGCAGATTTCTTCCGGCGGCTCGGGACTTGATGCCGTTCCGCCCGTCGCGCACACTGCCCGCACTCGACCATGAAACGCATTCTCCCGCTCCTGCTGCTCGCCTTCGCGCTCACCGCCCATGCCGCCGACGAGTTCAAGATCACCCCCTACCACGAGGTCCAGCCCGGCGTCCCGCAGGGCAAGCTCATCAAGATGCCCGAGTGGCGCAGCAACATCTTCACGAACACCGTGCGCGACTGGTGGGTCTATGTGCCCGCACAATATCAGGCCAGCAAGCCCGCGTGCGTGATGGTCTTCCAGGACGGCCACGACTACGTGAACCTCAAGGGCAACTGGCGCGTGCCCACCGTCTTCGACAACCTCATCGCCAAGGGCGAGATGCCCGTGACCATCGCCATCCTCATCAACCCCGGCCACGAGATCGGCAAGCCGCCCGGCAAAAGCCCCTGGCAGGTGAGCAACCGCAGCTTCGAGTATGACTCCCTCGGCGACCGCTACGCGCGCTTCCTGCTGGAGGAAATCCTCCCTGAAGTCAGCAAGCAGTATTCCCTCACCACCGACCCCGCAGGCCGCGCGATTTGCGGCGCGAGCAGCGGCGGCATCTGCTCCTGGACCGTCTGCTGGGAACGCCCCGACCAGTTCCGCAAAGCCCTCACGACCATCGGCAGCTACACGAACATCCGCGGCGGACACGTCTATCCCGCACTCGTGCGCAAGACCGAGCGCAAGCCCATCCGCGTCTCGATCCAGAGCGGCACCGACGACGTGAAGAACCAGTTCGGCGACTGGCCTCTCTGCAACCAGCAGATGGCCTCCGCCCTCAAGTTCGCCGGCTACGACGTGCGCTTCGACTTCGGTGAAGGCGCTCACAACAGCAAGCACGGCGGCAGCATCTTCCCCGACGTGCTCAAGTGGCTGTGGCGGGATTATCCGAAGTGAGCCGGTTTGTTTTCCAGACATGAGCACAGAAAAGAAACTCTCCGGCAAGGTCGCCGTCATCACCGGCGCGAGCAAAGGCCTCGGCAAGGCAATGGCCATCGCGTTCGCGGACACCGGCGCGCGCCTCGCCCTCGTCTCGCGCGACACCAAGCTGCTCGCCGAAGTCCAGGCCGCCTGCCGCGAACGTGGTGCCGAGGCGGAAATCTATCAGGTGGACGTGACGAGCGAGGCGCAGGTGGAGAAGCTGCGGCAGGCCGTGCTCTCCCGCTTCGGCAAGGTGACCATCCTCGTCAACAACGCCGGCATCAACATCCGCAAGCCCGTCACCGACTTCACGCTCACCGAGTGGCATCAGGTCCTCGACACCAACCTGACGAGCGTCTTCCTCCTGTGCCGCGCCTTCGTGCCGCACATCGAGACCGGCTGCGGCCGCATCATCAGCCTCGCCTCCATGATGGCGCACATCTCCATCGCGCACCGCGTGCCCTACTCCGCGAGCAAGGCCGGCATCATGGGCCTGACCAAGTCGCTCGCACTGGAACTCGCCGCCAAAGGCATCACCGTCAACGCCATCAGCCCCGGCCCGTGCTCGACGGAGATCAACACGCCGATTCTCAATAACCCCGAGCTGCTCGCGAAGTTCACCGCGCAGCTTCCCGTGGGCCGCTTCGGCAAGCCCGAGGAAGTCGCGGCGCTCGCTGTTTTCCTCGCGTCCGGCGACTCCGGCTTCATCACGGGGACTGACGTGGTGATTGACGGCGGCTGGATGGCGCAATGAGCGAGCGCATGGAAGCCTCCGATCTGACCAGCAGTCCCCCGGCGTGCGGCAAAGCGCTCTGGGCCGGCCGGCTGCGACGCTTCGGCCAGGGCGGGCTGACCGTGGTCCTGCTGGTGATCGCCGCGCTGTGGATGCACGAGCTGTTGACGGACCCGGCGATTCGTCAGGGCTGGAAGCTCAAAGTTTTGATGGCCCTCATTCCCCTCGGTGTCCTGGCATCGCTGTCGCTCGGCGTGGCGTGGGCGCTGGACAGAATGGGCGGGGAGAAGCGCTGAGGTGGTGGGCCCGACCGGATTCGAACCGGTAACCAAGCGATTATGAGTCGCCTGCTCTAACCATTGAGCTACGGGCCCAACTTGCTTAACTAGAGGTGTTTACGATCCGAGTTAGAACCGTGGATTGCAAATCTGATACCGCCATGTGATACTGGTTGCAATCGACCAATGTCCGACAACCCTTCACAGTGGAAAAAAACCCCGGCGGCAAACTTGGTTCGCTACGAGCCATCAGGCATTTATTTTGCGCGGGTCAGAGTGGGCGGCAAGTTAATTCGCCAGTCGCTAAAGACCGATGTTCTGAGCGTAGCCCACCTGCGGCTTGGCGATTTGGTGAAGGCCGAGCGCGAACACTTGGAAGCCCGAACGGAAGCGGGTCGGGGAAAGCTGACCTTCGATCAGGCAGTAGAGATTTACCGCAAGCAAGTCGTTGATCATCCGAAGCTGAAGCCCAGCGCCAAGCTCTACCGCCAGAAGAGCATCGACGCGTTGGTGAAAACGTGGCCTGGCCCAACCTCGATCGAGGCTCGAAAGATCTCGGAAAAAGTTTGCCAGGAATGGGCCGCGTCATTCGTCACGAAGTATTCCTCGTCGGTTTACAACAACACCGTCGGCACGTTGCGACAGATTCTCGCCATCGCAGTGTCGGCGGGTGCCCGGTATGGCAATCCGGCCTTGGGTATCAAGAAGGCGCGGATCACACTCAAAAAACTAAAGCTTCCGGAGCAGGCGCAGTTCCGGAAATTCGTTCACAAGATTGAACGCGCGGGTGCGTGGTGCAGCCGGGACTGCGCCGACTTGGTGCGATTTTTGGCGTATGGAGGGTTCAGAAAGACAGAAGCGGCTAATGTTACCTGGGCAGACTGCGATTTTGCGAAAGGCGAGATCACCGTGCGCGGGGATCCTGTCACCGGAACCAAGAGCGGTGCGATCCGGACCATTCCCATGATTTCCGAAATGCGCTCGTTGCTGGAACGGCTGAAAGCCGCCGCGACGGGAGTAGATCCGTCCGCAAACGTGATGCGAGTTCGTGAATGTCAACGTGCCATGGACAAAGCCGCGAAGGCCGTGGGCATGGCCCGTATCACCCATCACGACCTGCGGCACCTCTTCGCCACCCGGTGCATCGAATCCGGCGTGGACATCCCCACTGTGTCGCGTTGGCTGGGGCACAAGGACGGAGGCGCACTGGCGATGAAGGTGTATGGGCACTTGCGTGACCAGCATTCCCAGACGATGGCTGGTAAGGTAAAGTTTTGAGCCCAACACCACTATGAGCACTGAACCGCCCCTCACCGAAGAAGCATTGGCCAAGAAGTGCAACTGGTGGTGGAGGGAAAGTTTTGCAAAGCCATCGCAGAAAAAAACCACCGACATGGTGAGCCTATTGCAATCGTTGAAGGGTTCCGCCATCGGCAAATATCTAGCGGCAGTCACTCAAGGGGCAGTTGACCTGGTGCATCCCTCGGACACAGCCCGCACTGCGGACATCGGGAATCCATCGCAGCAGGCCCAAGGGACCATCAGTGCGGTGTTTGAGGCGCAATGTGTATGCAGCGCTTGGCATTATGAAGTCGCCGCTCGGCTGAAGGGCAAATATGAGTTCGGCGAGCCTTGGATAAAACTGAGCCTTAAGCGCAAGGCACGACTGGCTAAGCGGTGGCCTGATCCGGTGGTGGCGTCGAGCCGAGGCTGCGTTCGGATTTCGATTGAGGAGGATTTCCTGCCCCAGCAGCCGGGTTGGACCCCGCCCCTCAACATGTCCTGGAATTTGCGTCTAAACAACAAGCCGCTGGCTCGTGGGTTTCTCAAAATGATCAATCAAATGCGCATTGATCAAGGTGTTCCAAATCCCCACCCGAACGCAGGAATCCGACGTCGGGCATGGGGTTGGCGCGATGTGGAGTTGATGGACATTCAGAAGCATGGGCTTCGTCCACTCGATGAGTCCGAAACGTCCCGGCTTTCAAAAGCCAAGCGGAAGCTCTCAAAAGCCAAGGCTGCGAATCGAGACCGCAAAACTAATACCTAGGGGGGTAATAGACGTTTTGCTCGCCGGCTGGTTCATCACTATTTGGTAGTGATGCTAAATCAGATCGCGTCTGACACCGAGAGGGCCATTCAGGCAAAACCAACCCCTCTCGCCTACCAACTCCACGAGGCAGCAGCGCTGCTGAACATCTCGTCGTCCAGCGTCAGGCGACTAGTTCAGCGCGGACGACTTCGTCGCGTGCCCGGCTTCCGCCACGTCCTGATTCCCGCCAGCGAATTGAAGAAGCTCGTCGGTTAACAGCTTCTCACCGCTTCACCACGAACACAGCGCCGCAAAATTACCACGATCAGACTTTGAGATCAATGAGTTCGCACGTAACCACCCAAACACAAACAAACCATGAGCGACATCATCGAAGAAGGGCTGCTTCGGCAGTTCAATGTCAATCCCACGTCCATCGAGAGGTGGATACTGCTTGGAGTTTTGCGCTCAATTCGGTTTTACCGGAGCATCCGGCAGAACGTCTGCGCCCGGCAGACCGACGGCCGGCTGCGCCAGGACTTCCTGACGCCGCGCTACAATCAGCTCTACGCCGCGGCCGACCGGTTCTGGAGGCTGTTGGATCGGTCGTCAATGGACCGGGACATGGAGATTCCCCGGCACCTGCTGGCCACGCTGCTTCAGGACGACCTGGAGCTGGGCAAGCTGGACGAGCCGGACTACCGGCTGCTCCAGGAGGAGATGGAGCAGGTTTTCTACAGCATGCCGGTGGTGCCAGCGCCGCTGCTCAAGGGCATCCACGGGCCGCTCAAAGTGTGGTTGGACATGATGACCCAGCGCCAACCGCATACACAGACCGGCTGCGAGATCAGCCGTGTTGGCCCTGTGAATCATCTTACAAACACTTTGGCAATCGAGCGCGTGTCGCGTTCCTCCGGGCCGGCTTCGCGTGCATTCGAAGCAGCCCGCACAGACACTTGTCCGTAATTGCCGAATCCACCCTGCGGCCCCGAGATTTTTCGGGGTCACAGGGTCGCAAATTTTCGACGGAACCCGCTGCCTTCGCACTCTCGGGCCGCTCCCAGATGTGGAATCACTGTCTCCCAGCCGGGGAAAACAGCAACACGTCTCTCACGGCTGACGGACTCCACGGCTTAGGTTGGTGTGTTTTGGTAGGGTTACACCCCATGGAGGAGTAAGTGCTGGTCACATAGATTGACCGCAGTGAAACGCATCACCTTCCCCGCCACCAGCTCCCTTGGATTTCAGTCCTTCGGCGTTCAACGGCACCAGCGTGCTCGTGGCCCGATCCTACTCCCGGGCGCTTGCCACTCTTTGCAACATCGCCCCATGAAACTCGACGACCGGGGTGAATTTGGCCCCGACAATTCAATGATTGTTCAACGAACAAAAATCTTCAGGGAAGCCGGTGCGCAGATCTCTGCGTCACCACTCGAGGCTTCACCAGAGGCCAGTGCGGCAACCGAGCGCGTGTCACTTGCATTCGTGTGCGGTGACACTCCCCGCTAAATGCCGAAACGTTTCCTGCGGCCGCCGCAAGGCGGCCGCAGGTCAACCTGGCAATCACCACCGTGACTGAACACCAGCCCATCGTCGTAGAGTTGATCGCACTCCTGAAGGCGCGGCCGGACTTGGAGTCAGCGCTCATGGCGTCCCTCCGCAAGGCCGACTGCTCGGATGTCGCGACCATTCCGCAATACACCAGCTTCCTCAACGAGATGGTCACGCTGATCCCCACGGACCGGAACCTGAACGCGTTCGTCTCCAAGTTCTATTACCTGATTGATCAGTCTCCCGATGGCGTTCTGGACGCTGACGAACCCTTCCAACAGTGGACCCGCAAGTTTGCCCAAGACTGGGGAGCCTTTCTCGACACGACGGAATCCGCCAAGGGGATAACGAGCTTCTTCTCTGACCCCAGCTACCACATCGAAGACTACGCCCCATCGCCAAGCGGTTGGCTGACTTTTAACCAGTTCTTCGCCCGGCAGGTCCGGCCCGGAAAGCGGCCTGTGGACGGCCTGTGCGATGACAGCATCATCGTTGCTCCGGCCGACAGCGTTTTCCAAGGACAGTGGTCAATCACGGATGACTCGAAGATTACGGCGAAGGGATTGACGTGGTCCCTGCTCGGTCTGCTCGACGGCAGTCCCTACCAGGACAAGTTTCGCGGTGGCGTGTTCACGCACAGTTTTCTGAACGTCAATGACTACCACCGCTACCACGTTCCCGTAGGCGGAGTGGTCAAGGAGGTCCGCAAGATTCACGGCAAAGTGACCATGGACGTGGTCAAGCAGCCCGACGGCTCGCTCGGTGTCGTGGACGGGACCGGCTACCAGTTCACGCAGGACCGGGGCTTGCTCGTCCTTGACTCGCCGCATGGCTTGGTCGCTGTGCTGCCGATTTGGGGAGCGCCGCTGTAACGCTCACGCAGGAACCGCAGGTGAGGGGCGTGCGAGGAGTTCATCGTTTGCCCTCCTTCCATGTAAGCGTGACCAAACAGAGTCCCATCAAGGTGAACGGCCAGGCCACACAGGCAACTATCAGGATCGCCAGGCCAAGGCAGCACCCCAGATAGAGGAGCGGTAGGAGTGCCAGCCAATGCCACCAGGGCCTTTGCCATGGGGATGGGCGGGGGACTTGGGTGGAGGAGGAGAGAGCCGGCTGATCGCTCAGGCGGCTCGATTCTTGGGTGGCAGATCGAGTGTATGTCTTCACCCAATAGAAGTTGGACAAAAAGGGGTGAAATCTCGTTTTTGAGAAGATTTTGTCACATTGTTTTCTTGACAGGAATATCGGTTTCAAATCCGCGGGACGGTAGGAGCGGGAACCACCAAGGCTCCCGCCCCCTCCGAACTTGCTCAGGCCGCGAGCTGGAACTTGCGCTGGCCCAGCGAGCCGAACCGTTGCACGAGCTCGCTCGCATCCTGCTGCGCCAGCGAACGCGCCTCGGCTCCGAGCCGGGACAGCCCGGCCACGAGCCGTTGCCGGGCCGTCGCGCTGTCGCGGTATTCCTCGGCCGTGCGCGTGAGCAACTCGGAGCGGACTGTTTCCAGTTGCCGAGCCATCTCGGTGTCGTTGGCGAAGTTCATCTGCTGGAACTGGTCAATGAACCGCACCAGCCGGTTGAGGGTCCTCTGGTGCACGCCCGTCTCCGAGGTCTGGATGCTCGTGAGCATCTCCTGGCACAGGGTCGCCGTCTGTTCGCGCAGGCTCGCCACGCAGTCGGCAACGAAGACCTCCACGTCGCGGCGGATCTTCGCGGACGCCTCGTTCGCCGCCCGCTGCCGGGCGTGAATGAGCGACTGCCGCTCGGCCGTGGTGATGAGTTCCCGCTGCAACTCTTCCGGTGCGGACACCTGGAACTGGTGCGTCTCGAACGCGAAGAACCGGTCCATCTGCTGTGGCAGCGGGAATGAGCTCTCGATGGTGGCGACCAACTGCTCCGGGTGGGCCACGAGCTTCCCGGCCAGCGCCCGCCACTCGGCGGCGGCGGACTCCCGCAGTTCCGCGTAGCGCCGGAGGAAGTCTGCCTTGGCCGTCCAGAACCCGGTTTCGAGTTCGTGGAGCCGCGTGGTGACATCTTCCAGCCGGCCGTTGGGCAGGAAGTGGGCGAGGCCGCCCAGGAACGGGAACGTGTTGGCCTCGACGAAGGCGTGCGTGCGCCCTTCGATCAAGGCCAGCGCGGCAGTGGCGTCGCGGGGGAGCAGCCGCTTGTGGCCCAGGCTGATGAGCCGGTCGGAGACATCCTCGGCGTTGAGCCCGAGGTCTTCAGCGCGGAGCTTTTTGCAGCCGCGCCAGTAACGGACGCTCACGGCGAGGAGCACGCCTTCGCGGGTGAGCAGGGACAGGAGTTCAGAGTTCATAATGGTTTTAGCGGAACGGAGGGTTGAGGTGCTGGTAGATTTTGTAGCCGCCGAAGACTGCTAGGGAGCCCAGCAGGTAGGGCAGGACGTGCAGCAGCACGAACATGGCGGCCACGCCCAGCAGGACGAGCAGGACAATTTTGGTGAGGAGGTTCATGGATGGGTTGGGGTTGGGCACAAGGACAGCAGTGCGCTGCCCCGGCGGGTTGGGGTGAAAGCCAGGTAAGCTGCCCGGCGGAGGGACTTCCGAGAGGACTACGGGGAGAACGTCACGCGCCGCGCCGACGTTTAGACTTGGCGCAGATGAGGCCGTTGCCGTGCGGCGACCAGATCCGGGCGAACCGGCGGAGCAGGACCACGTTCGTCACCATCGGAAATCCGTTGGTGGCGAGGAACACGCGTTTGGGCTTCCGGCCGTAGCCATAGACCACGACCCAATGTGTGTCTTCCGCGCCGGGGTTGTGCACCACGACGATGACCGGACTGCCCGCGTCAATCGCCGCGCACAGGTCCGCGAAGGACAGGTCGTGGCGTTCGCTGACGCGAAGGCCGCTCTGCCGCAGTGCGCGGATGAGCCGATAGGTGGCGGTGCCGTTCTCCGAATGCGGACTCACACGCGTGTAAAAGGCGGTGAAGCTGGCGCGTGGCTTGAAGTGTTTCAGCGCCATGACGCCGGCGATTGCGCCGCAGCCATAGGAGTCGAGTTGGACATACCCCGGCAGGTCGAGAGTGACTTCATCGGGGCCGCTCGCCCGGCGCAGCGGCACGCGTGTCGCCACGCAGTCGGTCCAGTCAGAGACGGCGTCGAGCACCGTGGTGAACAGTTTGGTGAGCATGGGTTCGCGCCGCAGGCACGGACGGAGGATGGGACTCCGTCCGCGCTGCCAGCATTGATGCGCTAGAGCTGCACGCGCTGCAAGGAGCGCAGCGTGGCACGCACGGACTCGATTTCCTTGTTGCTGGCCCGCTTCTCCCGCTCGGTGGCCTTGAGCAGGACGAGCGTCTCGGCGACGTCATTGCTGACCTCCTTGAGCTTGGCCTTCACGGACTCGACGTGCGCGATGAGTTCATCGAACGCGCCGGACTTGGGGTCGCCATTGACCGGGGCGACGGGACGGATGCCGCGTTCAGGCGGCGTTGGGTTCTGGGGCATGGTGGGTTTGGTTGCTGCCGTCGGGGTTTCCACTGGCGGCGCGGACGGAGTCGCGCTCGCCGGGGTCTCGCTGGGAGGTGGGTTCTGGGGAGTCGCCGCCTCCTCTGGTGGACGCAGTGGCGCGATGAGGAGCGTGCGCCCGTCCTGCCAGCAGACCAGCGGGGTGTGGGCGTCCTCGATTTCGAGGGCGGTCAGGCCGAAGCGCAGCGCCTTGAGCAGCGGCTCCCGGTTGAGCTTCACGCTCACGGGCCGACCGTTGACCTGCGCTCCGGGCACCGCCAGCGTGGACCATTCCGTCGCATCTTTGGCAATGGCCTTGAAGCTCACCCTGCCAACAGTGACTTCGAGCGTGACCGGTGCGTGCATCTCCTTCGCCGCCGGAAGCTGGGGCAGCCCAGCGAGCAGCAGCTCGACCGACTGAGCGTCGAACAGGATGCGCGTGCGGCCATGCCGGGACTTGGGGAGGTGCTGTTTCCATTCCGGGAACGCGCCCTCGCCCAGCTTGGCGATGAACGTCCACAGGCCGGACGCCAGCTTGAGCCACGGACCGCCACGCTTGCTCGTGGGCCGCACGGTCAACTCGCCGGTGCCATCCTGCATGAACCCCGGCCAGTGCAGGAACCGCTGGTTGGGGATGAGGACGGGCTGCTTCAGGTCGAACGCAAAGGAGTTCGCGCAGAACAGGTGGTTGCCGTCGGAGGCGACGAGGTAGTGGCTGGCCGGGTCGCGGACATCGAGGCAGACCTGGGTGAGCACCTGCCGGCTGAGATCACCGGTGCAGCAGGCGAAGGCCTGTCGCAGCGCGTCGCGGAACTTGTCGTCCACCGGCTGCGGGGGACCGCTCACCTCGGGCAGCGGCGGCATCTCGTCCGCCGGGAGCGCGGGAAGCACCTGCTCAATCGGAGCCGCGCCGAGGAAAGCGCGGAGCCGGACGCTGGTGTCGGATTCGCGGACCAGTTCGATGCGCGTGAGGCTGCTCTTGGCCGCCTGTTGCAGCGGCGCGAAAGGCACGAGGTAGTCGCACGCGGGACCCGGCGTGGCATCGGGCACGCGATACACGGCGAAGGCGTCGAGGTCGGTGCCCTGGAGGAACACCTGCCCGGCACGGTCGCGGGTGACGCGGACATGGCCGAGCACGGGGAGGGTGCTGCGTTTGCTGATGACCTTGCCCAGGCCAAGGAGGGCCGGGCGGAGGGCGTGATGGAGGATTTCGATGGTTTCGTTCATGGGATTGTTGGTTGGTTAAGGGAAAGGCCGGCCAGCCCCGTTGGAGGACAACGGAGCCGACCGGCCGGGTTTGTGGGGTTGAGGCATCTCCAGGCGAAGACACCGGGGATTGCTGGAACGCCTCCTCTCGGCGTTCAGGGCTTGGTTTTGCGAAGGCGTTCCTGCCTCCGCAGCCACCGCTTATCGCGGTCGGCGTGCTCTGCGATGCGCAACAGCGAGCCGAAGGCATTTTCGCCTTCGTCAGCCGCTCGCTGGTTGATGAAGGCCAACAGCGCTTCATACCGCTCCAACAGGCGCTTCGCGTTCATTGGATGGTCTTTCCTTTGGAGGGATGCCGGTGGACCTGGTCGCGGATGAAGTTCTTCAACTGCACCTCGCAGCGCACGAAGAACTCGCTGCCGACGCGGTTGAACTTGTGCGCCCGGTGTTCCGCCATGGTCAGCGCGAACTGCCGCACCTTCGAGCGGTTGAGCAGTGGCGTCGTAGGGTTCATGGCTCCTCCTCGTCGCGTTTGAACTTCAACTGCGACACGACGCACTCCTCCTGACGGACATCGCTGCGCTCGCCCAGATACACGGGCTGATACAGCGAGCCGTCTCGGTAGGCATGCAGATAACGAGTTTCGACGACGGCACCAACCGGGGGAACTTTGTGGTTCGCCGGGATGGTGACATTGCCGACGGGCTGCCAGCCCTCGTGATTGAGCAGGGACAGCCCGACGCTGCGCTGCGCGTTGACCCGCGCCACCACCGCACTGAGCGTGGCGACGAACTTGTGCTTGAGCTGCGGGCCACCGGAGTTTGGACGACCGGCGGTGTAGGGCGCGGCGAGCAACTTGAACACGACGCCCTCGGCCTTGTCCTCCTTGAAGTCCCGCAGCCACGACGCTTTGTCCATCGGGTCCACCCAGCAGGTGACGGCCTTGATGTGCTTGGGCAGGCCGCCGGCCAGCAGGTTCAGCAGCGCGGTGTAGCGCCGGTTGTAGGACTCGCCGCGCAGATCCCGGCCATTGAGGAGCAACAGGTCGAAGGCGTGGAGGTAGTCGCCGATCGACTCGCCATCCATCACGAAGTCGCCGGACAAGTCCTGCGCCGTGCGGACGACCGTCTCCGGCACGCCGACGGTGAGGCCCAGCTTGTTGATGCCGGTGATGTCGTCGCCTTCCTTGCGGAGCAGCAGACGCCGGCCGTCCTTCTTTTCCTGCATGGCCCAGCGCGGGTCGCTCACGAGCCGGGCGACCTCGGCCTCGTCAATCGCGTTGAGCAACTGCGGCAGCAGGTCCGAGACCTGGCTGGCTTGCTGCGTGTGCTGGTAAGGCGTGCCGTTCGCGCCCTCCGTGTAGCCCTTGGCTTGTTTCTCCCGAACCAGACGCTCGAAGATCGCCAGTGCCATGTCGTAATCGACCGGGCTGCTGGTCTTCGTGCCGGTGCTCAGGGTCGAGCCACGGCGGCCGTAAGCGATGTTGACGACAAAGCCGTCGCCCTGCGCTTCAAGCCGGACGTGATACTCTTTGTCGCTGGAGCCCTGGCGGTAGTAGAGGCTCGTGGATTGCGGTTCTTCCATCGTGGCTGTCATGGGGTTCCTTTCTGTGCGTTGAAATGAAGCGGGCCGGAGCGCGTGAACGCCCCGGCCCGTCTCGGGTTTGGTGGTTGGGGTTGAAAATCTGACAAAGCCCGTTGTGCGCGGGGGCATGGTTGACCCAATGCGGGTCAGGGGCGGGGAAATCTCTGCGCGAACGGGGGAAAACGAACGGGCTGGCGTGGGCGTATCTACTAACCGACTGAACTGCCTTCTGCACCGTCAACTGAACCAACCGACTCAACTGACCGTTCTGCAACTGGCACCATCAACTAACACTTACGCCCACGACAGCCACACCGGAAGATAGCACACGTCGTCGCGGTGCAAGGGACATTTTTTGGAG